>WQYT01000023.1 GCA_009781115.1 Coriobacteriia bacterium
AGCTTTCGACCTGCATAACATCAATATTGATAGCTACACCATAGATCCAATGTATCTGGACGGAAGCTTTTATCCGGGCGGTGTTACTCCCGCATACAACGACCCTATCTATTCGACCTATACTCTTTTTGCTAATCTCTATACTCAGATGCCCATAACATTTAGGAAGGTATTTCTCAACCCCGATTCTCCGACCAGAACCTTTACGTTTGATCTTACTTTGCTTGATTCCAGTGATGGGTCAAATAGTAATCTGAACCCAACGCTTATGCCGGTATCTGCTGATACTTCCCATAATATTAAGTACAATAATCAGGCAACCAATGTCTCGACCAACTTCAGTGTTCCCTTTACGCTAGGAGGTCTTGGTACCTGGGTGGTCAAGATACATGAGGAGCCAAACCAAACCTCCGGGACAGACAAATGGGACGGTTGGACCAACGACAGCTCGACGCTGTATGTGCGCTATGAGGTTACGCCGACTTCTATTGTTGAGTACTGGTGGAACGGGAGCAGTTGGGTACTGAGCTTCGGCGCGTCAAATGATGGCACGACCTATACGCCGGATGCCACAGCCGATGTTAACACTTCAACGTTTCGCCGGTTCTGTAATGACTATGACCCTCCGCTTAAGGCAAGCGCCCGCATTGACATCAGCGCAACCAAGAAGCTGGACCTCAACGGGGGAGTGCCTTCTCCGGGTCAGCAGTTTACGTTTAATCTGGAAGAAGTTACTGACGCGACAGGTAATACGCCAGCTGCCAGCGGCTATACTGACACGGTAACAACAGCCGGCTCAGTAACGGGCACGCTCTTTACCTTTGCGCCCATCAACTTTGTTCCGGGCGAAGGTACGGTGGTGGCCGGACAGGAATATTACTACTACAAGATCACCGAAAGTCCTGATGGGATCGGGCCTGATTGGACCAGGGATACGCATTCTTATGTGCTCACGGTCCTGGTGACCTTTGACCCCTCTTATGCCTATGTTATCGCCATAAATGGGCAGTCCTTAAACGGAGTTGCCTATGACCCGACATCTGATATTGTGTTTACTAATAGCTATAACGGCAATCAGAAAACTACCTTTTATACGGTTACCAAGCAGTGGGTAGACGGTAACAATGCAAGTAGCTCGCGTCCAACTTCGGTGGTACTGACGCTTTTACAAGACGGCGTCCCGTACGGGCTTCCGGCAATAGTCAGCGGGACAGGGAATAGCTGGGACTACACCTTTAACGATCTTCCCAAGTATTCGCCTGTTGACAGCAGTCATCTGTATACCTATAGCGCTCAGGAAACGTTTGAAAATATTCCTGTAGGCTATACCATGACGCAAGATGGCAACGTGATTACTAATACCTTAGGCACGTCGCTGATGGTCACAAAACAGTGGGCTGACAATAGCAATGCCTACGGGACCCGGCCCACAAACATCACGGTTACTTTGTTGCAGGATGGCGTAACGTATGGGGATCCGGTTATTGTTACCGGTTCGGGAAATACCTGGTACCATACCTTTACCGGGCTGCCAAAGTATTCACCAATAGATCAGCACCGGTATGTCTATTCTGCCAAAGAAGATGCGGTGGACGGTTATTCTATGTCTGGTGGCTATGATGCTCCGACCGACTCGTATATCATCACCAATACCTTAACAACGGGCGCCATCCCGCTTTCTGTCACCAAGCAATGGGACGACAGCAGCAACGCCTATGGTCTGCGTCCGTCAACAGTGACACTCACGCTTTTGCAAGATGGCATGCCTTACGGGCTTCCGGCTACCTTTAGCGGAGTCGGGGATAGTTGGAACTATACCTTTAGCAGCTTGCCAAAGTATTCAGACATAGATCAACATCTGTTTACCTATACCGTACGCGAAGATCTTGCAAATATCCCCTCCAACTATACGATGACGCAATCGGGCAATACCATTACCAACAAGTTGAATACAGGCGATATATCGATACCGGTGATCAAAAAGATTACCGGCGACGGCGCGCAGGACAGAACGTTTAGCTTTGACTGTACGCAGGTCCATAATTTGGCCTGTGGCCCGCTTGACGCATCTGATTTGGCGCTAACGCCTGATCACTTTGGACCTTTAAGCATCACGACATCTGGAGGAACTGGTACCGGCATGTTTAGCTTTACCGGGGTCCCTGCCGGAGACTACTACTTTAAAGTGACAGAGACTGGCGCTGCTCCTTCTGGCTGGACCTATGATGCGGGATACTACGCAGTACAGGTAAAAGTTCAGACGGGTACTGTCCAATATCTCTATCAGTACGTCGCAGACCCCCTCCTCACAGATTCTGAAATTGCAGGCAGTATTACCTTTACCAATACCTATAAAAAAATTCCACCCTCAAACACGCCGACCATAGAAAAGACCGTGGGTGCAAGCAGAGCAGCAGAGGACCAGGATTTGCACCCAATCACAGATCCGTATCCTGTAACAACGAATTCTTCCGGTCAATTTATGTATGAAGCTACGATTACAATGAATCCAAGCGGAAGTACGTCAAGCGGAGGCGCGCAGTATGCTACGGTTCAGATCAGCGATAAGCTTGAGAGCGCTTTGCAGGTAGATATAATTAGTGTTATGTCGTCAAAAAACACTAATTCGCTCGCAAACTATGATCTTCTTGCCGGCGTCACTAGTCCGCGTTCGAATATACCCGGTGGAACATTGACGTTTGACCCCGCAACAAACACTATTACCTATCTAATGGATGCCAGTAAGGGATTTCCGTTCACTGATTATGACGGTACTACTATTACGCTCTATATTACCGCCCACATAGATCCAAACGCGGATCTGTCGAGCTATCAAAAATCCTCGGATGGTAACCCGCTCATACCCAATACGTCAACGCTTGATTTCAACGGTGATACGTCCAGTTCTAACACAGTCTATGTAGAAGGTTTTCCCGGAAAGGGTTTCTTCAAATTCGGCGCTGAAAAAACATTTGATGGCATGAACAATGCTCAAATGTATGCAGGCGAGTTCAAGTTCGCGGTTGTCGACATGAACCCTGATAGTTCAACCTATATGAAAGTGATTTCAATTGGGTATAATCCTGCTTCTATCAATAATAACTATCTACCGGTAAACTTTGATGGCAAAGCGGAGTTTACCAAAGTCGGAACCTATAAGTACGCGGTTGTGGAGCTGGGCTTTTCTTCTGACAATACTTCGATTGAAGTAGGCAGCGATTTTACTATGGCAGACATTAAAACGCCTGAACCGCATGACGGATATGGGTTTAGCGAACCGCGCTATGTGTTTGTCTATGTTACCGGAGGTAGCAACGGGATTTTGACGATGAGTTCGACCGTATCGGCAAGCCTTGATACCGTCATACGTGTGGATGATAAAGACGGCGTCCCTACTTTTTATAATACCTATGGTCCGTATTGCAATATCCACGTAACAAAAATCGTTAAAGGCGCAGGCGCGCCGGATACGCCGTTTGAGTTTACCTTGACACAGACTGATCCTACTGGTACGCCATATTTACCACTAACATCCACCAGTAAGACAAAGCAGATAGATACGGAGGGTGCGGGAAGCTACAATTTCCAGCTTTATGATGGCAAAAACTTTGGTGGTGTTGGCTATTCGTTCTACGTAGTTGTAAAAGAGACCTCGGGCAGTGACGCAGGCTGGACCTATGATTCAACGCGGTACCTGTTCAAGGAGTCTATCGCACAGGACGGAACACCGACGATCACCTACACAAAGATGCCTGATTCCGGGCCTCTGCCTGATGAGAGCACGTGGGCCGCGTATCCCTATGACCCTGAGTCAAGCGAGGGTATAAGTGGCGTCAGCGACATCAGCTTTACTAACACCTATGAAAGCGAAGGGTTTGTCCTTCCTGCGGCAGGTGGTTTTGGCTCAAAGCCTTTCATCATCATGGCGACAGCGCTGAGCGCCTTGTTGGCTCTGCTTGCAGGAGGAGCATTGATATATAGGCGCCGCAAACGTAGAGGGTGGCTTGCCGCCTAAAGAAGAAGTGATGGTCTATAACGAGGATCCGAAAAGGGATGATCTATCAGGATGCTTACGAACTGATTCTGGAGCGTGCCAAATCAAACGCGAAAGAATATGTTCGGGCTTCAAAGAAAAAAGGCGACGTCTGAGGACCGCAGAGGACCGCAGAGGACCGCAGAGGACCGCGGAGCCGGGGGACAGGAGGCCTATAACGCTACAATATTTATATGGCGCTTAAGACGATATTACTTCCCATCAGTGGCATGACCTGCGCGGCCTGCGTGGCGCGCGTTGAGCGGGCTATTGCCGGCGTTGAGGGTGTGGAGCAGGTGGCGGTCAACCTGGCGACGGAGAAGGCGACGCTGAGCTATGACCCGGCAGTCACTGACGTCGCGCAGGTCCGGGCGGCGGTTGCGCGCGCGGGATATACGGCGCTTGAGGTGGCTGGAACACGTGAGGCGCTGGCAGCCGACCGCCTGCGCAAGCAGCGCGAGATTCGCGGCCAGTGGCGGCGGTTTATTATCTCGGTGGTCTTTGCTGTGCCGCTGCTTTATATTGCGATGGCGCCGATGCTCGTGATGGGCCACGGCGGGGCGGGCGGCATGGCCGGTAGCATGGCTGGCATGGCCCCCGGCATGGCGATGGCCGCCGCGCCCGGCGTCCTGCCGGCGATCCTTGACCCTGGCCTGCACCCGCTCATCTTTGCGCTGGCGCAGCTGGCATTGGTGGCGCCCTGTGTTGCCATGGGGCGGCGGTTCTACACCGTGGGCTTCAAGTCGCTGGCGCAGCGCTCGCCAAACATGGACGCGCTCATCGCCATCTCCACCACGGCGGCCCTTGGCTGGAGCCTCTACAACACGGTGCTGATCGCGCTGGGGCATACGGCGGCGGTCCATTCGCTTTACTTTGAGAGCGCGGGCGTGATCATCACGCTCATCATGTTAGGCAAGACCCTTGAGGCCGTGAGCAAAGGCCGCGCGGGCGAGGCGATCGCCCGCCTCATGGGGCTTGCGCCTGAGACGGCGATCCGCATCACGGCAGACGGGACCGAGCGGGAGTGCCCGGTCGATGAGGTCGAGGCAGGCGATATCTTGCTGGTGCGCCCCGGCGCGCGGATCCCGGTTGACGGCACGGTCATCAGCGGCGCCAGCGCGGTCGATGAGTCGATGCTCACCGGCGAGAGTATGCCGGTCGAAAAAGGCGCCGGCGCCGCGCTTTACGGCGCAAGTCTGAACACCACCGGCTCGCTGCGCATGCGCGCGACCAAGGTGGGGGCAGACACCGCGCTGGCGGGCATTATCCGGCTGGTCGAGGAGGCGCAGGGCTCCAAAGCGCCCATTGCCTCGTTTGCAGACCGGGTGGCGGCGGTCTTTGTTCCGTCAGTTATGGGGATTGCGCTGGCAGCGGCGCTGCTGTGGCTGGGCGCCGCACTGCTCTGGCCACAGGCGGCGGTCTTTGCCGGCCAGCCCGGCGCGGTGGCCTTCAGCCTGCAGATATTTATCACCGTGCTTGTGATCGCCTGCCCCTGCGCGCTGGGGCTTGCCACGCCGACCGCGATCATGGTGGGCACGGGCGTTGGCGCGCGGCTTGGCATCCTCATCAAAAGCGGCGAGGCTCTGGAGCGCGCCGGCGAGGTCACGACGGTGGTGCTGGACAAGACCGGCACGATCACCCGCGGGACGCCGAGCGTCACCGACGTCATTGCTATCCCGCCGCTGGTCGCTGAGGGCACTGAAATCTGTAATTGGGGCCCCAGCTCCGCCTCCGGCTACCCGAGTCGCTCGCTGAAACCGACGCTTCAGTCGGTTTCTGAGACGCGAGCTTTGTCGGGTGATCCTCCGGCTCCGCCCCCAATTCCAGATTTCAGCGCCCTCAGCGACCAGCTGTTGGCTTTGGTGGCGGCGGCGGAGAACGACTCGGAGCACCCGCTGGGGCAGGCCATTGTGGCCAGCGCGCTGAAGCGGGGGCTGGCCCTTGAGCTCGCCACGGGCTTTGAGTCGCTGACCGGGCGCGGCGTGCAGGCAGGCGTTGCCGGGCGCGTGGTGCTGGCAGGAACAGCGGCGCTGATGGAGGAGCGCGGGATTGCCACCGGCGCGCTGGCGGCGCAGGCAGAGCGTCTGGCTGGCGCGGGCAAGACGCCTGTCTATGCGGCGGTCGATAGGGCGCTGGCGGGCATGATCGCGGTGGCAGACACGATCAAGCCGAGCAGTAAGGCGGCTGTCGCCCAGTTGCGCGCGCAGCACATCAATGCTGTGATGATTACGGGTGACGCGCAGCGCACGGCGGCGGCGATCGCGGCAGAGGTGGGCATCGAACAGGTGCTGGCAGAGGTTCTGCCCCAGGATAAGTCGGCTGCGATCCGCGCGCTCCAGGAGGCGGGCGAGACCGTTGCCATGGTCGGCGACGGCATCAATGACGCGCCGGCGCTTGCCCAGGCCGACGTGGGCATCGCGATCGGATCGGGCACCGATGTGGCGATCCAGTCGGCTGATGTCGTGCTGGTGCGCGACGACCTCTGTGACGCGGGCGTGGCAATCGAGCTGAGCTGCCGCACCATCCGCAACGTGAAGCAGAACCTGTTCTGGGCTTTTGGTTACAATGTAGTGGGCATCCCGGTGGCAGCCGGCGTGCTGCATCTGTTTGGCGGCCCGCTTCTGTCCCCGATGATCGCGGCCGCGGCGATGAGCCTCAGCTCGGTATCGGTAGTGACCAATGCGTTGCGGCTCAAGCGCTTCAGGCCGCAGCTGTGACGGATGTGGAGCGCGCGAGTGTTCTGCCAGCCCGGACAAGGCGCGCCGAGTCGTCGCGCCCTACAGGGCTGCTGCCAGCCAGAGCCTTCACCGGCTGACGCCTGCTGATATGTTCTGGCGTCAGCTGTGAACGTACTGGCTGGCAGTGACTGTGTAGGGCGCGACGACCCCGGCGCGCCTTGGGTCCCAACAAGAAAGGAACTTTCATGATAAAAGAAACCATCCCCGTCACTGGCATGATGTGCGAGCACTGCGAGCAGGCGGTCACCTCGCACATCCAGGCTTTGCCGGGCGTCAAGAAGGTCAAAGCAAGCCACAAGAAGGCCAGCGTCGAGGTGCGCTACGACGAGTCGCAAACCACCCCTGACGCACTACGCGCGGCCATCGTCGAAGCTGGCTACGAGCCCGCCTGAGAGAGGCGCCCGACGGCGCCTCTCTTGCACTGTTGTCGCTAAAAAATTGATACTGGTAATAATTAGTATCACATGCTATGATAGTCCCGTAAGCTATTGATACAGTTGCTATCGCATATAGAAGAAATAGACGCAACGGTATCATGCAGGTACTATCCGTTCTAGAAAAGGAGGCGACAATGGGATTTCTTGGAAACGTTGCGGCGCTTTCGCGATTTCAGTTCGCGATGACCGTTGCGTTCCACTTCCTGTTCGTGCCTATGTCGATCGGCCTGGGGCTGATCCTGGCACTCACGTCACGGCGCTACTATAAGTCGCGTGACCCACAGGACCTGGCACATCTCAAACTGTTCGTAAAAATCTTCGCGGCGACCTTTATTGTGGGCGTTGCAACCGGCGTGACCATGGAGTTCGCGTTCGGGGCAAACTGGGCGAACTACTCGCGCTTTGTGGGAGACATCTTCGGGGCCCCGCTGGCGGCTGAGGCACTGTTCGCCTTTTTTCTGGAGTCAGTATTTTTGGGCGTGCTCGTCTTTGGCCAGAAGAGAGTCTCGCCCAAGTTCTATCATGCTTCTGCCTGGCTGGTATGGGCGGGCTCGTGCCTGTCGGCGCTCTGGATCATCATCGCTAACTCCTGGATGCAGACGCCGGCTGGTTTCAAGATCGTCGGTACCGGGCTCGCGAGCCGCGCGCATATCACCAACTTCCTGGCGGCGGCCATTAACCACTCGACCTTCCAGCGTTACTTTCACGTGGTGGTAGCCCTGCTTGCCATGGGCGCGTTTCTGGCGATGGCAATCGCGGCCTACTACTACCTCAAAAAGAAAAATCTGGACTTTGCAAAGAAGACCATGCGTCTGGGGGTCGTCGTCGGACTGATCGCCAGCCTTCTCATGCTGCCGCTGGGTCATCTGTCAGCCGTCCAGGTCGCAGACACCCAGCCAGAGAAACTGGCGGCCTTCGAGGGCCACTGGAACACGGGCCCGATGGACATGGGAATCCTTGGGTGGGTCGATCCTGCTAACCAGCAGACTCATTCAGTCAATGTGCCGGTCAAGGGCTTCATTGGCCTTTTGACCAACCTCGACACCTCGACCTCGTTTAAGGGGCTGAGCGAAATCCCGGCCCAGGACCGTCCGCCCCTTCAGGCGACCTACCAGACCTACCATTTCATGGTGGTCCTCTGGGGTCTGATGGTGGTACTTGCGATCGCCGCGTTCATCATGGACCGCAAAGATCGCATCAAGGATAAAAAATGGGCCCAGAAGATTTTGATCTGGGCGCCGCTGGTCCCGCTTGCGGCGATCCAGTGCGGTTGGATGGCCGCAGAGATTGGCCGTCAGCCCTGGATCGTCTGGAAGCTGCAACGCACCGCAGATGCGATCAGCCCGTCGGTGCCCGCCAGCCAAATCGTGATAACGATAGCGCTCTTCATCGTGGTCTATCTGCTTATCGCGATCATCTATCTGCGCGTGGTGCTCGGCCTGATCAAAAAGGGTCCGCAGCCGGAGCTGGCGCCTGCAGGGGCAGGTCCCGCGGAGCCCGCAGCGGCGATCGCTGATGGCTCTGACGGCTCTGACCCTGAGGATGGCGCAGGCGATGGCGCAGGCGCAGCAAAGGAGGCGAACTGACATGGAAGCAACTCCGTTACAACTACTCTGGTTTATCCTTATCGGTGTCCTGTTGGTCGGCTACTTTGTGCTGGACGGCTTTGATCTGGGCGTCGGCATTCTGTATCCCTTCTTAGGCAAGACCGAAAAGGAGAAGGCGCTGATGCGCGTTTCCATCGGTCCGGTCTGGGATGGCAACGAAGTCTGGCTGCTCACCGCGGGCGGCGCGCTGTTCGCGGCTTTTGCCCCGGCCTACGCCACGAGCTTCTCGGGCTTTTATCTGGCCATCATGCTCGTGCTCTTTGCCCTGATTGTTCGCGCCATCAGCATTGAGTTTCGGCATCATGACCCCGCCTGGGCCAAGCTGCATGACGCGCTCTTCTTTGTGGGGAGCCTCGTGCCGGCGCTGCTCTTTGGCGTGGCGGTCGGAAACGTCATCCGTGGCCTGCCGCTTGATGCTTACGGTAACTACACCGGCGGCTTCTTTGCGCTGCTCAATCCGTTCTCATTGCTAATTGGCGTGGTCGGTCTGGCTCAGTTTATCCTGCAAGGGTTGGTGTGGCTGGGCGTAAAAGCGCCAACAGACAGCGAGGTCTACGCACGGGCCAAAAAGCTCCAGACGGTCTTTGCGCCCGTCGTGGCGGCCCTGGTGGTCGTAGCCAGCCTGGCAACGCTTTTCTGGGCAAAGCTGCCAATGGCAGGCGGACTCCCGCTGGTCCTGCGCTGGGTGGGCCTGGCTCTGGTTCTGGCGGGCAGCGTCGCGTCGCTTCTCTTTAGCAAGAAGGGCCGCGACCTGGCGGCGCTCATCGCGTCTTCAGTTAACTGCGTGGCAATGGTAATCATCTTTGCGGCAAGCATCTATCCCAACCTGATCCCGGCTACCAAGGGCGCATCGATCACGATCGCTTCTGCGGGGGGCAGCAACACGGCGCTTCTGGCGATGACCATCATCGCCTGCGTGGGCGTGCCGCTGGTCCTGCTCTATCACTTTGTGATCTATCGGGCGTTTCGTGGCCGCGTGACCCCGGAGGATCTCAACTACTAGTTCTCATATTGGGGGAGAATGGAAAGGGCCTGGCGTCTCTGCCAGGCCCTTTTGCTGTGCCGGCCAGGCGGCGCGCCGAGGTCGTCGCGCCCTACAAAGCGATTGCCAATCAGAACATTATCAGCTGGCGCCAGATGAGAGAAAGAGGACCGGCGCCCTTTTGCCGCCCAAGGCCCTTTTGCTGTGCCGGCCAGGCGGCGCGCCGAGGTCGTCGCGCCCTACAAGGCGAGTGCTAATCAGAACATTACCAGCTGGCGCCAGATGAGAGAAAGAAGACCGGCGCCCTTTTGCCGCTCAAGGCTCTTTTGCTGTGCCGGAGGCGCGACGACCTGGTGCGACGTGCCGGCTGTAAGGAGCAAAAGCTTGTGTGTTCTGCCTGCTTGCACAGCGTATAATAGTCAACTATGACTACGCCACCAAAAGATCATCGACTCTCACACATTCCGGGCGTTGCCCCCTGGCTGCTTTCGCTGGGCATAAACGTTGCCCTGGTACTCGTGGTGGGCGCGGGTATCGCGGCTCTTCTCTACGTGCTGCGCCTGGCGGCAACCATCACGGTGCCGCTGATCGTGGCGGCGGTCATCGCGATTATCGCGCACCCGCTTGTCAATCTGGGGGCGCGCATTAAACTGCCGCGTGCGCTCTCTGCCATTATCGTCATCGTCCTGGTTGTTGGTCTGGTGGCGGTGGCGCTCCAGATCACGGTTAACGGCGTGGTCAACCAGGCGCCCGCAATAGGGCGCCAGATCATCCAGGGCACTACCGACCTTGGTGACTACGCGATCGACCGTCTGGCGGCGGCAGGCGTCCCCAAAGCGCAGGTTAACCGCGCGGTTGACCAGGCGACGCAGGCAGTCAGTACCTACGTGCATAATCTTGTTCCCGGTGGCGGCTCTGGCGATTCGTCGTCAGGCGCCGGAACGTCTTCGGGCGTGGATATTGGCAGTATCACCTCGGGGCTCAGCACGGGGTTTAATCAGGTCAAGTCGGTGCTTTCCGGCGTGCTGGGCGCGGTGTTCATGGTATTTCTGGGCATACTCTGCCTGTTCTTCTTTTTGACGGACTACGATAACATCATGGGCTTTATCGGGCGCCACCTGGGCGTCAGCGACAAGGTGGGCGCCGATCTGGTCCATGACGGCGCACGCAGTCTGCGTGCGTACTTCAGGAGCACGACGGTCACGGCGCTGGTGGTCTCCCTTGTCATTGGCGCCGCGCTTGCGATCATGAAGGTGCCGCTTGTGCTGCCGATCATGATCGTCTCGTTTCTGGTGGCCTATGTGCCGATCTTTGGCGCGCTGATAAGCAGCGTGTTTGCCTGCCTGGTCGCCCTTGGCTCCGGGGGTCTTCAGCAGGCGCTGATCGTGTTGATCGTGGTGCTGGTTGCTCATAATATTATCGAGTCGATCGTCAATAACTTCATGATGAGCAAGACGCTTGACTTGCATCCGCTGGCCACCCTTGTGGCCACGATCCTGGGCAGCACCTTCGGCGGCGTTTTGGGCATGACGCTTGCCGCGCCGGTGCTCTCGATGGCGCTGTCAGCCTACAAGCGGCTTCAGGTGGCGCGCGGCGGGGAAGAAGAGGGCAAGGGTCCCGATGAGATCCGCTCGCTCATTGCAAGCATGCGGCCAGAGCGCAAACAGGTCAAGATTATCCGCCGTCGTCCCGGTGGCGGGGGCGGCGCCTCGTCTGCTGGCAACCACTGAAGCTGGCCGTTTGCCCGCCTGTTTCAGGCAGGCTTAAGCGCGCTATCTGCCGGTCATCCGTTTCATATTTGACAAAAGCCTCAAAAGGATTGTATATTATCAAAATAGGGCTTACAGTTTTTAACCGTGAGAATGAAAAGTCACAGGTAGTAAGGGGAATAGGGGGAACAGCTATGCTGGATACAGTTGTATACAGCATAGAAATACCCTCGAATAGTGCAGAGAATATACAGAACAACAAACAACCAGATCATGCCGCCTCTCCCCGTGCGCTTGGGCGCAGTTAGCGGCATCCCTATTTTGGTGATTAGAGGCATCCTCCCCCCCTTGCCTCTGATACACATTTCCTTGAGCAGCCCGTCCCCATATGCGGGCTGCTCATCGTTGTTGCGGCGCCGCATCGAGGCGGCATCGAGGCGCGGATGTCGCGGTGGGTATCGTCGGCGGCGCACGTCGGCGGCGCGGACGATCGCAAGTTGTGGCGGCCCCTCGCTTCTGTTATCATAGAACACGCTTGAAAATTTACCTGATGTAAAAGCTGCCGAAGACAGTCGGTCCTCTCACCGAGAGGGTAATGGAACCAAGGGGTTTCGCCCACCGAGGTAGTCGCATTCCAGCAGAACAGAAGCGCCCCGGCGCTCCTTCCTGGCAGACGCGACCCTTGACTGACCTACTGAGCTCGGCCAAGGGTTTTTTGTTGCAGCATACGCGTCAGGAAGGACAGCCCGAGAGGTGGTGAAACTACAACTATGCCAGCAAACGTAAAAAAGGAAGCAGTGGCAGAGATCAAAGGTCAGTTTTCTGATTCGGAGAATATTCTGCTGGTGGACTATCGTGGTCTGTCGGTCAAAAACATCAGCGCCCTGCGTCGCAAAATCAGCGAGTCGGGCGGACGTTTTGTCGTCTACAAGAACACGCTGGTCGCCATCGCGATGACCGAGCTTGCCCTGCCCGCGCTGGGTGACCTGCTCGAAGGCCCCTCGGCCTTCATCTTTACCGGCGAAGACCCCGTGGCGGCCGCAAAGGCGCTCAAAGACTTCAGCAAGGAGCACGCCGAGCTTGAGCTGAAGGGCGGCCTGGTGCAAAACCAGGTGCTCGACAGCGTCGCGCTGTCCGCGCTTGCCTCGCTGCCAACGCGCGAGGAACTGCTCGCCAAGCTTCTTGGCACGCTCCAGAACCCGATGCGCGGTTTCGTCTCTGTTATCAGCGGACCGGCGCGCGGTCTGGTGACCGTACTCGACGCAGCGGCAAAGAAGGCCGCGTAACGATGAACCCAGAGGTGACAATTACCCCTGGGGTATCTGTCACCACCACAAGAAAGGAACTATCATGGCTGTATCAAAAGAGGAGATTGTAGAAGCGTTAAAGGCTATGCCTGCCCTGGAGCTCTCAGAGCTGGTCAAGGAGCTTGAGGACGTCTTTGGCGTATCCGCCGCCGCCCCGGTGGCAGTGGCCGCCGCCCCGGCTGCCGGTGACGGCGCCGCCGCTGAGGAGGAGAAGGACTCCTACGACGTGGTTCTTGAGGGCTATGGCGACAACAAGATCGCTGTCATCAAGGTCGTCCGCGAGCTGACCGGTCTGGGCCTGAAGGAGGCCAAGGATCTGGTCGAGGCTGCTCCTAAGCCTGTGCTTGAGGGTATTGCGACCGACAAGGCTGAGGAAGCCAAGGGCAAGCTGGAAGAAGCCGGCGCTGCCGTTACGCTTAAATAGCTGATCTCTGCTAAAGAGCAAGAGCACAAAGGGCTGCATCAAACATGGTGCGGCCCTTTTACTTTTTTCATTATTTTATTAGTTGCCACATTCTGGCATAGTATAAGAAGCGGGAATACCCACCATAAAAGACCAGAATACCAGTGGACCGCGCGCCACTCTCAATCAGTACTATTTCACGGCCAGGCGGCGGAGCGATTCCTTATTATAAACTATCAAAATATATTATATAATACAAGATTATAATTGTTGAAGTATCGAAAAAATATGCAAAAAAACAGGACTTGCATCCTGAAAAAATCGTGCTAGACTGAATACGCCATTGAAGCATTGATACGGATATCCGCATCAGCTTTGGTTGTATTCATGTCAATTGAGGAGGCAGACATATGGAATGGCTCATGGGACCACCGGGACTTATTATTCTTTTGGTCATTCTTATTCTGATCGTTGGCCCCAAGCAACTACCGAAGCTTGGCAAACAGCTTGGTTCTACGATGAAATCCGTACGTACCGGCTTAGACGAGATGAATGCGGAGATGAAGCCGCAAGCCAGTAGCGGCGGCGCGGGAACAGAGGCCGCCCCCGTAACGTGCGCGCAGTGCGCTACGACAGCTAAGCCCGGGACAAAGTTTTGTCCGGAGTGCGGCGCGTCGCTTGAGGAGCAGCAGTTGGTCGGGGGCAATTCCCTGATCTGCGCACAGTGCGGTACGGCAGCTAAGTCCGGGACAAAGTTTTGTCCGGAGTGCGGCGCGCCGTTGTAAGCTGGCATTGTCAACCACTCTCCAACCACTCTCCAGCTTTAGCGCCATTTTAAATTTCCTCTCCTTGGTCTTTTGCTTTTGTTACAATTCGGGTACAATGTAATTTCATTACAAAACACCTGAAGGGGAGCGTCGTCACCTAATGCGGCGCTATTTCGGAAGCGGTGTCGGATTCTGATCCTTGTTGTCGGATAAATCTCGTAGGTCTATACCGGCTGGTCAGGACGGAGGAAAACTTGATCGAACTGAAGAATGTCGAGAAGTACTTCGGGCAGAACCATGTCTTGAAAGACGTCAATCTTTTGGTCCCGACCGGGCAGAAGATTGTGATTATCGGTCCCTCCGGCTCTGGTAAGTCGACGATGATTCGTTGCATGAATTTGCTGGAGCATCCTACGTCGGGTAGCGTCACGGTCGATGGCGTCGAGATTACCGCGAAAAAGGCCCCGGTTGCCAAAGTACGCCAGTCGGTGGCGATGGTGTTTCAGCAGTTCAATCTTTATCCGCATAAAACCGTACTTGAGAACCTCACGCTTGCGCCGACGGTGGTGCAGGGTGTCAGCAAGGCCGAGGCGGTTGATTCCGGCATGGCCTATCTTGAGCGCGTTGGCTTAAGCGATAAGGCGCAGGCCTATCCTGCGCAGCTTTCTGGCGGCCAGCAGCAGCGCGTGGCGATCGCGCGCGCGCTTAATATGCACCCGCGTATTCTTTTGTTTGACGAGCCGACCAGCGCGCTTGATCCCGAGATGATCCAGGAAGTCCTGGACGTCATCGTGGGTCTTGCCCAGGAGGGCATCACGATGGTGGTGGTCACTCACGAGATGGGCTTTGCGCGTCAGGCGGCAGATCGCGTGGTGTTTGTAGACGATGGACAAATATTAGAGGACGGTACGCCGGAGCACTTTTTTGAGAACCCCACCAATGAGCGCACCAAACTCTTTTTGAGCAAGATATTGCGATAGGGTGTGGTTCGACCGTTCTCTGGGCTGCAAGCCAACAGAAGGTCGTTCACGATAGGAAACGGAGAAAAGAGTTCGGGCTGGCGCCCGACAGGCAGGGTCTTTAAGGATCCAGAAAACGGAGAGCCTATGAAGAAGTTAGTACTTTTGGGATTGGCGGCAGCGCTGCTGGTTTCAGCTTTCGGCCTGGCAGGCTGCGGGAGCAAGAAGCCGGCAGACAACGGTGCGTCAACCGATGCTTCAAATCTGCCTGCTCAGGTGCAAGCCATCAAGGATCGTGGCACCCTGAACGTCGGCGTGAAGCAGGATGTTCCCGGCTTTGGCCAGCTCAACCCAAAGACCAACCAGTTTGAGGGTATGGAGATCGACATGGCGCATAGCATCGGCAAGGAGATCTTTGGCAGCAGCTACAGCGACAGCAAAGTGAAGTTTTTCCCGGTAACCGCCGATACGCGCGGCACACTGCTCGATAACGGCCAGATCGACATGGTCATCGCGACCTTTACGATCAAGCCGGATCGTAAGCTGAAGTGGAACTTCTCTGATTCGTATTACACCGACGGTGTTGGCCTCATGGTGAAGAAGACCTCTGGCATTTCCGGCATCAAGGATCTTTCTGGTAAGACCGTTGCCGTGGCGACCGGCGCAACTTCACAGCAGGCCGTCGAGGACGAGGCAAAGACTGAGGGCGTAACCGGCATCAAGTTCCAGCAATTCCCGAATTATGCGGCCTGCACCCAGGCGCTGCAATCAGGGCGCGTTGACGCCTTCTCTGTGGATCGCTCGATCCTGGCGGGCTATCTTAATGACAGCTTTGTCATTTTGCCCGACAAGTTTTCTCCGCAGGACTACGGTATTGCGACCAAGCTGAGCAACAAGGACCTGGCCTCATGGGTCAACGACCTGGTTGTCAAGTGGAAGTCAGATGGCACCATCGATGGTCTCATCACAAAGTATGCACAGTACGGTTTGGCTAAGTAATTACGAGCGGGTGGTGGACGTCTGGTAAGGCGTCCGCCACCTGTCAGTAGAGTTTGTTGTAGCAGGAAGGCAATAGTGTCTGTCGGATTTTCACAGTGGTTCTCGAACATCGTTTACATGTTCAACTTGCAACACTGGCAACTGTTTTTTCAGGTTGGCGGTCTTGTGGGGCTTTTGCACGGCTTGTTGTTCACGCTGGAAATTTCGCTGCTGGGTCTTCTTTTTGCGCTGATTCTTGGGGTAATCTTTGGAGTGCTTGCCACGTCGCAGTGGAAAGTCATGCGTGCTGTGGCACGTGTTTACGTTGAGTTCTTCCAGAACACGCCGCTGATGTTGCAGGCGATCTTTATTGCCTTTGGTCTGCCGATAGTCTGGCCAGCGGCACGCCATATCCCCCTGTTCATGGTCATTGTCATTGCAGTCAGCCTGTATCATGGCGCCTATATTTCTGAGGCGGTGCGCGCGGGTATTCAGTCGATCCATCGCGGTCAGCTGGAAGCGTCATTGTCGCAGGGTATGACCTATGTGCAGGCGATGCGCTACGTCGTCATTCCTCAGGCTTTGCGCGTGGTGCTGCCGCCGCTGACTAACCAGGCGGTCAATCTCATCAAAAATACTTCCATTGGTGTTGCTATTGGTTTTGCGGAGCTCATGTATCAGGCAAAGATGTACTCTGATATGGCGGCGACCGGACCGTCGTTTTTGCTGGCAGCGCTCATGTACTTCATCCTGTGCTTCCCGTTGGCGAGGTTGGCCAAGCGCCTTGAGGATAAGGCTGAGGTGAACAACTGATGCATGTTGCTACCGTCACAGGCATGTTGCAAAAGTCGTTTTTCTGGACTTCATTGTTCCGTGGCTTAGGCGTCACCCTCGTCGTATCAGCGATTTCGATTGTGCTGGCGTTTATCTTTGGCATTATTGTTGGGGTAATGCGTTATTCCAAGCTGCCGGTCATAAGTCAGGTTGCCGCGGTCTATATCGATTTCCTGCGCAATATTCCGCTGCTCTTGCTGATGTTCGCGTTTTTCCTGATCGGCCAGATGCAGGATCTGACGGCTGCCGTTATTGCGCTGACCGTATTTACCACGGCGGTGGTTGCCGAGGTCGTGCGTGGCGGTCTTAATTCCATCCCCAAGGGGCAGTGGGAGGCGGCGCGAAGCCAAGGCATGAGCTATATTCAGATTCTGCGCCATATTGTGTTGCCGCAGGCGGTCACAAAAATGATTCCGCCGATGGTTTCGCAGTTTGTGACGCTCATTAAGGACTCGGCCTTTGCCCTGCAACTGGGTGTGCTTGAGTTATCGAATCGCGCCTCGATTCTGCAGGCAAACTTTACGACCCCGGCACAGATGCTGATGATTTATGCGGTTATTGCCGCTATTTACTTCACGATCAACTTCATTCTTTCAGTCATTGCCCGCAAGCTTCAAAAGAGGCTTTCTGCTGGCGGCGGCACCATCGGCTAGCGCACTTAGCGCATCTTAACTACCGTTCAACGAATAAGGATGCCCGACGGAGGCGCTTTGTGCCTATTAATCTCATGGGTTTCTGCATATTTATGCAATCTATAGTACAATTAAGAGCGTGAAGAAGCGTTTGACGGTCAACAACATAGTTTCAATACGTTTCTTCATAGTTGGGAAGGGGTCGCTTAGGACGAGGCGGCCCTTTCTTATTTTGCGTTGTAATGGCGATCTACCGGCTTCCAGCAAGGCTTACGGCCTTGAGGCCGCTTCGCCTTGCTGCGCACCGGTATCTCATCCATTACAACGCAAAATACGGTAATGGCGATCTACCGGCTTCCCGCGAAACTCACGCTGCGCAGCGCCCGGAAAACAGTCCAGTGGACTGTTTTCAGCGGAGCAGGGGCTCTGCCCTCCCGTAGGGCCGCTTCGTTTCACGGCGCACCGGTATCTCATCCATTACAACGCAAAATACGGTAATGGCGATCTACCGGCTTCCAGCAAGGCTCACGCTGCGCAGCGCCCGGAAAAGGTTCTTGTTGTGGTTTGTGCTCGCTCGTGCCACACTGGTAATGCTATTTCTTACATAAATAGAGGAGTGCTGGATGGTACAGAAGGCCACGTCCCTTACGGATATCTATAATTTGTTTAAGCCTATGGCGCTTACCGGAGAGCAGGCCGCCTTTTACCAGAATACTGCTGCGGTGAGGGATGGGGCTTGTTACGAGTTTCACGAGGGTCTTTATCAGCGCATCTGTCAGTCTACTGATCGTGAGCACTTGCTGGTTGTTGGCCATGGCGGGTGCGGTAAGTCAACTGAGCTTATGATGTTGAAGTCCAAGCTGGATGCAGATGAGGCCCCGGTTATTCTTGTCGAAGCCGAAGATGATCTGGATCTCTACAACTTCAGCTACATAGATCTTTTTATGCTGATTGTTGAAAGAACGGTGCGTTACGCCGATGATCATAACTTTACTATTGACAGCCATATTGTCTCGGCTTTTCAGAGGGCTTTATCGACCAGGACGACCAGGGAATATTGGAGCCATGACGCAGATGCCGGAGTTGATACGGAGCTGAGAGCTGCAACGCCAAGCGTGCTTTCTTTCCTGAAAGCCTCAGTAAAAATTACCGCTGCCTTGAAAATGGCTTCTGGACTTAACGAGGAGTTGCGGCGCGAGATTCAGCCACAGATATCTGACATTATTGAATCTCTGAATGCACTAATTGATAATTTGCAGCGACAGACTTCAAAGCCAATTGTTATTATTATTGACGGGCTTGAAAAATGTCGGTTTGAAAGTGTTCGCAAATTGTTTGTTGAGGACATAGCCTCTTTGGCGACGCTTGACGCCCATTTGGTGATGGCTTGTCCCATTGCCGTGTATCGCTTAGTTGATGAAGCGGTGTTGTCGAGCTATTTCTTTGCCCCACGGGTGATTCCCCTGATTAAAACGCACAACAATGACAGAGATCGCTCCGCTTTTGAGGCGGGAGTCAAGGTAATTAAGGAACTCATACTTAAAAGGGTGGACGCTTCATTTTTTGAAAAAAGAGTTCTGGAGAAAATTATTGCCAAATCAGGCGGAAGCTTGCGGGACACCTGCCAGATATTGTCGAATTGCGCTTTTGAAGCAGAGATGCGGAAAAATGAAACGATTGATATGGACGCGACGGATTTCGTGCTCAAAAAATACGCTAACGATGTGTTCTTCCGGGTAGATTCTGCTTTTTATCCTCGCGTAAGCAAGATATATCAGGGCGATTTTGAGGCGCGACAAGATTCCGAATTGACCGAATTACTGTATAGCGGGGCAGTTTTTGAGTATAACGGCGAATGCTGGATAGACCTACATCCGTTGGTGTGCGATTATATTGAAGATCATCCGAAGGTGTTTGATTGGGATGGAACCGACAATTCAGAAGAGTGAATTAGAGCGTGAGTTCGAGCGTCTTTACCAAAGGCTGCTCCACCAGCAAGGCAATGATCTTGCGCTTATCTTCAGTAGTCAGGGCGACTATCAGAAGGCTCTGGCGTGGTATCAAAAGGCCCTGGTGGCGAGAGAAAAGGTATTAGGTACGGACCACCCTGATACTGTTTCTGCCCGCAGCAGCATTGCAAATATTCAAGCTGAGCAGCAGGGGCTCACATAAGCTGATGGCATTTACTCTCTTGAAAACTGACCCACAGACGGCGGCGCGGCGCGGGGTGTTGCAGACGGCGCATGGCGACGTGCAGACGCCGCTCTTTATGCCGGTTGGGACGCGGGCGACGGTCAAGGGGGTCCAGACTTCGGCGCTGCATGACTCAGGCGCGCAGGTAGTGCTTGCCAATACCTATCATCTGTTTTTGCGGCCCGGCGCCGATCTGGTTGCAGAGGCCGGCGGTCTGCACCGCTTCATGAACTGGGACCGCGCGATTCTGACCGACTCGGGCGGCTTCCAGGTGTTCTCGCTTGCCGATACGCTCAAGCTGCATGATGACGGGGTTGAATTTGCGAGCATCGTTGATGGCAGTAAGCACTTCTGGACGCCGGAGGACAACATGCGTGTCCAGGAGCAACTGGGCGCCGATGTCATCATGCAGCTGGATCAGTGTGCGCCCTATCCGGCTGAGCGTGATTTTGTGCGCGAGGCAGTCGAGCGCAGCGCTGCCTGGGGGCAGCGCTGTCTGGCGGCTCACGCGCGGCCAGACCAGCTGCTTTTTGGCATCGTGCAGGGGGGCGTCTACGGCGATCTGCGCGCGCAGTCCGTCAAGCGCATCGGGGGGCTGGACTTTGACGGCTTTGGCATCGGCGGCTACAGCGTGGGCGAGCCCCATGAGCTCATGTTCGAGACCCTGCCAGAGGTAGCCGCCGCGCTGCCGCCCGATAAGCCGCGCTATCTGATGGGCGTTGGCAACCCCACGACCATACTTGAAGCCATTGGCGCCGGCGTTGATATGTTTGACTGCGTCTTGCCCACGCGCACAGCGCGCATGGGCACGGCGTTTTCCAGCGCCGGGCGCTTAAACCTGCGAAACGCCCAGTACGCGCGCGACTTTGGGCCGCTGGACGGGCAGTGCGGCTGCGATACCTGCGCCCACTACAGCCGCGCCTACCTGCGCCATCTGGTGACCACTAAAGAGATGCTCGGCGCCATCCTGCTCTCTCAGCACAACCTGCACTACCTGCTGGACCTGACGGCGCGCGCGCGCCAGGCAATCGAGGCAGGCTCCTACGGCGCGTTTCTTGCCGCCTGGAAGGCCAGCCCCGCCGCCAACGACTACTAGCGCTCCCGCTCCCGCAGGTCTTGCCCTGCGAAAGATGCCCGGCGCATCCAACAGCAGTTTTTAGCTTTACCGCTCACTGGACCCGGTGTCACTTTGCTGTAACTGAGGTTTGTTTACGCAGAGGTCTGTGCGCTCTAGTATGATAAAACTATGCGTGAGGAAACTGAAAACCAGGTAGTGGCGCAGATGCTGCAGGCAGAGCTGGGCTGCTCGCCGTTGTTTGCTCGCCTGCTGAGCGCGCGTGGCTTCACTGACGGCGCCTCTGTTGAGCGCTTTCTGACCCCGACGCTTGAGCGTGACTGGCTCGATCCCTTCCTGATCCCGGACATGGAGCGCGGTGTCGCGCGCCTTCAGGCGGCGCTTGATGCGGGCGAACATATCATGGTCTTTGGGGACTATGACCTGGACGGCATCAGCGCGACGGCGCTGATGATCCGGGGTCTGCGCGCTTTGGGCGCAACGCGGGTCACTCCGCTTTTGCCGCAGCGCAGCGAGGGAGGCTACGGTCTCTCGCCGCAGGTTCTTGAAAAGATACAGGAGAGTGGCCCCGACCTGCTTATCACCGTTGACAATGGGATTACGGCGGCAGATCCGGTGGCGGCCCTGAAGGCGGCCGGTATCGAGGTGATTGTCACCGACCATCATACGCCGGAGCCTGCTGCGCTGCCCCGCGATGTTGCGCTGATCAATCCGCAGCTTGACCCGGCGTACGGCACAGGGACGCAGATTCCGCACCTTGAAGAGCCGTCGCAGATTTCCGGTGCGGGCGTTGCGCTGAAAGTCATCCAGGCGCTGGGCGCCCGTCAAGGCAGGCCTGATGTCTGGCGCCAGATGACGGACCTGGCGATGATGGGCACGGTTGCAGACCAGATGCCCTTGCTGGGGGAAAACCGCGCCCTGGTGGCCGAGGGGCTGGAGCGCCTGCGCAAGGAGCCTAATCCGGGCCTGCGCGCGCTGGCCGAGCGCGTCCGCAATCTTGACCGGACCGCTATTACGAGCGACCGGATTGCGTTTTCGCTGGCCCCCCGGCTCAACGCGGCCGGGCGCATGGGCTCGCCGCAGGTTGCTCTGGATTTGCTGCTTTGCGATGACCCGGGCGACTGCGCGGCGTATGCGGAGCAACTCACGCTGCTCAATCTTGAGCGGCAGGAGACGGAGGCGGCGCTCTCCGAGGTCGTGATTACGCAGGCAAGCGCGACGTTTGTACCCGGGCAGCGCGCTATTGTGGCGGCAGGGGAGGGCTGGCACGAAGGGGTGCGCGGTATTGTGGCCGCGCGTCTGGTCGATCGCTTCAGTACGGTGTCGATCGTGTGTGGGATCGAGGACGGCGTTGCCTATGGCTCGGCCCGCTCGTTCGGCTCGGTCAACGTCTACGAGGCGCTGGCTGCCTGCGCGTCGCACCTGACGCAGTTTGGAGGTCACGCGGGCGCGGCAGGATTGACGCTTCCGGCCGCCGCCCTTGACGCTTTTCGTGCTGATTTTGAGGCCTATCTGGAGGGCTTGCCAGCGGAGCAGTTTGCGCCGATCGCGGTCAGCGACCTCGACTGCCGCCTGGCAGAGCTTGACTGGGCTTTTACTGAGGAGCTGGCGTCGCTGGAGCCTTTTGGGGAGGCTATGCGCAAGCCGGTCCTGTCCGCTGCGCCAATAGAGGTCGAGCGCGCGAGTCTGGTCGGCAGGGATCAGACGCACCTGCAGTTTCGCGCGCGCCAGGGCGATACGGTACGCAAGGCCATCTATTTCCGCGCGCCGGACGGCGCACGTTGGGTGGGGCAGGTGACTCCGGCGCGGGTCGCGTTCACGCTGGACAAGGATGAGTTCCGCGGCGCACGCGGGGTCCAGCTCAACGTGGTGGAGCTGGATCCGTGCTACGAGGGCGACGCCGCCAATCCAGCCCTGGATCCTGCGACTAACGCCCGTGATGACAAAAGGGGAGACGCGCAGGGTGATACTACCAATCCGGTCATTCTGCGCGAAGTCGCAGAATCCAGCCAAGAGACAAACGCTTCCAGCCAGTCTGTCATTCTGCGCGAAGTCGCAGAATCCAGCCAGAGGGCAAACGCTTCCAGCCCGGTCATTCTGCGCGAAGTCGCAGAATCCAGCTGGGGGGCAAACGCTTCCTACCCTGTCATTCTGCGCGAAGTCGCAGAATCCAGCCGGGGGGCAGGCGACCCGGAGTCTGCGCTCTTCGGCCCGCGCCCTGATACCGACGAGTTCGTTGCGGAGCTGTTCGAACACGCAGACGAAAGCTTCTTGCGGCGTGACTACGCCAACATCACCGACGCAGCGAGCTTCTATACCAAGCTTGCGGGTGTCAGCTTCGAGGGGCGCCAGGAGCTGATCGCTCAGCTGCAGCCAGCTGATCCGCTGGTACTGCGGCGCGAGCCGGACAATGCGTATGACCCCAACGCCATCGCGGTGGTAGCGACGCGTCTGGGCGCCACAGGCGCCCAGGGTCATCAGAGCGCCACAGGCGCCCAGGGACCTCAGAGTGCCACAGACGCCCAGGGACCTCAGAGTGCCTCGGTCGCCCGCGGCGCCCAGATCGGCTTTCTGAATCGTGCCCTGTCGGCAGAGCTCGCTGTGGCGATCGACGAGGGCGCCTGCTATACCGTCGAGCTCGAACAGGTCACGGGTGGCGAGGAGGGGCGCTCGCGGGGAGTCAACGTGCTGCTCTCCCGCGAAGGCGCAGATGCCGACGATGCAGCCGGTGCTGCTACGCAGGCTGCAAAGCGCGATGCGTTGGCGGCTTTGCCGCCAGCAAAGCTCGATGATGAACTGCGCCGGTTGTTCATCGGCGCCGGAAAGCTCCATGCAGCCCAGGCCGAGACCCTGGCAGCGCTGGCGGCGGGCACAAATACCCTGACGGTCATGGCGACCGGGCGCGGCAAGTCGCTCATCTTCCACTTGCACGCGGCGCGCCTTGCGCTTACGATGCGCAAGCAGTCGATCTTCGTGTTCCCGCTGCGAGCGCTTGTGGCAGATCAGGCTTTCCACCTGGAAGATACCTTCGCGAAGGTCGGCCTGCGTGCCCAGGTCATCACCGGCGAGAGTTCCGAGGCTGCGCGCTTGACGGCGTTCGAGGGTCTGGCGCAGCATGCCATCGACATCGTGCTGACCACGCCGGAGTTCCTGTCTTTTCATGCGCGTGAATTCGCTGAGGTGGCAGACGTTGGCTTTGTGGTCATCGACGAGGCGCACCACATCGGGCAGGCGCGCGCAGGCAACCGCCCTGCGTATGCGCGACTGGGGGAGGCTATCGCCCAGCTTGGGCCCACGGCGCCGACGACGCTTGCCGTGACAGCGACCGCCGGCGCCGACGTCGCGGCGCGCATCTGCGAGATACTCGGCATCAACAACCAGGTGCTCGACCCGACCGTGCGCGAGAATCTGCGCCTCACGGATGTGCGGGGCGGGCGCGATGAGGCAGCCAAGCGTGGCGTTAAGCTGCCATTCTTAACGGGAGAGGCCTACAGCAAAGAGAACTATGTGCTGCGGCTCGCTCAAAAGGGCGAGAAGATGGTCATCTATGTCAACTCCCGCCAGAAGTCCGTCGAGCTGGCGCGCCTGATCCGCAGCTCGCTGCCAGAGTACGCCTGGCAGACGGCGTTTTACAACGCGGGGCTGGCGCGTGATACGCGCCATGAGATCGAGGGCCGATTCCGCGATGGCAAGCTCAAGATCATCATCGCGACGAGCGCATTCGGCGAGGGAGTCAACATCCCCGATATCCGCGATGTCGTGCTCTATCATTTCCCCTACAATGATGTCGAGTTCAACCAGATGAGCGGTCGCGGCGGACGAGACGGTAAGCCCGCGACGATCCACCTGCTTTTCACGGAGAAAGACGCGCGCATCAACGACTTCATCCTGCAGAGCTCCGCGCCCCCACGTGATAGCCTCGCGGCGCTCTATGCGGCGCTGCGTGATGTGGCCGCTGGCGAAGGGGAGGGGTTCCAGATCACGAACGCCGACCTGGCCGAGCTCGCCAACGACCGCCTCCGCGCCGCCGGTGCGTTCAAGAAACAGGTCGCTGGGAGCGGCGGAACTGGCGCCGAAAAGCCCCTGTTGGCACTGACCGAGGAGTCGGTCTCTACCGGGCTGTCGGTGTTCCGGGAGCTGGGTTTTGTGCGCAGCGAAGGACACAGTTCAGCACGGCGGCTCACCTTCGTGCCGTCCAGCGAGAAGCTTGAGTTGACTAGCAGCGTCCGCTACGTTGAAGGCCTCGACCAGCTCGACGACTTCACGGCCTTCAAAGAATGGATGCTCACCACTTCCGCTGAAGAACTTCTCGCGCGCTTCAACCGCCCCATCTTGCCTTGCTAACCCAGCAGCAGAGTGACGCCTCAAAACTCATTCATAGGGCGCCTCGCTTGTCCAGACTTCGTGCCGATCGCGTCGAAAAACAGAAAAATGCACGCCCTTGACAGGGCACGCATTTTTGATAAATCCCGCGCCTACCGGCGCTGTCCCACTTGTGACAAATTTTATGAGGTCATAACAGGGACTGGCGTTGATAGATGTCGTTGAATTCTCTCCAGAATTCCTTGTATTCTTGCTTTTTGTCACTTCGCTTAAACAGTCCTTTTACACCCTTAAAACGACGGTGAGGATTTGCATCAAAAAATTCTTTTACCTCACGAGCGAATCGTAAGATCTCTGCGCGATATTCTGCATTGTCTATAACTGTTTCCGCTTCAGGGAACTGCCGTGTTGGCTCTAAACTCATCTCGTCATAACGCACAACATCAGAGATCAAAACTTGATCACCACTATGGATTACGCGCCAGTTGATGCCGATAAGGCAGCCCATCATCAGTATTAGTCCGCAGCCGTGCGGGATCAAGCGATCGTTTTTATCAGGTTCATAGTCTTGCTCAAGTGTTCTCAAGAGACCAAGAGCTGCTTCGCTGATTCCGTAGGTGTCGTCATAGCTTTTCGGGTCTGTTATCGGGATATTGTTAATGGAAAGCTGAAGCGTTCCGTGTGAGCAACGATCATACTCGGAGTGTTCTGCAACAAGCCAGTTCTGAGAAAGTATTTTAATTGAAAACCGCGACATTTCCTTAAGGCTCCTTTCGTTTTTACGACAGCATACCGCAGCCATGCCTGTGCGCTAGAATGAAGTATGAAATCTTTCTTTACAAATGACCCGGCATGGGTAGATAAGATCGGGCGCATCTATGCGGCGCTTGAGCGTGTGAAGATTACTGAGCAAGCGGCCTCAAGCAAGCTCGAGCTTCGTCGGGCTAATCGTGTCCAGTCGGTGCACTCTTCTACCGCGATTGAGGGCAACCGGCTTACGGTTGAGCAGGTTGCGGGGGTAGTTGCTGGGAAAACGATTTACGGGCCTGAAAAGGACATCAAGGAGGTTCAGAACGCCTGGGCAGCGTATGAGACAGTGGATACCTTCGATCCTTATTCTGTTGAGGCGTTCCTGAAAGCACATGCCTTGATGACAGAAGGGCTTCTTGAAAAACCAGGCAGGTTCCGCACAAGTGATGTCGAAGTGGTCAATGCCTATGGCGAAGTGCTGCATACGGGCGCTGAACCGGAACTCGTTCCAGAAGGGATGCGCCAGTTACTGACTTGGGCTCAAGATACTGACATCCACCCTTTGATAGCAAGCAGTGCCACCCATTACATGATCGAGTTCATACATCCTTTTGTTGATGGCAATGGACGCATAGGCCGATTGTGGCAGACCTTGATGTTGAGCCGGTGGAATGAGCTTTTTGCCTGGATGCCAACGGAGACGCTGATCCATCATAATCAACTTGGATATTATCGAGCTTTGCAGGAATCGCATGAAGGGGAAGTCGATGCTGCTCCGTTCATTACTTTTATGTTGGATGTTATCGAGGATTCATTGCAGCAGTATCAAACGGCTGTTCTGCAGGTGAATTATGACGGTGTAAATGACGGTGTAAATGACGGTGTAAATGACGGTGTAACTATCAAACCAGATACCACGGATCAGCTTATTCTTGAGCATTTAGGTTCCGATGGGACGCTTACCAGCAAGGAGCTTGCTGTGAGGATCGGTAAATCGCTTCGAACCATAGAGCGCCATCTCGCTAAGCTCTCACGGACAGGGATATTGAAGCGAGAAGGTTCAGATAAAACGGGGATTTGGATCGTGAATGAGAGTGGCAAGGCATAAATGAGATTGGTGAGCCCGCAGACATTCAGGAAGTGAGGAGGAACCTGTCTCATTCGAGTGCTGCTAGAATAACTCTATGGCAAAACGGCAGGAAAATACGATCGACGGGCTTTGTTCGCAAGTCAAGTCCTATAACCGGCGCGCTGACCTCAAGGGTATCCGCGCGGCGTATGACTTTGCCCAGAACGCCCACAC
>WQYT01000024.1 GCA_009781115.1 Coriobacteriia bacterium
CGTGCAGGTAAGCTTCGAGACGCCGGAGTACACGGCGCAGACCGACGCGCTGGGCACATTGCGCTTGCTGGAGGCTATCCGGATCTGCGGACTTCAGGACAGCTGCCGCTTCTATCAGGCTTCCACAAGCGAGCTCTTTGGCGATACGGCGGAGTGCCCACAGACGGAGACGACGCCTTTGCGCCCCCGCAGCCCTTATGCGGCCGCCAAACTCTATGCCTACTGGATCACCGTCAACTACCGCGAGGCCTACGACATCTATGCCTGCAACGGTATCCTTTTCAATCACGAGTCGCCTCGGCGTGGCGAGACTTTCGCCACACGCAAGATCACACGAGCAGCCGCGCGCATCAAATCGGGCCTGCAGGACAAGCTCTTCCTGGGCAACCTGGATGCTCGCCGCGACTGGGGCTATGCGGGCGAGTATGTCGAGCTTATGTGGCTCATGTTGCAGCAGGATGCCCCGGACGACTACGTGGTAGCGACCGGGCGCAGCGAGACCGTGCGCGAGTTCTGCCGCGCGGCCTTTGCGGCGGCGGGTATCGAGCTGCGCTTCGAGGGCGCTGGCCTGGACGAGGTCGGTATCGACACCGCA
Source organism: Coriobacteriia bacterium (assembly GCA_009781115.1). Taxonomy (GTDB): domain Bacteria; phylum Actinomycetota; class Coriobacteriia; order WRKU01; family WQUG01; genus WQUG01. Next base: position 596 of record WQYT01000024.1, read on the forward strand.
ACGGGCCGAACGCTGGTCGCCGTCGACGAGCGCTACTTCCGCCCGACCGAAGTCGAGGCGCTCTGCGGCGACGCGAGCAAAGCCCGCGAGAAGCTGGGCTGGGAGCCGCGCGTCACTCTGGCCGAGCTCACCCAGATGATGGTCGACGCCGACCTCAAGCGTATTTAGAGTTTAGCCATGAATATGAGGACCTTCATCCGTTCAATCCCTAACGTACCGTGGTTCCTTTCTTGTTACGCAAGATTCAGGAAGGAAAACGCGAGTAGCGATTTTCCCATTGGGCGTCTGCGCCCTTATCTTACTGAGCGTTTTGAACAAGAGGGAACGGCCGGTGGGCATTATTTTCATCAGGACCTGCTTGTTGCTCGAAGGATTTTCATGAATGCCCCGCAGACGCACTATGACGTGGGCAGCAGAGTCGATGGGTTTGTTGCACATGTTGCCCTTCCGTGAAATTCACGTGCTGGATATCCGGCCTCTGCAAAATATAACTGAAAATATTGTTTTTGAGCAACAGGATTTCATGATGCCCCTAAAAGATTCGCTTAAAGACTGCACGGATAGTCTGAGTTGTCTTCATGCACTTGAGCATTTCGGGCTTGGCAGGTATGGTGATCAGGTTGATAGCGAGGGCTACCTTAAAGGCCTTCAGAGCCTCTCTGCAATGCTTCGACCCGGTGGCGTACTTTATCTGAGTGTCCCGATAGGCACACAACGAGTCGAATTTAACGCCCATCGAATATTTTCTGTCAAATATCTGCTGGATCTCTTCAAGAATGACTATCAGATAGAGCGGTTCTCTTTCGTAGATGACAGGGGAGACCTGCATGAGGATGTTGTTTTAACCGAATCAGATATCGCACAAAATTATGGCTGTAACTACGGATGCGGGATTTTCGAAATGTGTCGTAGTGGCGATAAATAGAAGTTCTTGGGTGTTGTGGCTGAAGCGCCTTCAAGGAAGGAAAAAAAGGAGCTATTGTGTCAAAGATTTCTGCTTTTCTTGCAACGAGTATTGCGCGCATGGCGGCGCCTACGTTGGTGTACCAACCGCGAGACACAAATGATGCTTATGATCTTGATTATGAGAAGTTCGCAACTATTACCATCAAAGCTATTGAGGACAAAAAGCCTTTTTTGGCTGCGCGTATGGGTAGTGCCGAGGCAATTGCCTGTCTTGGTGTTTCATGGGAGCATACGGCCTCACCACTACATAAGGTGATCATTGCTCCCTACTTGAAGCTGACGCGTTCTGCCTTGATGAACAATGCTGGTGTTTTTCCCAGAACGAAAAAGATGGCACAGATCTTCAGTGATATCTATCTTCGCGCGCTAAGTGAGGTCGATGTGCTGGCTTCGTGGATACGTCAGGAAGATTATCTGTGCGAGCGCCTCAACAACCCACGGACAGTAAATCTTGAGGATATTGTACCTTTTGTTGGCGATGACCCTTGGAGTGCTGCCTTGGAAGGCAGGAAGGTGCTGGTTGTCCATCCTTTTGCGACATCAATCAGACGTCAATATGCGCGCCGCGCCCTGCTTTTTGATAACCCAGATGTGTTGCCTGCCTTTGAGCTAACCGCCTATCCTGCGGTACAGTCCATGGGGGGTAGCAAAGATTATACCTGCTGGACCGATGCTCTTAATGCGATGGAAGCAGACATTGCCAGTATTGATTTTGACGTTGCAATTCTCGGTTGCGGGGGCTATGGCTTGCCACTTGGCGCCTATATTAAATCACTGGGAAAACCTGCTATTCATTTAGGGGGTGTCACGCAATGCTTATTTGGCATTAAAGGTAGGCGTTGGGTCGAGGAATATGGGTGGGATAACCTCTATTTTAATGAACATTGGATATACCCCGACAAAAATGAACGTCCCCAAAATGCTGCTTCTGTTGAGAATGCTTGTTATTGGGGGGAAGAAAAGAATTCCCAGGCAGACAAAAAGGACGCGCCCTGTGAATAAGGAAGTGGCAGTTTATCTCTTCGGGGGCCTGGGGAATCAACTTTTTCAGTATGCGACTGCTTCTGCCCTTTCGCATCGTCTACAAGTCCAACTGGTACTGGATACCTCATGGTTTGCTATTGAGAAAAGAGGGTCCATAGATCGTCCTCTTCTTCTTAGGCAATTTCCTCATATAAAAGGACGCATTGCGGAACTAGGCGAGTTGCGCTTTGCGCATGCGCTTACACCAGGTATTGGTAACCGTTATGCGCAAGTGTTTAAAAAGGTCCTTTACAACCGCACTCACTATACCAATTGGTCATCTGTTAGGACGGAGCCTCACTATGACTATTGGAGTGCGCTCGAAAACGCTACGCCGCCTCTGTTTATTTATGGTTACTACCAGAATGAACGGTATTTTGGTGACTATGCGCAGCAGATCAGGGCAGAACTCTCGCTGGCGCGTCTTGATTCGCCTCGTTTTTCTGAACTTTCCTTCATGATTGCACAGGATAGGCAGAAAAGCGTTGCTATCCATGTACGTCGAGGAGACTATGTGCAAAATGGGAGGCAGCTCGGAACTTGCACGCCAGCATACTATCGCCAGGCAGTTGGTTTGCTTGCCAATCAGATGAGTGAAGAGCCGCGTCTCTATGTTTTTAGCGATGAGCCAGATTGGGTGCGTGAAAATCTTATATTTGGCAAGTTTGATACTCGCTATATCGATATTGATGAGGTGGGTTACGATACAAGCATTGAGGACTTGGCGCTTATGAGTCTTTGCCATCATCACATTATTGCAAACTCAAGCTATTCGTGGTGGGGCGCATGGTTAGGTGAGGCCAGAGATGGCACGACCATTGCTCCTGCGCGCTGGTTTCCTAACGCCAACCCTTCACTGACTCCGGTACCTGCACGTTGGCTTTGTGTAGGTGTGTCAGAAGAATAATAAGGGTTGCTCAAAATATCGCAACCATTACGACCCAAAAGGGCAATTTAAAGCTTAGTACGCTATACTGAAAAGTCGTGGATACTTCAAGCAAGATATACGTGGCGGGGCATACCGGGCTGGTAGGCTCGGCACTTGTGCGTGCGTTGTGGGCAGCAGGTTACCAGAACCTGCTGCTTGTTTCTCATGCGGAGCTTGACCTGCGCGATCAGGCGGCTACCCGCGCGTTTTTCATGGCGCAGCGCCCCGACTACGTGTTTCTGGCGGCGGCCACGGTCGGCGGCATCGGGGCAAACAGCGCTGTTCCCGCGACCTTTATCGCCGATAACTTAAGTATCGCGCTCAATGTAATAGATGCGGCGTGGCACGCAGGCGTCAAAAAGCTACTCAATTTTGGATCGTCGTGTATTTATCCCAAGCTGGCGCCTCAGCCAATCCGCGAGGACGCGCTTTTGACCGGCCCGCTGGAGCCGACCAACGACGCCTATGCGTTGGCAAAGATCGCGGCGATAAAGCTCTGCCTGGCCTATAACCAGCAGTATGGCATAGATTTTCTATCGCTGATGCCGACCAATCTCTATGGCCTGGGTGATACCTATGACCTCGAAGGCGGACATGTGCTGCCAACGCTTATCGCGAAGTTCGACGATGCTCGTCGTAGCGGTGCTACCGAGGTCACGCTTTGGGGCGATGGCACGCCGCTACGTGAGTTTCTCTGGGCAGATGATCTGGCCAGCGCTGCGCTCTTTCTCATGCAGCACCACACGGCACAAGACATTGGCGGCTGGATCAACGTTGGCTCGGGGCAGGAGCTTTCGATCGTTGCACTTGCCGAGCAGGTACGCGCCGTGATCTTTGCGGACACGCCGACGCCAGCGCGCCCAAAGATTGTCTGGGACACAAGCAAGCCCAACGGCACTCCGCGCAAGCTACTCGACAGCTCGCGCATCCAGGCCCTCGGCTGGCACGCAACCACTCCTTTGGCAGTAGGCGTCACCCGCGCCTATGCCGATTATCTGGCTCAAAACGTCAATGTCTGACCCCCTCTTCAGCATTGTCATAGCTGTGCGCAATGTGGCGGCAGAGCTGTCGGGCGCGCTGGAGTCCCTTGTGGCGCAGACTTGCGCAGATTTCGAGCTCATCATCATTGATGGCGCGAGTACGGACGATACTGCGGCGACGGCGCGTGCGTGGCAGGATCGCTTTCCGCCCGCCCGCTTCATGCTGGTAAGCGAACCTGATTATGGCATATACGACGCGTTCAATAAGGGGCTGGCCCGTGCTTGTGGTCGTTATTTGGCCTTCCTCGGCGCCGATGACCGCTACCAGCCAACAGCGCTCGCGGCGGTAGCCGCAGCAATAGACTTCGATCCTGATAACAAACCTGACGCTATAGCTGGCGCTTACAACGTGATCGACGCCGATGGTCATGCGGCTAAAAAGCTCCCGCGTCCGGAGTTTGCCATGCAGCGTCTGCCGCGCTCAATGCCAACCAATCACCAGGCACTCTTTCTGCGTACTGCGCTCGTGCGCCAGGCGGGGGGATTTGACCTTAGCTATAAGATCGCTGGCGACTACGACTTGTTCCTACGCCTGTTGCCCCAAAAGCTTGATTGGCGCTTTATCACCGACACGCTGGTTGACTTTCAGTTAGGCGGAACAAGCTATGCCCTACGCGATACCGCGCGCGAGTACCGCAACGCAAAGCTTACCGCAGGCGAAAGCCCACTGGGTGCGGATCTTGTCTACCTGCGTAATCTGATTGCTGCCAGCCTGGCTCGCGCCCGTACACGCCGAGGGGAGCCACGTACGCTGTGAGTGAGCCGCTCGTCATACGCCGTCCTCGGCTGCGCCTGGCGCTTAATACGCTGGCTAATGCATCAGCGCAGGTTGTCAGCTTCATAGTCACCCTGGTAACATTGCCGCTTTTACTTCGTGCCTATGGCGCAGGCACCTATGGACTGTTTGTGCTGGCGACCTCGGTGGTTGGCGTTGTGATGATGTTTGACTTTGGCCTGGGGGTGACAACCACGCGCCAGATAGCGGCGGCAGCGGCGATTGATGACGAGCGTGGATTGGCTCATACACTCAGCGCCAGCATCAGTTTACATATGCTTATTGGTATAACTGCAACGCTGGTGCTCGCGCTCATTGCCGCTTTTGCTGGCCGCTTCTTTCACGTTACGCCGGTTCAGGCTGCGCTGCTCAAGCTTATGCTCATTTGGCAGGCGGCGCAACAGCTGCTTACCTGGCCGGCGAAGCCCGGTAACTATGTGCTGGCTGGTCATCAACGTTATGGGACCATCGCGCTGTTCTCGGTCATCTCTGCTGTACTTTCCGCTGCGGCTATTATCTTTGTGTTAGTTACGAGGCGTGGTCCTCTGGTATTAACTATGCTTAACTGCGCAATAATCGTGGTCTGTACCGGGGTGATGTTTATTATTGCGCTGGTTTCGCTACCGCCCTCAGTACGCCGTCTCCTTCGTCCGCAGCTTGGGTCGGCAGCACGCACGTTGATCTCGCTCGGCTTGCCACTTTATATTGTGCAGATGGCAGCTTTTCTCATGCGTCAGCAGGCTAATCGTCTTATTATTGGTATCGTCATGGGGGCTGCAACCGTTGGCCTTTTTGAGGCGGCAGCAAAACTTGCCTCGTCCATTTCGCAAATAAACGATCTGTCCTATTCTGCGCTGCTGCCCTATGTCACACGTCTGTATGCGCGCGAGGAGCACGAGCAACTGGCGTCTACCTTTGTGACCGGGAGCCGCTACCTCAGCCTGATGCTTATACCGGGTATTTTTGTTACTGTTCTGTTTGCTCCGCAATTAATCAGGCTTTGGTGTGGGCCGGGCTTTGAACTTTCGGGAACAACCGCACGGCTGCTTCTTGCCAGTCAGCTCTTCTGGCCGATCACTATGGTAGGCGATACCATTATCATCGGGCAAGGGCAAATCAAGCGTTGGGCGCCGGTGGCCCTGTGTGCGGGCATTGCCAATGTGGTGCTAGCGCTTATACTTATCCATCCATTGGGGATCGTCGGTGTGGCGCTCGCGACGCTTGCGGTCGATCTGACAGAGATCCCACTGCATCTGCGCCTGACGCTTAAACTTGCGCGGGTGCCGCTTCGGGATTGGGCTCGTCGTGCAGCGTTACCTAACTTGCCCGCGCTGATGCTTACTCTTGTGCTTTGGTTGGCTGCTGGTAGTGCGCGGCTTATACCACATACGCTCATCGGGTTGGTGGCGTTTATGTTCCTTGTTTTGCTGATTGCCTGGCTCTTGTCTGCGGCGCTTTTTTTGCGAAAAGATATCTGGCGCTTCGCCAAGAGACTTCGATCTCATTAAAATGGAATTCTGCACAAAACGAAGAAGAGGGAATCGACTATCATAGAGTTGCCGTGATGCTCATCAGGGTGTTTGTATTTGTCGGAGTTTCGTTGCGTACTATACCCAATGGGACAAGGCGTCTGAGTTAAGGAAATAGGAAAATAGTATGGCTAACATAGACACACAGCGTTTAAGGTCCCCTCTGTATCTTTCGTACTTGTTGCTTTTGACATGCTGTGCTCTGCTGCCGCTAATAAGCAGCATGGTGCTGTTTTCCCCGGTTCGGGCGACGCTAACAGTGCAGTATCCTGTTACACCAAAGTTGCTTTTCGTCGTATGTTTGACGGGACTTGCGCTCATTTTTTGGTGTCTGGAACAGGCAGAGCAGCGCTATTTCTCAGTGCGTCATCCCTTACCTTGTCTGCTTATTGCGCTTTTCCTTTTGTGGGTTGTTGTCTCTTGTATCTTCTCCATCATCCCCGCGGCCTCCTTTTTTGGAACATCAATAGACGGACATGGGGCTTTGCTCTATTTTTCCTGTGGCATCTTGGCGTTTTTGGTGTTGCAACATATCGACTCACCTCAACGGCTGATGACCCTTGCTCGTGTCCTGGTAATTTCTGGCGCCGCGGTAGCCGTTGTTGCTTTATCGCAGAGCTGCTACGCGCAGCTGAGTGAAAGTGCGAGAGCCTTATGGGGCACGGAGTCTTGGATGATTTTGCAGGGGGGAGGCGCTCTGGGAAATCCCGATTTCACGGGAGTGTTTCTTGCCCCGCTTTGCGTGTTGGCCGCTGGCCTGGCACTTATGGAATCTCGGATTCGGGTGTGCATAGCTTATAGTGTTGCGCTTTGTCTTATGGGCGCCGCGGTGGTGATGACGCAATCGCGCTCAGCCTATCTGGCGCTTTTGTGCGCTGCGCTTTTGCTAGTAGTTCTCATGGTTCTTATTCGTCGTAATAGTTCAGGAGTAGAAAAGTTTAAATGGGGTGTCGTATTGCTGGCAGGCGTCTGTTCGCTTGGCCTTGGACTGGCAGTGACAGGCGCTCAGTTTTCAACCTTGCAGAATAAAGTGCTACCTGCCACTACGCAAACGGTTAATACTTATTCCGGCTCGCGTCTTACGCTGTGGGGACGAGCGCTTGTGGTGTGGGCTGCTCGGCCTTTGGTGGGAACAGGCCCGGATCTTTATCAAAAGGGCACCTATCATATTATTTCAAAGGTTGCTGATCCCAAGTTTGGTGATCGTGTTTATAACGATGACCCGCATTCTTACCCGCTCATGCTTGCTGCGACCTTAGGTTTGCCCGCCCTCTTGATCCTGCTGATTTTAGGCACGATTGGTATTTGTACGCTTGGTCGCACGTTGCGACAAAAGCCCGGGAACAAGAAACAGTTCATTTATTTGGTTTTCTGGTGCGCCTTTTTTGCAGCGGGGCTAGCCTGTTGTTTTACAAATGCCAACATTATGGTTTCTGCGACCGCTGCCGTTCTTGGGGCCGCAGTTTTAGTTGCAGCGAATCAAAAGATCCTGCTTAAGGAGAGTGCGTTTTTACCAGTACTGCTTACCATAATAGCTCTGGTATTATTTATTGCTGGAGCCGTTTGTGCCCTGAAGCCGCTTAAGGCTGATTATTATCGGGAGCGTTCTCGGGTAACAGGCTCAGGACAAATGTTACAAAAAGCTATTGACGAGATGCCTTGGGATTTTAAGTTGCAGGAAGAGATGGTGGTCTCTTTAAGCAAGCAAATTGTTGGCGCAAACAGCTTGAGTACGTATCAGTCCCAGTCTCTTGATTTGGATGCCTATTTAGTTGGCTTAAACAAACAGTATCCATTCGAGTTAGGCTATCTACTCATGCGTGATGATCTCTTTCTTGATGCGATAAGTCGAAAGGCAGAGTCAAAGCCACTTTCTACTTATGATTCTATCCTGGACGCACAGATCGCACAGTACCCGAAACTTATCGACTTGAAACTTATGAAGAGCGAGCTGCTCTTTTACCAGGGCAATACAAAAGCAGCGCTCTCTTTATTGGCCGCACAACCGCCGTCAGTGTATCGTGACGGTCTGCGTCTTAATTTTTTGCTTGATAGTGGCCAGGTTTCGCAAGCGCAAACCGCGCTTACTTCATTGAAGCGCGATTGGCCTTCTTCTGGCATACGCGACAGCTTTACTACAAATGCCGAGCGAAAATTAAACGAGAAGCTTCATCCAACGACAAAGTAAAGGGAGCGCGAGGGGTGCTTGAGGAGCTTTTGTTGGATGGTGGATGGGATAAGTGGTTTAGCATTTCATCGCCTATTACCGCTATGAGTGTGCTACGATAAAGATACTTTTTATTAATGTTGTTGACCGCAACTTTCAATGTAAGGAGCTCTATTTATGCCTGATACGTCCGTGGTAGAGATTACCGAGGAGGATATCTCTACTGATTCAGGTGGGCCGCGCAAGCGTGCAAGCGCGCGGCGCCCTCGTTCTTTGTGGCACGATCCTGTTGCCACCACGCTTGTTCTCGCCATAGCTCTGGTGGTTATTGGCGCTCTTCTCACAGCCGTTTTTGCTGTACTGAATGGATCTATCAGTCTTGGCGCTGCCCCGCCGGCAACGTTTAGCGCGGCAATGGTGCAGCAGGCACAAGGGTCAGTGAAGACAGACAATGATGCGGCCAGTTTCCAGAAGCTGATTACTACACAAGTTGATAACGGGGATATTCCTGGCGCCCTGGTTTCACTTCAGAATGCCAAACGCCAGAAATTCGATTTAACTCAAACTCAGATGATCGACTTCTGCCAAGCCTACATTGACCAGAGTAGTGGGCAGACAGACGCCGCTGTTAAGCTGTATCAGCAGGTCATGACCAATCTTATGAAGGCCTATGAGACAGAAAAAGCCAAAGGGGGCGATACGAACTGGGCGCTTGCGTATGGGGTTCCAAATAACTACTACATCAGCGCTTCTCAATTAGCCTACATTTTTCAATCGGGCAAAGACTACAACAATGTGGTTAAGTATTTGACTCTGTATCTCAGCAATACGTCGGGCGCAACCGATGCGTCCGCGCTGATTGATCGTGGTAATGCGTACTTGTTGCTTGGTCAGAAAAACAAGGCTAAGCAAGACTTCCAAAACGCGCTAAAATATATTCCTGATGATGCGGATGCAACCGCAGGTCTAAAGAAAGCTGAGGGCAAATAAAGATGGCACAGGAACAGGATACCAAAGTGGCTGTTGATGCAGCCAGTGCTTCTGCGGTGCGGGTTTCGCCCGAAGATGAGCAGAATAAAGGAGTACGGCGTTCACGCATGCTTCTTATCGTTATTCTTATTGTTTTGATTATATTGCTCTTATTGGCGTGCGGAACGCTTTATTCGCTGCTTCGTCCAGGTGCGGGCGCCTCGGCAAAGGGCAATGCCAATGGGGTCGAATGGATCAGGTCGGTGTATGGTTTTGGGGTAAATCCTAATCAGTTGATGCACCCAACGAGCGTTGCGGTCAGCCCCGATGGACAATCGTTTTGGGTTACTGACGGCGCGAACTTCCGCCTGATTGAGTATGGGATGAATGGTAGCTTTAAGCGTTTGGTGACGCAGACTTCTGCGGGTCAGAAGTTCCAGTATCCCAATCGTATGGCAATCGCCCCAAATGGCTGGTTCTATGTTTCTCAACAAACCTATGACACGGTGTTAGTCTTTGATCCTGACTTTAATCTAAAGCAAACGCTTCAGGTCCAGACGCCGCTTTCGGTTGCCGTTAACAATGATATGTTTGTAGTGGGAAGTCAGGGCGGTTTCGCGGCTTTCAAACGTGACGGAAGCCTTATTGGGCAAGTGGGGACTCAGGGCTCAGGTAAAGATAGCTTTGACACGGTATCGGGGCTGGCGCTTGACGCCCAGGATAATCTTTACGTGGTAGACACGTATAATTGCCGTTTGAGCAAATATGATGCCAAGGGTAACCGTATCTGGATTGTCAATATGGGCTTCCCCGGCAATAAGGGTATTCAGGGTGGCGCAAACGTGTCGCAAAAGGAGCTGGAATCAAAGTATCCTGCGAATCTGCAGGTTCCGATGGGCGTTACGCTGGATGCAAATAATCGTGTTATTGTTATTGATATGTTTGATTACAGTGTATCTGCGTTTTCTGTCACCAACGGTAAATTTCTCGGTAAATGGGGAGAGTTCGGGGTAGAAGATGGCTTTTTCTCTAATCCTTCAAGCCTTGTCTATAATCGTCAGCAGGATGTGTTTTTAGAGGGGGAGGCGGCTTTGGGTCGCGTACAAATCTTCCATTTGGCAAATTCAAGCTCTATGGGTGGCTTGCGTGGCCTCATCAGCCGCTATGCCGATATCATCAACGCGTGCTTAATCCCGTTACTGGTTCTTCTGGCTCTTATTGTCATTTATGTCATCACTCGTATTTTGCTGCGTCGGCGCAGGAATGCTGACAAGAATGTTGTAGAATTAGAATCGTAAAACCTACGAATGAGAATCTACCGATGAAGGAAGGAGAGGCATGAGCGAACCGACACGACCGCAAAAGCAAAAAGCCGTAGTGGCGGAAAAGCCTCGGCGCAAATTGCTTGCGCTGAAAATCGTGGCATTGGTGGCGGTTGCTGTTGTGGTGCTTGCTGTGCTTCCCGCGTTAATTGCGACGGTCTATACGCCAGGATGCAGTGGGTGTCACAGCATGGCGCCCCAGGTGGAAGCCCAGAAAACAGGGCCGCACGCACGGGTAACTTGCAAGTCCTGTCATCAGGGCTCTACGCCTGCCAGCCGGTTTGCTTTTCGCCAGACGGTCATGTACGGGATGGTTCTGAAAGTAATTCCCTTGTCAGCTTCGCAAGCAAGTGTTTCAGATGCTAGCTGCGTGAACTGCCATGCGAGTTCAACTATCGGTACTGGTTCCAAAGGAATGGTCAGTGCGAAGGGTCTGCAGGTTGCTCATGCAGTCTGTACAAAGGGGCAGAGCTGTACTAAGTGTCATGGAGGGATCGGACATCTAGATAAAGGGCAAATCCCCGTTTCGTACACAATGAACGCCTGTATTTCCTGCCACGCAGAACGTCAAATAGATTCCAGTAAGTGTGCTAGTTGCCATGTGGGTGGGTCTCAAAATGCGACGCGGACTGGTGTGGCGTCCTCATTTAGCGTTACCCATGGTCCTAATTGGAAACAGATGCACGGTACGGGAGACCTCAGCACGTGCATAAGTTGCCATGCGCAATCTGAATGTGCCCGTTGCCATGGCCCGTTGGTTCCCCATGATCGTTATATTGTAAAAACGCATGGGATTGCTGCTGTTAAACCAGGCGGAGCGGAAAAGTGCGCTACTTGTCATAAGGACCAGAAGTTCTGCAATGACTGCCATGGCATAGCCATGCCACATCCCAGCAACTTCCTCCAGACTCATGTCACTGAAACTCAAAAAACCGGTGAGGAAACTTGCTATAACTGTCATAACAAGCAGGATTGCGACAACTGTCATGCTGCGCATGTACACCCGGGAGGTGCGGGACTCTAATGTGGAAGGACCTCTTCTCGATTTCATGGTGGCGCCAAGCGCTTAATAACACCAGTGTTGTTGATATTAATCAACGGTGGAACCAGATAGTTACGGTGTTTAACAATCCGCGGCTTGACCCCGTGATGTTCCTGATGATTCTTGCCGTTATCGTTGTAGCTGTCCTGATAGCCGTGCTGACAGTAGTTATGATTGTATCCGCGTTGTCGTCACGCCGCGAACACTATGCGTTAGTGGATACAAAGGGAAAGGAATCAAAACTTTCCTCCCAGGATGTAAAAGCGGTTGCAGTTCACGCGTACCGGAATTCCTGGCGGCGCTATTCGGTGATATTAACCGTTATAGTAGGCTTGTTCGTGCTTTTTGTCTGCGTTGGTGCGGGAACTTCGACCTCTACGTACTGTAAGGCCTGTCACGGGCATGATCAAAAAGTAATAGCCATGCAATCAGGAAGCCATGCTAAAGTAAGCTGTGTAAAGTGTCATGAAGGTGGCGGCATAATGGCACGTTATACCGTTAACAGTTTTCAGCGTATCGGGCATTTGCTAACAGGGTTTACTGCAAAAAGCCAACCTACGGGTTATAGCGCCGCGCCAAGCACTTCGTGCTTGAATTGCCATGACAAGACTTTGTCGGGTCGTATTGTGTCAAATAATATCGGCGCAAATTCTATTGCGGTTTCACATCGGGAGTTGACTGACGCGGGTATGCAATGTGGGCGCTGTCACAATGTGGCAGCAAAGAACATGACTGCGCAGTCTGGCACAATGGATACCTGCCTGATGTGCCACGATGGCAAACAGGCATCCGATTCTTGTACAACCTGTCATGTAAATACCCCGCAGCAGACGATCGTTTCATCGGGCGCTTCTTCGCAGAATGCTGATAGATTAGTTGGCGCGGACCCGAAGTCACAATGCTATACCTGTCATACCAATCCAACAAGCTGTGATAATTGTCACGGAATACGCTTGCCGCATCCATCTGGCTTCACGGATTCGCATCCCGCGGCAGTGCTGAAATACGGGCTTTCAACGTGTACGCGCTGTCATAATGACAAAGATACAAGCGCGGGAGAATCTGCTGGTGGTGCAATGCCTTGTTCGCAGTGCCATAGCTATGATTCGAGTAACGGACGATGGGATTATCAGGATTATATTGATACAAAAGGTGGGCAAATCGTTTCGACTACCCATCAAATATATATTGAGGCGACGGGCCAATATATCACAGTGCCGGACTCTGCTCCCAGTCGCTGATTTGGATGATCTTTCTTGTATCCAGGTGGTAGATGGACGTGAAGTGCAAATATGCCACAACTAAAGGATAAGAATACGAAGCGCCCCCCAACAGGGGGGCGCGTTGCACATCAGGCTACGGCGCCTGCTTCTTCACCCGCTGTAGTCCCCGTCTTCTCTTTGCATACGGTTACCGCGACGGTTTTTTTATTGCTGGCATTTCTGGCGCCCGGCGCTTGGCTAATTTATACTATTCCTGTGCTGGAAAAAGGCCAACTCTGTTTCTTGCTTGCAACGCTTATTTGCGTGGCGTTGGTGTGTGCGCGCCTGTTGCCCCTACGTCGCCCCACACAAAGCGCGCTGCTTGCGGCGGGGCTGATGACCGCAGCCTTTCTGTTGGCGCTGGTCACTAATGCGTTTCCTGTCCAGCAATTCTTCTATGATCTGTATGGAGAAATGCCCGGCTACCTCTGGCTCTGCTATCCGGTAATCTTTCTGCTAGCCGCAAGTATTGGCTTGGGCAAATGGGTGCGACCCGCGTTACGCGTGGTCACCTTGGTTGGTTTGCTTCTGATTGCGGTGGCCTTGTGTCAGCGTTTTTTTACTACCTGGGTTACCGTTTTTGGTTCATCGGCTTACAATGTTTCTGCTTTAATCCCGATCCCGGTGCTGGCTCTCTGGCTTGCGTCAGTAGATACAGACCAGCGCTTACGGATCTTATGGCGTATAACGGCACTTATATCTGCTGTTGCCATAGCGGTGATCAGCTATGGCATGTTAGGGATATTCGCGGTTATTGCGCTCGTCTTGCTGATCGCGGCCCTGCGCCCGCAGCTCTTTGGCTTGTCTGAGGGGCGCCTTTGTGGCAGGGTACGGCTGGGCGGTCGCATGGCGTTGGGCTTGTTGGTGCTGGCGTTGGTTGTAGCGCTCTTGCCGCCCGTTAGCGGGCTGATTGTAAAGCGTCAGGACTTAGCAAGTCTGGGCTCAACGGTGGGCTCTCGTATGGAGTTTACCTATGGCGCGCAAGCCATGGTTGCTAAGCGTCCGCTCACGGGATATGGGCCAGCGGGCTATCGCTTCAGTTCGTATCGCTACATCAGTAACTGGCTCTATGGCGACACGGGCAGCATCGGCAGCGACCCCACAGCCTACAGCCCGCCATCTCCGCATAGTCTTCCCTGGGAGGTCGTAACTCGCCTGGGCCTGATCGGCGCAGTCGCCTTCCTGATTGCTGGCTACTTTTGGCTTCGTGATTCCTTAGTGCTGGACAACGACTTCAGGTCTGCCCGTAGAACGCGACGCCCTCGGCACACCTCGGAACTGGACAACGATTTTATTCCCAATGTTTACATTGATTTTCGTGCTGCCTGCGCAATAGCAACGCTTGCCTGGTTGCTGTCGCTCTTTGTGACCCCGATGCATTTTGCCAGCGGGCTGTTGGGCGCCGCGCTAGCGGGACTTGCCTGTGCGCGACCAGAAGCAACGGGCATGGACGCGCTTTCTCTGCCCTCGGCGGGCAAGACAATTGCTCGAATCGTTGGCCTGCTAGCGCTTGTGATAGTTGCTGTTTTCTTTATGCGTCAACAGTTTGCCTTATCTTCAGCCCAAACACTGTCAATCACAGCTCAGGATGACCTAACGCTTCAGGAGCGCGCCGCACGGTCAGCCCCGGCCAATCCGTTGGTGGAACGCCGCATTTTGCAAGATCGCCTCATGTTGGCAAGTACTCCTCAGGAGCTAAATACTCAGATCCAAGCTATACCGGCTGCTCCAGGCTACATTACAGACTTCACGCTTAATGCAACGCTTTTTGCCCGGTTAGCGCTTAACCAGATGCAAGCGCTCCATACCGCGGATGCCGCAAACGTCACAGCGGTCACCGCCCTCCTCAAACAGGCGGGCAGCGCCGGTCCCGTTACCCCCGCACTTTTGGGTGAACAGCTCCACCTGGCGCAAGTGAGCGGCAACGCCGCCGCTTTGCGCCAGGCAATCGCAGCGGTCAAGCAGCCCCGCTTCAACGGCAAAAACGCTATTCAACTTTATGCCCCGATTTCACACTATCTGTCCCCTTCCAGCAATACCCTCCAGTAAATTTTGTAACAACATGAACATGATGAGGTATTTCCTTCATTTTGTGCTACTTATTACTTCAAATTCTCGTGCAAATTGTGGCTAGGTCAAGCTCTGACAACCCCAGCAGTTAAGGCTATTGGCCTCAGAATTCCTCTCAAATCCTTAGATATCATCTGTTTTTGCCGCGTATGGTTTTAAAAAAGCGGCCCATTTGGCGCATTATCGCCGGTCGGCTCGGGTGTTTTCGGGCGGCATTCTCGCATTCTGAAATAGCTCTGTAGGGGGACGCATGATATACTAAAATTCATGTGTGTGGAATTAAAATGGTAAAAGGTAGGACATGATGTCGTCAGTGCTTTTGCCAGGCAGGATTCTTCGGAGACGGAGTGGATTAAGTTAGTGTCAAGGAAGCCAATTAAGAAAAACAGCTTGCGCGGCCCGCGCAAGAGTATATTCGCTGACAAGCAGGTGCGTATTATCATCTTCATCTGTCTGATTCTGGTCGCTTTATACTTGGCAACGGTCACGTCGATCGTTGTACTGGGCTATTTGGGCAATGATACTCCGCGCACGCTACAAGAGCAGGAACTCACTCTGGCTCAGACTGAATATGAAAAAGGGGAGGCTGGTCCGGAGAATATTAAAGACTATGCCGTAGCTTTGGCGAAAACCGGTCAGGGGCGCCGAGCCCACCAGATCCTGGATGCGGGTGACAAGGCGAATATTGAAGACCCCGAGCGACAGTGGTTGCTGCTGGGGAGGGCGCAGGTTTATCTGATACAGAGCAATTACAAAAATGCCTTGCAGCAGGTCGATAAACTGCAGAAAGCCTTGGCGGCTCAGTATAAAAAAGATATCGAACAACAAAAGGGCACGGGAAACCCCACGTATCTAACCGCTGAGGGGGGCAGGGGCGATAATTACTTCACGGCGCTGACGGTGAAAGCTGAAGCCTACGAAGGCCTTAAAGATTACAAAAATGCACTCAAGGCGATCAACGAGTATCTCTCTTTTAACCCGACTGCAGCAGACATGCTGGAATGGAGAGGGGATATCTTGTTTAAGACGGGCGACAATACGGGCGCCCTTGAGTCCTATAAGGAAGCAAAAAAATATAATCCGGGTGTTTCAGAGCTTGAAAAGAAGATAAGCAAGCTGAGCACTCAGGGGCAGAATGGAAAATAGCGCGATGAAACAAATCAAGGTCAAAGAGACAGACATCCCGGGAGCAGATATCCAGGTAGAGCATGAGTATCACTCTCCTACTGCCCGCAGGATCGCAACGGTCATTCTGGTATTCCTGATTCTTCTCTTGTTGATTGCAACACTCTTTTTGCTTAGGATGATGAAGCCACAGGGTACGATTGCCAGCGGGGATGCGGCCAATGGAGTTATCTGGGTTCGCTCGATCTACTCTACGGGTCCCGACAAGGGTAACCAGCTTGTCTCTCCGGCTGCCGTCGCTTTTTTGCCCAATGGAAATATTGCTGTTCCTATCGTGACCGAGAATCAGGCGAATGTGGTTGAGTTCACCAATACGGGCCAATACGTGAAATGGTGGGGTGGACCTGACAATACGGACTATCGTCTGAAGTACCCCACGGGTATCGCCGTTGGTAATGATGGATCCCAGTATTTTATTGAAGGACCTAACGACAAGATTGTCTCACTGACTAGCAACGGGAAAGAGGGCCGGTGGCTCCAGCGCATGGAAGGCCCTTCGTCGGTTGCGTCGCGTAATAATCGGGTGGTCGTAGGCGGTAGCGGCGGTTTTGCCCTGTTCGATATCAGCGGCAAGCTGCTTTACCAAAAAGGGGCTCAAGGCAAGGGTGATGGTGACTTCGACATGGTGGGTGGCGTAACCCTTGATGATCAGAACAATATTTATGTGGTCGACACCTACAACAATAGGATCAGCAAGTACCGCGAAGACGGTACCCGTGTTTGGATAGTGAAAACGGGTAATCCGGGTAATGCGGCGCCCACGGGGAAAGCTCCGGCGGGGGAGGTCAAGTCAGATGCCCCTGCGAACCTTCAGACGCCAAACAACTGCGTTATCGATGGGAGCGGTCGCCTGGTCGTGGTCGACCCGTTGGACTTCTCGCTCTCTGTCTTTAATACTGAAAACGGATCATTTATTGGTAAGTACGGTACGTTTGGGACAGAGGACGGAAAGTTCTCGTATCCTACCAGTGTCTCTTATGACCCCGCTACCGATACCTTTGCGGTGGCAGATACCGGCAATAACCGCATCCAGATTATCCGCCTTCCTGGCTCAGGAGGGTCGAGTATCGTCAAAAAGCTTCTCCGTAGTCTTTCCGGACCAGTGCGGGCCTGCTGTTTTCCGCTGCTACTGCTGATAATTCTGGCCGTGATCTATGGATTCACCAAGTTCCGTACGAAGAGGGATGTCAAAGTTGAGCACCTTGAAGAGGACGATGGGCCAGCGCAAGAAGAAAAACCGTCTTTGGGTAGAGGCAGGAAGAAGTAGGCGCCCTGAGGAAGTTATAACGAGGAAGCCATGAAAAGAAAAGCCATGTTGAAAATAGCCACGCTTGTGGTGGGCGCCGCCGCCATCCTGCTGGTGGCTCTCTCATGGTCGCTTCCTGTGAAGGGTTCATGTGCGCACTGCCATGCAAAAGCCGTGGCAAGCGTCGAGAAGGGGGCGCACGGCAATCTGAGTTGTGCGGTTTGCCATCAGGGCCCCGGCGCGTTCGCGCGCATGCGCTTTGGCTGGACGATGATTACCGGGATGTACACGCATATCACCGATCCAAGCCAAGGCTCGTTGAGTACGACGTCTCAGACGCAGTGTACCCGATCTGACTGTCATGTTGTGAGTGAGCTGCCTGTTGCCACCACGGGTGGGCTCCGCATTAGTCATAAGAATTGCACAGATGGCCTCCGTTGCGTGCAATGTCACCCGAATGTAGCTCATGAAGAGAAATCCATTCGAAATTCGGTCGACATGTTTAATTGCCTGACCTGTCACAGAAATCAGGGTGTCTCGGTGGATTGCAACTTGTGCCACGATGGAAGAGTCCAGCCAAGAATACCCACTGCTACGTTCTCAGTCACTCACGGCAAGCAGTGGAAGAACACCCATGGTTTGGGGAATATGGCTGCCTGCGATGTGTGCCACCAAAACAAAACCTGCGCAGGATGCCACGGCGCTGGTGTGCCTCATACGGTGAACTACCTGCGGACGCATGGTTCGGATGCAAAGTCCTCAACAGCTCGGTGCTCAAGCGTCAATGGCTGTCATGAGCAAAGTTTCTGTGACACGTGCCATAAGGGGTTTGAGCTTCCGCACCCGCAGAGCTTTGTTAAGACTCACTCGGCCCTTGTGAAGAAAGAGGGCGATAAGCGCTGCGCAAACTGCCATGATCCCAAGGACTGCACGCAGTGTCACGAGCGTCATGTTCATCCCGGAGGAGCGGTCAACCTTAAGAAGGTGCAAACGCCATGAGCGCATTGTGGAAGTCGATAACAGAAGCTTTGAACCTGAATTCCGTATCCACGATAGATCCCGGGCGTATTATTACGATATTTAGAGAGATTATCGCTGATCCTGGTTCGAACATTAAGGCCTCATTTATGGCATTGGCTCTTGTGACGGTTGTGCTGCTGATCATCATGGTCAGCGTCATCATCGTGATACTACGAATTTCAGAGCACGACAAACTGCTTGTGCGGGTGACCGGGGCTGAGAAGCTTGATAAAGAACAGCAAGAAGAGCTTGACGAACAAATCGAAGAGATAATAAAAGAAGACCACAAGCCTCTGCCGCGGCGTGTTCTTACGGTAGTGATCGGTCTTATCTGTCTGCTGGCCATCTGGGTGATGGTCGGTTATTCGTCTTCGCTCAATTCTACGTGTCTGAGCTGTCATAAGAACACTCCCCATCTGACGGCCAAAAACGACCCTCATGCCCAAACGCGTTGCGTTCGGTGTCATGAATCTTCCAGTCAATTCAGCATGCTGATAACAGCGGTGCCGCAACGCCTCATACACTTCGTGAACGGGGCGAATTCTAAGTCACCATCTGACGCCTATGGTTCTGTTTCCTCGAACAATTGTCTGGCGTGTCATAAAAAACGCATTGCTGATACAACGATCACCAATAAGAGCACGGGTGTCAGAATGAGTCATCGTGCTCCCCTGAAGCAGAAGATGGCCTGTATCGATTGTCATGTTATTAGCGAAGGATCTGTAATTACCGCCCAGAACAGGGGAATGACTTCCTGCAACCGCTGTCACAACAACGTGGTTGCTTCTCCAAACTGCAAAACCTGTCACGAGAAGGACTATACCGCTGCTCTTGCGGGCAACAAGGAGGCGCTCGCTAATTTCTCTGAACGGCTGGTGCCCAATCCAGGCTGTTCGTCCTGTCATAACATGCCCCGGGACTGTGATCCCTGTCATCATGGCGTGCCCATGCCGCACTCAGAAGATTTCATGAAGCTCGGGCATGCCTATGTCGCGACCAATGAGATATGGAACGGTACTATCAGCCCGACTTGCATCAATAATGAGTGTCACAATAACAACAATCATCCCTGTACGGCTTGCCATCAGACCACGAAATTCCCCGCGCATGGCATGATGCTCAAAGAGCTGCACAAGACCTACGATCCAAAGACTGCGAGCTGCACTTGCCATGAACAGACTTCAGGGACGCACGTCGATCGTAATTTTTGTATAGAGGTTTGTCATAGGCCCGGTACCAACGAGCCTCAGCTTCAGTTGCATAATTAAGAGCAGGTATTAAGCATGTTCATTTTGACAGCAAGTCTGCTATAATAACTTCGAGTATGGTTTGTTCAGGGATTCTCTTGTATTTCAATTTTTTGAGAGGGATATCCTTGCAAATACACGGCAACCAGTTTACTGGTATCTTATCTCGGGAAAGGAGGTGTTATGAATGAAAGAGAAAGTAATATTACATCAAGTTAAAGGAGAAATGACTATGAAAAAAGCACTTCTTACTATGGCTCTTGCTGTTGGGCTCGTCTTTGTTTTTGCTGCAACAGCAATGGCTTCAGGCGGACTCCCCAATCGCTCGTCTTCGGGCGTGTTGGTGAAGCCGACTGATACGCAGGATGTTGGTACGGGCAACAACGTGTCGTATATCGTTTGGCCAACGGCTCAAACAGGCGGCGCTTCCACGTTTCGTGGTGAAACCCAGACGACAGCTTGGGGCGGAGACGCAGGGAGCGTCCATTCAGGTTACAGCATTGATACGGTCAAATGCCAGGTGTGTCATTCTGCCCACAAGGCAGGCGCCACCGGCACCAAGCTACTCATGAGCGGCGCCAATGGCTGTCTTGTTTGCCACTCGTACGCCTCGAACTTCAGCACCACCACCAAGATTTCTACCGACAGTGGTGGTCGTCACGGCGCTGATACGCAGTGCACCAATGGCTATTGTCATGCGACCTCCCCCCATGGTCTCGTATACAGCGATATCGCTGATGGAACCGTGACGGCGGCTAACATTGACGCGATGAATGCGACACAAGCTCAGACCTTGTTCGCCAAGGCGGAGCTTTCACTCTCCGGTTACCCGGCGGCACAGGTGAATATGCTCAACGCCAAGTCTGACAGTCTGATTCATGCAGCGATCGAGTCAGGTACAACGGGAACTGCGCAGGACGGCTTCATCCTCGGCTGGGCTGGCTACGACGGCGCTGGTGGTCCCATCAAGGTGAGTGTTCTGAACCCGGTCACTCAGGCTATGATGGATGATACCGCACAAGTCTCTGATGGTACGGCTCATATCACCAGTGTGGGTACCGCGGTTGCGACAGGTTACACTTGTTCAAACAATGCGTGCCACGTTAATGGTTCATTCAACGCCCTGAGTGATACTGCGAGCTTTGGCGTTCTGCAGGATTCGGCTGGTACGACCTCAATCACTGGCGAGTCAAGCTCGTCAAGTCTGCGTACGCAGGCTATCAAGGGTCATCGTATCGGCGCGACAGTTACATCAGGCTACCAGAATATCGCCGGTAAAGACATCGGACAGGTCGCCTATGCGCCTGCTCTGTACTGTCGTTCCTGCCATGACCAGACCGATCCTCGCTCCTCGAGCATCAGTTCTTTCCCGCATGGTCAGGGAAGGGCCTTTGCCGCAACACCGGACGCTTCAAAGCCTGACTGGTCGATGGGTAACACCGCTACAAGCATCAGCTCCGTGTGGTTCAACGTTGCCTCAGACATCACCGGTGCGGATAAAGAGGTCACCATTAAGGGCGGCGGCACCGTTGCTGGTTCTAAGTACACGGTCGCAAGCGATGGCGCTTGTCTTAAGTGTCACCGTGCTGTTGCTGGCGATCCAAACGCAACTCCGGATCCCGGCGTTGGCGTCGGCTACGACTTCTAGGGTTTATTCTGAGGAGTAAAGCTACGGCCTAACATGTAAACAAAAGCCGGGACAGAAATGCCCCGGCTTTTGTTGTTCTCTGCAGGCCTGAGCTATTTATTTACATTGAGCAGGAGCTGATCGACCGGGGCGAAGTCATCAGTGAGCATCGGCGCGCCTTCTGCGTCGAGCGTGATGTTGCGTGACGCAAGCTTCGCGTCTGCTTTTTGTAGGCGGGCTTTAAGATCCCTGTTTGTGCCTTTATAAGCGATTAAAGAGATGTTCTGCGGGTCTTGTGGACGCTCGCCTTCGGTAACCAGATAAACTTCTACTTGGGGAAAGACCTCTTTGAGCGTCTTGTACTGAGCGTTAATAAAACGCGCGCCGTCACCTTTGTAACTCGCGAGGACGTTCATGACCAGCACGCCGCCCTCATTCAGCGCACTGTAACAGCGTTGCATGGACTCACGTGTGGTGAGCTGGAAGGGCACATTGTTGGAGGACTTGAAGGCGTCAAGTATCACCGCGTCGTAATGTTTGTTTGTCTTGTTCAGAAACACCCGCCCGTCTTCAAACGTGAGGCGTATCTGAGGGGTGGAGAGGTAGCCGAAGTTGTTACTTGCTTCGGTATACAGCGCGGGGTCTATTTCGACCACGTCAATACGTGAATCCGGGTATTGCTTGATCTGATGGCGAGGGTAGACGAGGACTCCACCTCCGATGAGCAGCGTAGAGCGTGGCGCCGGCGCGATATCAAGCGCCAGGTCGTAGTAGCGATAGTAGTCGAAGATATAAGGCTCATAGGTGTCGGCGTATACGGCAGACTCCATCGAGCGGGGATTGTGCGAGAGGTAGCGCACCAAACGTCCCGTGGAAGCCTCCTCCAGCTCTCCTACCATATACCGATCATAGGCTGTGTCAAAGGGCCTCAGATCTGTCATGAGCGGGGATATCGGGCGCCAGACGAAGGCGCCCACGATACAGGCAAATGCCACCAGAAGCGCGAGTATCTTTCTGCTTGGATGCGAGCCCAAAGGAAAAGCCAGGGATAGGGCAAGGATCATGACTAACACAGCAATCAAGGCGAGGAGCCTACTGCTCCCCACAAGAGCCATCAGCCAGAACCCGGTCACGAAGGCGCCGACGATACTGCCAAGAGTTGAGAGAGCGTAGAGTCCGCCCATATTTGCCCCGGAGCTCTGCAGGTTGCGCAGGCGCAAGCGGGTGGTTGCGGGCGTTACGACGCCAAAGAGTGTACAGGGCAGGCAAAAGAGCAGGATCGAGCCGATCACCATTCCGGTCCTGATCGAAGAGAGTCCGGCAAATTCACCCAGAAGAAGGCTCTCGAATATAGTGACGAGCGCAATGCTCACCGAGAGGCTTACCAATACCCAGAATAAAATGTCGGGCGACGTTACCCTGTCTGCGAGTTTGCCCCCCAGATAGTTGCCCAGAGCCATGAAGCCCAGCATGACGCCAATGAGACTGGTCCATACAAAGATCGAGTTGCCAAAGAAGGGAGCAAGGAGGCGCGACCCGATAAGCTCGAGTGACAGAGAGGCAGCTCCGCACAGCAACACTATTAAGGGGAGCAAGAAACTCTGAGACTTGTTCGTGCCTGGATTCGCCATGTATGCCTCCTGCAGTGGTCGCGCCGATATGCCCAACAATAGAATATCATTTATTATATTCCTGAAGCTGATTATCAGCGCAACAGGCCCGCCCTAAGTCGCCTAAGGTTTCATCATAAAAGTCAAAGGCCCACCAGTTTCTGGCAGCTCTTCTTGCATACTTGGCGCTGAAGCGTTTCTGCTGCACAGAGAGACAATAGGGGGTTTTAGCGGGGCAAGACTACTGCAAAACTACAGCAGCCCCGCTTCAACGGCAAAACGCTATTCAACTTTATGCCCCGATTTCGCACTATCTGTCTGCTTCTAGCAATACCCTCCAGTAAATTTTGTAACAACATGAACATGATGAGTTATTTCCTTCATTTTGTGCTACTTATTACCTGCAAAGAGGACTATAATAAATACATGGTATTTCACGTGAGAAATCGCGGGTAATAAACTATTTTGTCTCGGGGAAGGAGGTGTTTTAATGAAAGAGAATTTGTCAAATAAAAAATCTATATTCCTAGGAGGAAAAACTATGAAGAAAACATTATTTATTCTGGCCTCAGTGGCGCTGCTCGTCTTTGCTTTTGCAGCCGTCGCTGGTGCTGAGTACGCAGGTGCGTTCTTAAATGGTGGTCAAGCAGCAGCCCCGGGTTATTTGTCCTGGGCTGGCGCGACGGATATTATGGCAAGTCAGTCTACTCCGCCTGATGCGAGCATATCTGGTACCGCCCATGGTGGCTATGTCACTACGACAACCAAGTGCGCCGTATGCCACAGTGTTCACCGCGCAACAGGCTTTGGCACCGCTGCTGGCGTTGTAAACAACCAATTCCTGACAGCTGGCGTTAACTCATGCGTTCAGTGCCACTGCGCATGGGGCGCATCCCCTGTTACGATGCTAGTTGAGTGGGCTGCACCTGAAGATGGTGCTGCTGGTCCGCATGATGTCGATGCTACGCTTGGCACCAACGGCTGCGCTACCTGCCATCGCGCTGGCGTCCATGGTGGCGGCACTTCTAACTATTGGGGCATGAATGCCTTTATGTTAGGCGGCAGCAATGACGCCATGATCAAGCAAGAGATTCCTTGGCAAAACCCAAGCTATATTAATACCGGAACTGCGGTTTACACTGATGGAACCGGTCTTAATACATATTGGTTTGTTAATGGTAGCTCTGTACAGACCAGTTTGGGTGGCGTACCCGGTGGAGACACGTCGACAACAACAGGTATCGGTGTTGGCCAGTGGGCCGCACAGCGTTCTTTGCTGACAGGCTGGACTTGCTCACAGACTGGTTGTCATGTTAATTCTGTCCTTGGCAATACGAACTGGGGGCAAACTTACAGTCGTGATCAGCTCAATACTACAGGTACTCCTGTCGCTGCAAATATGATGCTGACTACCGGACACAGCACGGTGCTGGGCACAGGCATGCATGATGGTACCGACTGCGGCCCTTGTCATCCTGGTAACTGGTCAGGTGGCTATCGTTATTATGGTAACAACGCGGCTACCGTACCAGGTGGCGCTTACACCAATAAGTATAACCTGCTGCCAGCTACTAATTACGCGCTCAGCAATTCCAAAGCTTATGGTTGCGACCAGTGCCATGATGCTGTTGGTGTAGCCACAAATTCGACTGCCTTCCCCCATGGAAACCAAGCGATTGACATCTATCAGTGGCAGTACGCTGGTGCTGCATACAATGGTACAAGCACTAACACTGGCGATCCTACTGATGTTGTCACAGCGGATGGGACTAACCTCTGGATGTATCAATCTAACATGTCGGCATGGAACAGTACCTCATTCACTGCTTTGGTAGATCCGAGCTACACTCTGCTCAACAATCTAATTGATGGCACCGGTAGCGCCCCCTCAGGTATTGGCAATATTGAAGATGCCGTCTGCCTGAAGTGCCATGTTCCGTATGACTTCGCGTCCGCGAAAGCCTGGGGCTCTCCAGATGCTACGCATATGCTTAATGCTGGTGTAAACCACAGTAGTCATAACCGTCCTAACCTAACTGCTGTACTAGGCTATCAAGGTAATCTTAATACGGCCAGCTTTACGAGCACCTCTCAAAAATGGATTTACCTCTGGCGTTAAACTCTCAAAGCAGAGTTGCAAAGGTTTTCTAACCTTAAGCGTATAACAAGAAGAGCGGCTCCCTCGGGAGCCGCTCTCGTGTGTCAGGTGAAAAAACCTAACATCCTCTATCCAAGAGAAATCCTAACGCCACAGGAAAATCCAACCAGTGTTAAAGTTGCCTGTCGGATTCAGAGTGTTAATGTTGGCAGTCTTAGAGATAGCTGGACGACCATGACCATGACCAGAGCCTGCATAAAGGAATCCGGTACCACTGCCGGTAAGCCCCCAAGCCTTGGCTGACGCAGCATCATAGGGAACATGGCACTTCAGGCAGACGGCATCTTCAATATTACCAATACCTGAAACGGCATTACCGTAACCTTCAGTTGCACCTTGAATGAGCGTGAAGGATGGATCAACTAGCGTGCTTGTAGTGGTTGAATTAGCATCGCTCCAAGCAGACATGTTGGACGCATACATCCAGATGTTATGTCCTCCTGCTACAATAGCACCACTAGGAACACCTGCCGTTGCAGAAATGTTTGAACCGTCAGTAGAACCAGCAACTTTCCATTCATAGATTTCAATTCCATTATTTCCATGGGGGAAAGCAGTTGAGTTTGTGGCCACACCAACAGCGTCATGGCACTGATCGCAGCCATATGCAGCAGCATTTGCAGTTGCACTGGCTGGGGTAAACGGATAAAGA
>WQYT01000025.1 GCA_009781115.1 Coriobacteriia bacterium
ACTTACCGACGCACAGATTGCAGCGCTAAAGACAGCGCTCAGTACCACTCCGGTGCCTACTGATGACATTACTGCTTTAGGGCTTAACAATGCCAAGCAGGTCTATCAGGCAGCACAGCTTGCTCAAGATGCGCTTAACGCAGAGATTGCTAAAGGTAGTCCTGATCCTGCCCTTGTTGAACAACTTGCTCGTGAAGCTTCTTCTCTTGAAGCGCTGGGGGATCGTATGAGTGATCAGTATCCGCCGGATGGGGAGCTTCCGACAACTCCAACAGTAGAAGTGGCTACCATAGACGCCAATGGCTTTGCGAAAACTGTTGATGCGAATAATGGATATACTCTGCTTAATGCACTGAACTTCCCTGATCCTGCTTTGCTTGCATTGTTGACGCAATCTGGTGGGTATGTTTCCGGGAACACGAATGCTAATGGCTTTTTCCAAAACACTCAAATACATGTTGATTCTATTGATACCGATCCTGCCGGTGGTGATGGCGAGCTATCACCAATTGAATTAGCTGCAGTTACAGACATTTATCTGGCTAACAGTACTACCGCAGCTGATCCTAAGATTAGTCAAGTTGCCTCTTTGGAAGGAATTGAGTTGTTTCCCAATCTAGCAACTTTAAGGGTAGCTAGCACTCAAGTCACCGTTGTGAATCCAGATCAAAATCCGCAGTTAACAACATTGGTTGTTGTAGGAAATGTCAATGTCGTTAATGTTACGAATAACCCACGGCTGCAAACTCTGATAGTTAATGTTCGCAACTTAACTGCGCTTGACGTTTCAAAAAATACGAATCTAAAATTACTAAATGTTACAAATCCACATTGCTCAATAATTGATGTAAGCAATCTTACTCAATTGGATCAATTGTTTATTAAAGATTGTGACACAGATATTATTGGTTTACGAAATTGCACAGCATTGACTATAGCTGCGATTACAGGTGATACTGCGATTAAGACGATTGATTATAGTGGTTTTCCTCTATTAAATAACATGCAAGTTACAGGTGACACAAACTTGACCTCTGTTAATGTCAGCAATTGTCCCAGTCTTAGCTTTCTACATATTGATGGAACTGCCGCAGCACCCATGCAGGTTTCAAATGTGGATATTACCAATACTCCTCTCATAACTAACAGTCCTAATACTTTCTGGTTCCAGTACAACGGCAATATCACCATTGTTGGCGCAGCAGGAAGAACCTTTACTGATCCAACCTACCAGCTAGCTGGCAATGTAATCACCTATGCGCCTTAAGATCAAGAAGTCGAATTGTCACTTCGGCACTGGTAATGCAAGAATCACCCAGTAGTTGCTATTGAGTGTTTCACCTGCGACTGTGGCTCTGCTCACTTTCTCCCCCTTCGTGGGCAGGGCCACCTTAAGACCATAGGGTCCCTCGTTGCTTTGGAGCAGCTCGTGTTCGTTGTCTTGGCCGGGCTGTTCCAGAGTGGCGAGGGACTCTGCTTTATGCTTTCAAGCTACGGGGCGCTGCGACAGGAGTGCTCGCTGGCGCTCGCAAATTACTGGATTGCCGCGTCGCTTCGCTCCTCGCAATGACGGGAGGAGAAACGGATTGCCGCGTCATGGCGCTTGCGCGCCGCTCCTCGCAATGACGGAGGGGGAAACGGATTGCGGCGGCGCTGCGCTTCTCGTGGCGGACGAGGGGGGAGGGGATTGTTGTGTTGCCTTCATCGTTGCTCGCAAAAGTGCGCTATGCTGAAAGCGGATGTAATCGAGCGAGGAGGCAAAGGGATGTTTGTAGCAGATGTTGAGAAGCTCTTAAATGACCAGGTCATAGCCGAGATATATTCGGCCAATCTCTATCTTTCGATGTCGGCCTGGTTGCGCGCGAAGAACCTGGACGGCTACGCGCACTGGTATTATGTGCAGTATAAAGAGGAGATGGACCATGCGCTCATCATCTTCAACTACATCCTGAATGCGGGCGGCCAGGTGAAGCTGGGCGCGGTCGAGGCGCCGCCCAGCGATTTCGAGAGCCTTGAGGCTATCCTGAAGCAGACCCTGGAACATGAGCAGTCCGTGACGGCGCTCATTTATGCAATCGTTGAAGCGGCGCAGCAAGCGCGCGACTTCAAGACGGTGCAGTTCCTTGACTGGTTTGTCAAAGAGCAGGTTGAAGAGGAGGACAACGCCTCGGCCAACCTCGGGCGCTGGCAGACCTTTGGCAGCGACAACAGGGGGCTGCATACGCTTGACCAGGAAATGAGCGCGCGCCTCTATACGCAGACCGCGCAGCTTGCGCTGTATGAGACAGGCGCGTAGGGACCGTGGCGGGCTTTAGCGCGAAAGACAAGAAGAGCAGAGGCGCTCAGCCTCAGCCGCCAGGAAACGGAGCGCGGGATGTCTGAGGCGCCGCTGGAGTTTCGCGCGCGGCGCTTTCGCCTGCGCCTGCGCAAGTTGCGTTTCTCGCTGCTGTCTGATGGGCGCAAGCGTGCGGCCTACCTGAGGCGCCATCATCTGCTGGCAGGTATCGGCGCCGACGTCTACTACCATGCAACGAACCTGCCGGCCGATCCTGCTCTGGTGGAGCTGGGCAGCAATATCGTAGTGGCAAGCGACGTGACCTTTATCTGCCATGATCGCCTTGATCTGGTGTTTCGCAATCTGCCTCAGGTCGATGCAGAAAGCCAGCGGAAGGTCTATGGCTGCATCCGGGTACTCGATAACGTCTTTATTGGCACCGGCGCGCTGATCCTGCCCGGCGTCACCATCGGTCCTAACGCCATCATCGCAGCAGGCGCCGTGGTGACCCGCGACGTAGCAAGCGGCACGGTTGCAGGCGGCAACCCCGCGCGCGCAATCGGGAGCTTCGCCAGCACGCTGGCGCGCCGGCAGCAGTGGCTGGCCGAGCACCCTGACGAGCGCCATCCGGCCGACTACTGGCGCTTGTTCGAGCCGGGACCCCAGTAGGCGAGCATGCCCCCGTAGTGGCGATGCAGCTCCTCGGTTGCCAGCGCAATCTTAGTGATCGAAAAGTCAGTTATTCCCTGCGGGAAGAGGTAAAGCGTATCGTTTCCGGTATTAAGGTCGATGCAGTCGCCGCGCTTCATGTAGTCATACTCAACATGGCAGGAATAGATCTGATGGACCGGCCAGGTAACAGAAAACGGCTCGCCCTGACAAATCCCTTCCAAGGCAAAGCCCTTCTCGTTATGCGTGAGGTGACCCGGCTCGTCAAAGACCACAAAGCCCTTCGAGTTGGGCAGTGACTCGACGCGCACCTCCGCCTCAAAGGCGTAGCGGCCCTCCTCGACCTCGCGGCGCACATTGGCGCGCTGCCACTCGTACCAGTCGGGGATGTGCGTGAACTCGGTTTCGCCGGACTGCGCGCGCAGCTCGCCAAGCTCGGTCATCTCCCAGGTCTTGCCGCAACTCTCGCAGTGCAGCAGAGGGCCCTGGGCGCTCATCTGATACTCGGTGTGACAGGCGGGGCACTGGTAGAGCACCTTGTGCAGGCCCTCGGCGCGGTTTTTCCTGGTAACCCGGATGCCGTGCTCCTTTTGCCAGGCAAAGTCATCGTAGACAAAAGCCTTTTTCAGGCGCGCGTTGATCTCGTCAATAGAGAGACGGGCGGCTTCCTCTGGCGTGAACAGAAGCTTCATCTCGGCACTCAGCGGCTTGGCCCCGCGGTTGCCCACATGCCAGAACGGCGAGTTGATGTGGTGACCGTGCATCAGCAGCATCACGACCGGGATTTTCATCTTGTGCACCATCTTGCCGAGCGATTCCGGCAGCAGCGCCGAGGTGCCGCACAGCGAGTAGCGCGCCTCGGGAAACAGCACCTGAATCACGCCGTTGTCGCGTCCGCGCAGCATGTTTTTGACGGTCGAGGTGTTCAGGATGAACTTGCGCGCGCAGATGCCGCCCACGGGGCGCAGTATCCACTCGATGCCAATGTAGCCATCGATGGCGACCACGTAGTTGGCCTGATGGGGAAAGGTCGCGCAGCTCATGATCATGAACTCCATGAACGAGTTGTGGTTACAGAGCAGGAGGTAGGGCGGCTTCAGGCCTTTGGGAAAGCTGGTCTTATCGACCTTGTAGCGATGTCGCCAAAATTTGGGGAAGCTGAACGCCCAGATAATCGGCGCCAGTATGCGCAGGGGTCGGGCGGGCTTGCGTCCCATGTCGAAACGGGGATAGTCACCGATCAGAGCCATAGTTCAGGGGATCCTTTTTAAGAGAGTGCCAGAAGTGCACGGACGGCCAGTGGTTCAGAAGTTTTTTGCGTCTTTCTTATTCTACTTGAAACGGGGCAAAGAATCATTTATTGGTTTCAATAATCCCGGTTGCCTCAAGATAGACGGCTATATATTCTTCGATATGGTCAGAGAGCAGCTCGCGCGCGTTGTTTTGAATCTTGCCGCTACGCACGTGCTCATACTGCTGTGGCAGATACTGGCTGAGCAACGGCAGGGGGATGGACTGGCGCGAGAGGTTTTCCAGCAGCAGGTTTTGCGCGGCCTGCACGCGCGGGTCGCTCAGGTAATAGCGCGCGCGGTCATAGAAGCTGTAGGCGCGCGCGAAGCGTTGCTGCGCCTCGGCGCCGGAGTGGTAGGCGCGCCAGTAGCACGCCTCGGCGCACATGACCTCATCAAGCGTTGCGCGAAACCCGGAGAGCTTCTGGCTCTGGCTGCCGTCTGCGTCCGCAAGGAGCTCGCGCTCGATCTGCTCCAGCGCAAACAGCGCTTCGCGCGCCGCAAAGGTAAAGGCGGGGCCAACCTTGAGGATGGCAACGCCGTCCTCACACATCGCGCGCAGGTTCGCAGCGCTCTGAAAGTCGGTTGAATGCCCCTCGATGCAGAGCGGCGTTGCGCGCAGGGCGCACGTGAGCGCGGTTGCGCGCGCGCGGTCGTATTCATCAAGCGTGAACTCATGGAACTCAACGCCCATTTCAAGCACCAGAGCTATAACGCGCTGGAAAGCCGCGTCCAGGCCCCGTGAGGCAAAGGCCGCGCGATAGGCGTCGATCGTCTTAAGCGCGTCGCTTGGGTCGCTTACGCCCATCGCGCCAACCTTGACGTCGCCGCCCGGCACCGGCACTTCGCTGCCGATGACGTAGCTCGGCAGCTCCAGGGCGGTGGCGCGGCCCGGATCCTGGCGCTGGAGCTCAGCGGCCGCCTGCTCGCAGGCCGCCGCCAGGCGCGCGCCGCGCGCCGCACACACTGCCACAGGAAAGGGCGCCTCCGGGTCATCGCTTGCGACCCGCATGCTCGTATCCAGGTGGATCTTGGTATAGCCTGCCCGCACGCAGTCGGCAACCAGGCACTCGGCGCGCGCCAGCGCCTCATCTTCGGGCAGATCGGTCCAGATCAATGGCCCCAGGTGGTCCCCGCCTAAGATGACACGACCAGCGTCCACGCCCTCTTCGGCGGCAAGACGCAAGACAAAAGCGGCAAAGTCTGCCGGGGTCATGCCAGTATAGCCGCCAAACTGGTTGACCTGATTGGCGGTCGATTCAATAAGCGCCGGGCTGTCAGTTGCTCGCGCCTGTCGCAGCACGGCGCGCAAAACATCCTCATTTGCGGAGCAGCAGGAATAGATGCCGCGTCGCTCTCCCGCCTTATTGGCCGCAATGATCTGCTGGAGTAAGGTCATCGCTGCGTTTCCGTCCCGTTGCCGTCAAGCGCATAGACGGTGACACCTTTGACGACCCGGTTGACTTCGCCGGTTGGCGAGGGGTTGTCGGTTGGCACACCCAGCGCCAGCGACTTGAACAGCGCAAGCATCTGGCAGAAGACGAGCATCTCCAGCCCCATGCAGAGGGCTCCTGCGGCCTGATAGTCCCGTGAGGCGACCCGGAGGACCACGTCGCCCGGCAGATCCCCCACGTCCTCTCCACAGAGCGTGATAACTGTGTTGCGCTTCTTTTGCCCGTACACCTCGCGCAGGAGGTCAAGGTCATAGCGTGCCGTAAAAGGATCAGGCGAGATCATATGGACGGTGACCGTCTTATCCTTGATGACGCTCTTGGGACCATGGCGAAACCCCGTAGAGCTCTCATAGGAGCCGTTGACGGCGCCACAGGTCAGCTCCATCATCTTCAGGGAGGCTTCATGCGCGATGTGCCTGAGAAAGCCGCTGCCCAGGTAGGCGATCCGGTCGAAATCTGCCTCTGCGCAGTGCCGCGCAACGGCGGCGATATGCGGCGCAGCGCTCGTGACGCTGCGGGCAAGCAGATCGATATCGGCGCGCACGGCGGTCTCCGTCTCAGCCCGGTCGCAGTCGCCAGCAAACAGCAGGTAGCCTGCCATGAGCATGCAGGAGACGCTGCTGGTCATGGCAAAACCGTTGTCGTTTGCGCCGGCGGGCATGAGCAGGACCAGGCTCCGGTCCGACTGCATGGTGCAGTCGTAGAGCTTGCTGGTGGCATCGCACGTGATGGCTATCTCATAAAGCTCGTGGATGCTTTTGCGGGCGTAGTCTACGGCGCCTACCGACTCTGGGCTGTTCCCGGATCGCGCAAAAGAGACCAGCAGGGTGGGGACGTCTGCAAACAGGTACGAGCCAGGGGCGGCTACGAGGTCGGTCGTGGGGACGGACTCAGCGCGCAGGCCCAGGTCCTTGCCAACAAGCGGCGCCAGAGCATCCCCGATAAATGCCGAGCTACCCGCCCCGGTAAAGACCACCCTGACAGTGCGCAGGTCGCCTACGCGCGCCAGAAAGGAGGCGATTTCCTGCTTTTTTGCCGCCATCAACGCGGCGGTTTCGGTCCAGAGCCGGGGCTGCTGCGCGATTTCTGCGGAGGTAAAGCCGCAGTTCCGCTCAAGAAAGTAGTCGTGGTCCTGTCCGAAAAAAGCGGTGAAACTATCCATGCTCTGCTGTCCTTTCTGATCAGGTGTTTTTCAGCATGTTCGCGGTCGCGCTGCCCAGTGCTTCAGGGTAAAACTGCCTGATCGCGCACAGCGCCGCGCCCTGCCAGGGCGCCAGAAGCGGTTCCTGCAGTACGCCGCCCAGGTCCTCAACCTTCTGGCACAGGGGTGTGGTCACGTAACGTTTTTTTGCTGCGATCGTATCGTCTTGCCCGTCGGCTGATCTGAACAGGCCGCCGGAGTAAGATACCGGAAACGTACCCCCCAAAAAGCTGAGTTGCTCTGCAAGGGTCGAGACGATCAGGGCCAGCTCGTCGGTAGCTTGCCGGTAGAGATCGGCCGCCGCCACGTCACCTTCTGTCGCCGCCTGTTCAAGCAGGATTTGGAGTTCTGCGACCTTGCGGCGTGAAGAAATATATTCCTGCTCCATAATCACAATGAACTCATAGTTATCGGCAAGCCCAAAGGTTTGGCGCACAATGTCGTACAAGGGGCCGCGCCTGGCCCGCCCGTCGGCCTGCTTTGAGAACAGCTCCATCGTTTTGCGACCAAGCCAGTAGCAGGAACCCTCGTCGCTGAAAAAGTGATTCCAGCCCCCGGTCCGTGCTGATACTCCGGCGCCGTTTTGCCCATAGGCCATAGCGCCAGTCCCCGCGACAATATTGATGCCGGGCTTGCCCGCCAGCGAGCCTGCCCAGCCAACTTCAGAATCGTTTGTGAAGTAGCAATCGGTCCCGCTGAACGCACGCCGCAGCGCGGCCGTAATCTCCGCGTCTTTGGCAGCCAGTTCCCCAAAGTAAGAAAGCCCAAAGCAGATGCCCGTGATCTGCGCGCGGTCTGCCGGGGCTTGCGCCAGACAGTCCGTGATGCCTTGCGTAATCTGGGCGACGGTAGCCGGCGTCGGGTCGACGGTGCGATTGTAGCCCGCGTCGATATGCTGGCCGTAAGCTGCGCCGTCCTGATCAACCAGGGCATAGGCCGCTTTTGATCCGCCGCTGTCAACTCCCAGAAAATACCGCATTTGGCACACCTCTCAACGCGTCAGACGCACGCGGGCATACCGCAAGCCGCCGGTGTTGTGCAGGCACACAACGCAATGCACAAGATCACTCCTTGACGGCGCCTGCCGCCAGGCCCGTGATGATGTATTTCTGGAACAGCAGGGCGATCAGAACCGGCGGCAGGCTGGCAAGAACGCCCGCCGTCGCCGACATCACATAGTTGGCGCCAAACTTAGAATTAAAGTCATAAATCAACACCGGCAAGGTCTTCGCATCCAGGGTCTTTGTCAGGCTAAAGGCGTAGAAGAACTCGTTCCAGGTGATAATAAACGAGAAGATCACCGTGGCGGCAAGCCCCGTCGATATCATCGGCAGCACCACAAAAAAGAATGACTTGAGCCGACTGCAGCCATCGATCATCGCAGCTTCCTCAAGCGTCTTAGGCGTCACGTCGATATAGCTCTTCATGATCCATATCAGATAGGGCAGCACCAACGACAGATAGATCATGATCAACGTGATGCGCTGATTGATCAGATCCAGTCGCTTGAAGATGATATACATCGGGATAATCAGCGCGATAGGCGGTATCATCTGCGTAAAAAGCGAGAGGTTGAGCAAGGGATTTTTGCCGCGGAACCGAAAGCGCGAAAACGCATAGGCGGCCAGTACCCCGATGATCACCGATATCACCACCACCGACGAGGTGACGATGATGCTGTTCATCGCTGCCGGTATGAAGTCCCTGCTCATCAGGTCTTTATAGTTCGCGAAGGTGATCGTATGCGGTATCAGGAAAATCTGACGCGACATGAGCTCTATCTTCGTAGAAAAACTTGAGATGACGAGCCAGAGATAGGGCGCCAGCGTAACAACGATAATGACCAGCACCAGGAAGTACAGTACGGTCCGATTCAGTACCTTTTTAATCTTCATGGGCGGTCGCCAGCTTTCTTCTCTGCGCCTTTTTTGTCTTCTTCTCTGCGCCATCATCATTGTTCATGAACAGCTTTATATAGACAAAAGAAAGCGCGAAGCAGATCATGGACAAGACGTAGCTCATGGCGGCGGCGCTGCCAAAGTCGGTTTGCTTAAAGGCGACAAAGTGGATGTAGTAGGACAGGAGGTTCGTTGCGTTTTGCGGCCCGCCGCTTGTCATGATCGCGACCAGGTCAAAGGTCTGAAACGCCCAGATGGTCTTGGTGATCAGCAGGATCAAAAGCACGGGTTTTATCATGGGCAAGGTGATCCGCCAAAACGCCTTCCAGCCCCCGGCGCCATCGATGCTGGCGGCCTCATACAGGTCGCCCGGTATTGTCGAGAGCGCCGCGATCGCCAGCAAGATCACATAGGGGGTCTCTTTCCAGACGTTTGCGAGGAACACGCAGAGAAAGGCCATCTTTGGTGTGCCGAGCCAGGCAATGCCCGTTTTGATGATGCCCAGTTTCATGAGCAGGCCGTTGGCTGCGCCGTATTCGGCGTTAAAGATCCACTTCCACATGACGGCGTTGACCACCGTCGGCATTGCCCAGGGCAGTATCATCAGCCCCCGGACAAAGCCCCGGCCGTGAAACTTCTTGTTCAGGACCAAAGACGCTGCAACGCCGATGACAATCTCGGTTGCCACCGTTAACACCACAAACAGGATCGTCGTGACAAATGATGATTTAAACCAGGGGTCGATCGTGAATAAGTTGACGAAGTTTTTAATCCCGGCAAACTTATAGATCGTATCGGCGCCTCTGAAGGATATTCGATTGAGGCTCATATAGAGCGCGTAAAATATCGGGATGAACAATATCCCGAAGATTACCAAGGTGCTTGGGGTGATAAGAATCGGCCCCAGATGCCGTTCGAAAAAGGGTTCTTTCTCGCGTTTCTTCGCCTGTTTTTCTTTCATACTGCTGTTCTACCGCTTCCAATAATTCCCGTAAGTTATGCAGGGGGAAAATCAGGTATCCCCGGCTTTGCGGCAAGCGCCGGAGGCGCCGGGGATACCTGACAATAAGCTTACTGCTGATCTGAGGCTTTCTTCGCGTCCTCCATCAGTTTCTGCATCTGCTGGAGCCCCTGATCAACGCTGACGCTACCCGTCAGAATCTTCTGGGACTGCTTTGCGACGATGTCAGAGAAGTTGTCGACCCAGACGATCTTGGGATAACCCTTTGAGTTTTGGGCCTGCTCGCCAAACTGCTTCCAGTAGGGATACTTCTGCAGAAGATCAGAATCATTGTAGAGATCTGACCAGATAGGCAGCGAGCCGATCGCCTCTGAGCGCTCCTTGTCCATGCTCTTGCTGGACATATACTCGATGTACTTCCAGGCGGCCTCTTTATGTTTGGAGGTCGAAGTGATGGCCATAGCTTCCGGCAGGGTCAAAACAACCTGCTCGTTGCCGGTCTTGCTCA
The DNA here is from genome assembly GCA_009781115.1 of Coriobacteriia bacterium. GTDB lineage: Bacteria > Actinomycetota > Coriobacteriia > WRKU01 > WQUG01 > WQUG01. The sequence goes on from WQYT01000025.1 coordinate 10,256, forward strand.
CCGAGTAGTCCGCCACATTGACGTTGCCGACGATCTTGGACTTGGTGTTGTCGTTTGAGTCAGCGTATACGCCCGGCCATGCCTGCAACATGAGGGGGAAGTCCCCGTTGTCAAAGGACTGGGCGACTTCCTCATAGTCCATAGTCAGGGTAGATTTGCCAAACACGCCATCCTTGTAGGCCTGGGCCAGCCAGGTGTAGGCTGCCTTGACGCCTGGGTCGGTACTCACGATCGGGTTGCCCTGGTCGTCAACAAAGTTACCGCCAAAAGAATACACGACAAACATCAGCTCGTTGGTACCCATCTGCTCCTGCTTGTAGGTGTCCATGTAGGCAGTTTTGCCCGTCTTCTTTGCAAGCGCCGCTACTTCATCCCAGGTCTTGGGAGGGGCAGAAAGACCCGCGTCAGACAACATCTTGCTGTTATACATATAAAAGCGCGTGTCGTTGTTCCAGACGATCCCGTAGTGCTTTCCGCCTGAGGAGAACAGGTCGAGGAGCCCGGGGACCATACCGCTCTTCATGTCGGCGGTCATGTAGTCATCCAGGGGAGCAACCCACTGATTCTTGATGAACTTGCCGATCCACGAGTTATCGAACTCGATAACGTCATAGGTACCGCCGCCAGAAGCCAGGTCGCCGGTGACGTCGTCAGAGACGCCCTCCCAGCTTTTCTCGATAAGTTCGACTTTGATGCCGGTCTCTTTTTCGAACTGCGCGGTTTTCGCCTTACGGAAACCGACGGTGTCCGCCTCGTTCTGGGGGAGAATGACCGTAATTTTCTGCCCCTTCAGCGAGTTGTCGCTGGACGTGGCGGGGGTATTATTTGATTTACCGCAGCCAGCGCCCATAAGGACGACTGAGAGTGCCAAAACCAGGGACAGCACCAATGATAGTTTTTTCTTCACCTTTACACCTCCGTTAATAATGGTTAGATTAAGCAGTCGGTTACCCTGAAACTCAGAGGTATCACGGTAACACTTTGCCGGGATGACTTTTTGACTGCATCACCCCCTGTCGGGTAATCATCGGAAGCGGTTCCAGAGAACAATAACAGGCGGTTGCTCCTTTGGGGAGAAACCCTCTTGATACTAATGATACCACCAGGCAGGCGCATCGTCTTGACCCGTGGCGCCAGTTGCCGCATGCGGCAAGACAGGGCAGACCAGACAGACAGGACAGAGGCGCTCATGGCTTAGTGGCTTATGGCCAGACCACTCTCTTTATCAAAGATATGCATTTTTGAGCAGTCGATGGTTAAAGAAACGTGATCTCCGGTCTGGATGCCGCTTTTTCCTGGTACCTTCGCAATGCAGGGGTAGCCTTCGCACACAAAATAGATGAACTTCTCTGCCCCCATGGATTCCGCAAGGTCGATATCCCCGGCGATGGTGGTGTCGCAGTCAGAGTGTGGTCCGCCCTCGCTGATGAACTCAGGTCTGATGCCGATGACTATCGATTTGCCCTCGTAGCTTGCTGCGACGTCGGCCCCCATGACCTGTGGCGGGATCAACACGTCGGTCTCGCCAAAGGTGGCAAAGAACCGGTCTGCGACCTTCTTGACGGTGGCGTCGATCAGGTTCATCTGGGGCGAGCCGATAAATCCGCCCACGAACAGGTTCGCGGGGTGATCATACAGGTTCTGGGGCGTGTCGATCTGCTGGATGACGCCGTCTTTGATGACCGCGATCCGGTCCCCCATGGTCATGGCCTCCGTCTGATCGTGCGTGACGTACACGAACGTGGTGCCGAGCTGCTGATGCAGCTTGGTGATCTCGGCGCGCATCGAAGTGCGCAGCTTCGCGTCAAGATTCGAGAGTGGCTCGTCCAGCAAAAACGCCGAGGGGTTGCGCACCATGGCGCGCCCCAGGGCCACGCGCTGGCGCTGTCCGCCGGACAGCGCCCGGGGCTTGCGGTCGAGCAGGGCCTCGATGTCAAGGATCTTTGCCGCGGCCCTGACCTTCTCATCAATCTCGGCCTTGGGAGTTTTGCGCAGTTTAAGGCTGAACGCCATGTTCTTATACACGGTCATATGCGGATAGAGCGCGTAGTTCTGAAACACCATGGCGATGTCGCGGTCTTTGGGGGCGACCTCGTTGACCAGCCGGTCCCCGATAAATATTTCGCCTGAGGTGATCTCTTCAAGTCCGGCGATCATCCGCAGCACGGTCGACTTTCCGCAGCCCGACGGCCCCACTAAGATGATGAACTCCCTGTCTTCGATCGACAGGTTGAAATCATCGACGGCGGTCACACCGCCCGGATATTGCTTGGTAACGTGCTCTAATTGGATACTTGCCACGATCTATCCTCCACTTATACGCTGCAGGTTAGCCTGCGATAAGACAGGCCCTCTCTATTATACGAGGAATTGTGCGCTCCGTAATGGTGCGGGCGATAGGACTTGAACCTACACGAGCATTGCTCACCAGGACCTAAACCTGGCGCGTCTGCCATTCCGCCACGCCCGCACGGCGCATTCCAGTATAACAAAGGAGCCGTTGGCCAATTTTTATTGAGTGATTACACCGAAAGAACTTGCGAAAATCAGTGAGAAATGTTAAGGTAATTTTTTGGTTGGCAATCGGGGATTGCTGATCGAAAAACGGAATAGTGGGGAAGTATTTCGGACGCACAGGGGGCGATGAAACTGGATAAAGTACGGATTGTTCTCGGCGATACAAATGAGCAGGAGCTGGCTTATTACGCGACTATCTGCCGCAGAATATGTGAAAATCAATCAATTCAGGTGGAGATCAAAACCTACCACAGCAGTAATGACCTCCTGTTCGATCTGGATGACAAGCCTTTCTTGTCGCTGGTAAGTATTCTTATTGTCCGGCCGGAAGACGGATTCGAAGTGATTCCCACTACCGCGCGCAAGCAGGGCTACGACGGCCTGATTCTTTACCTCAGCTCTTCGCTGAGCCACTGCCTTCAGGCCTTTGACAGCGGCGCATATAACTACCTCATAAAAAGCGGCGACCGGAAAAGTTTTGCTCGCTTTTGCCTGGTGTTCCAAAAAACGCTCACGGCTGCTTCCCAGCTTCATCGGCAGTATATCGCGCTTTCCTGTGCGGGCGAGTACCGGCAAATAGATATAGATGACATCTATTACTTTAAAGGCGCTACCAGCCGCATGATACAGGTGGAATACAAGGGTGGCAGCTTTCAGTTTGTGTCCACTCTGCGGACTTTGGAGGAACGTCTGCACGACCGCGGCTTTATTCGTGTTCATCGGTCCTATCTGGTGGCTTCGCGCGCTGTCAGCCTGTTGCTGCCCGATGTACTGACCCTGAGCAATGGGCAAAAAATCCCGATCTCGCGCAACCACGCAGAACTGAAACGCGAGTTAGGTCGCTGGTCTGTACAGGAGGGCGCAAAGTGAAACCCTCCGGAGCACATCCTGCGCGGTGCTGCCTGGGAGGGATTGGTGCGGCGCTGGCCACTCTCATGCTGGCGACGCTTGCGCTCCTGTTTGTTCCTGCTGCGGGGGCGACTCCGGTATGGGGGCCGTGGGTTATTGACGCAACGCCCACCTGCACTCAACCGGGCAAAGAGCACCGTATCGCCGCGCAGGGCAACGGCGCGACCGAGTATGCAGAAATTCCTGTGCTGGGGCATAACTACGTGGGGGTGGTCACAACGAAGCCGACCGATACCGCGGCGGGCATAGAAACGTTTACTTGCTCCCGCTGTGGCGATACCCATACCAAGCCTATCCCTGCGCTTGGGCACGATTACCAGCTGACGGTCATGCCTCCTACCGACACTGAAGCGGGAGTAAAATCCTACGTGTGCAGTCGTTGCGGCGCCACCTATACCGAACCAGGGGCTCCGGCGCGGGGCCATGACTTTGGACCGTGGACCGTGCAGACACCCAGTAAAGTGGGCATGAGCGGCGTTGAAGAGCGCGTGTGCCGACGATGCGGGTATAAAGAAACGCGGAAAATCGCGGCGCTGCCCGTGGTTGTTGCGGCGCCCGCAAAACCCGTATTAAACACCTACGATTATGTTTTTACCGGAAGCGGGGTCGCCTTATCGGGGGTCTTCTCCGTGCTTTGCATTCCGTATTTTCTGGCGGTGTTGTATCTTCGCCGCCGACGGAAGATGAGCGCACGGGTGCAGGACTTAAGAGAGATGGTGGCGCGATATTATGAGTTTGAGTAACTGGATTGAGCTGGGGGTGGTGGGAGCTATTCTTGTTATCGGACTGCTGCTTTTGTTTTACTTTCGGCACAAATTTCAAAGTCTGGATGGCTTTGAGGGGATCGTGACAGAAAAGAATCAGAGCCCGCGCAGAGCCGATATCAATCTGGCAGAAGAGTTGGAACTACTGGAAAAAACCATAAAGGAGAAGCGAAAAACAGATGCTTTTTGATACCAGATACCACTCATTCAGAGAAAAATACCCCTCATCCAGAGAAAAGCTCGTAATTTAGAAAATTGATGATAATATCTATAGTTGCCGAGAGAGTTATTGACGGCTCAGTAATTTTCCGGTGCTGTACTTGCCAAGCTTTATGAATATTCTGCGTATTTGCGAATGTGTTTTTGTAAAACCAGTTTATTTTAAGCGCAAAGGAACTAAAGAAAGGGAAACCAACTCGGGGGAGAACAATGTTGGAGAACACTGCACAAATAGACGTGCAAGCAGGACTGACTGCACTGGACAACCTACTAAAGCGCCAGGACGTACTACTGGAGGGCATGAAACGGGGCTTTGAAGTAGTCGATCCAGAGAATGTCTCAGCTACGGTAAGTCCTCAACCGATTCCGGAGGTCGCGGCAAGCTCTCAGCAACCTTCGGGGGACCTTGACAAGATCGACGCCATGATTGCTCATCTTGAATTCGATGTTGAAATCCCAGATGACAGTCCCTACTTTGAATGCGGCGAAGATGCTTTTAAGTCTTTTGCTTCTGAGCCAGCCGCTGAAAAGAAACACGCGCCCCTGTTGAGAGGGCGCCGGATCACCGGAGTACTCTTTTACCTTGCTTTGGTGGCTGTCGTTGTAATGACGATGAGTTTCATCGGCAGGAATAACACGCCGCATGACTTCCTGGGCTATTCATCAGTGTCTATTCTCACTGATTCCATGCAGAGTAAAATACCGCAAGGTTCGCTGGTCCTCACCAAGCGGGTGGCTCCGGGCTCCCTTCAGGTTGGCAATGACATCACCTTCATGTACAGCGCTACCACGTCAGTTACCCATGAGATCGTAACGATCTATGAGAACTACAACAACACCGGGCAGCGAGGGTTTCAGACCAAAGGTGTCGAGAATCCTGAACCGGATAAAGCCATAGTCCCCGCTGGCAACGTAGTTGGCAAAGTAGTCTGGCATGTGCCGGCGGTAGGCGCCGTTCTGCAGTTTGTTGCCAAAAATGTCTTGCTGGTTATGGGCTGCCTGGCCGGGATTGGCGTGCTGTTGTACCTGTTGTATATCAATCTGCGTTGGATGTTTCGTAGTACTCCTGCGTCGCTTGAGGATACTGCTTCCCCATTGGAGAGGAATAATCCCTCCCCCCCACTATTCCTCTCCAATGGAGAAGCGGCTCAAAGAGTTGAGGTGATGCAAATGAGGGCTTAACCAAAGGGTACGGGGCGAACCGATCTCCTCGGGTCCCTTTGTAGAAATAAGGAATTCCATTATCAGGAATAGGAGTACAAAGTATGAAAAAAGCAATTTCAAATAAAAAGCGCTGGTGGAACAAGCGCAAAGCGATTGCCTCCGCGATTGCGGCTGCACTCGTTGTTGCTCTTGTGACGGCAGGCACCTACGCGTGGAGCGCCATTAGTCAGGCTGCTCTCAATGAGGCGCGTAGTTCTGCTTCCGCCCCTGGCGGTCGTCTGCATGACGATTTTGACGGCAAGAATAAAGACGTATATGTCGAGAATTATGGTACGACCAAGATTTATGCGCGGGTTAAATTGTCCGAGTATATGGAGATCGGCGTTGGCGCCGGCCTGAAGTCTGCTGACCCGGGTTACGGTAGCAAAGAGGCGACTCCGCTTGATCCGGCGTCAGACATCAATGACCTCTCTACCTGGGACGTCCATATTCCGGCTTCCAGTGATCCGGCGGTCTGCGATAACGCTACCAGCGGTAAATTCCATGATTATTGGACTTGGACAATGGGTGGCAAAAAGACCTATATGCCGACCTTTGATAAGGACAGCGCCAGTCTTGCGACCGATATTACCGGCCTCAATACGATGGGTATGACCTCTGGCGACTATCAGCATAACGTAACTGATGCGCAGGCCAATACCAACGGCGCCAATAACTTGTTCCATAAGGACGGCAGCCACAATCAGTACACGGTGGGTCAGGTGGCTACCGACACAGCTACCTATACGGGCGGCAGGCAAGTGACCGAAGGCCACACAGCCAAAGACACCCTGCCGGGCACCGTTGTTACGATGGCTACCTGGATCGCGGACGGTTGCGTTCCTGGTCCTTACTGGGTAGTTGACACTGATGGTTGGGCCTACTGGGCTCAGGCCATTGAGCCAGAGACCGCCACCGGTCTGCTGCTCAATCAGATAGAGCTGGCCCAGGAAATGGACCAGGATTGGTACTATGCCATCGACGTAGTTGGGCAGATGGCTTCTCTTAATGACATTGACAAGATCAAAGACGGCACGAAGGAAGGCCAGGACCTGATCGACATCATCACCAAAGGCACGGTGACGAGCGTAAAGATCAGCCCTGATCCGGCCCCCGAGCTTTCTCCGGGTGATACACAGCAGTTCACAGCCACGGTATCTGGTACGAATAATCCAAGCAATGCTGTGACGTGGAAGATTACGGGTAAAACTGATTCGACCACGAGCATTGACGCCACGGGCAAGCTGGTCCTCGGGCCAAACGAAAAAGGCCCCTCAATCACGGTGACGGCTACTTCGGCGGCTGACACGTCAAAGTCCGCGTCAGTGAATGTCCCGGTCAAGGCAGATACGGGGGACGCTCTTATTGATACCAAGAACGGCGACGGCCCCTATGACACGCCGTACAGCGATACGGACAACTCGAAGAACCTCGCGTTGGTGGTCAAGATGAAAGGCGACAGCTTTGACGATCAGACCATTTTGGAGTCGGGCGCAATTCCGCTGTCAGAAATTCTGGCGGACGGCGTTGGTACCGCAGGCATTGACGTCAAGACCGTGGATTCTTCGCTCGGCCAGTATTTCTCAATCGGGACCGCCAAGAATGGCAGCCCCGCCATCGTCTTCGCGTATGTTCCGGACCAGGCCGCGTGGGATGCAGTAACGCCCGAATATCCAACAGTGAACGTACAGCTCTTGCTGACCAAAACTGGCTTCAAGGATACTCCCATTACCGTAATCCTGCGCTATAACGGCTCGCTTTATACCAAGGGCTAATGAGAACGTTACTGAAAGGAGTGTAATTTCATGTTCAAGAAATTATTCAGCAATAAAAAGCGAGGTATCGCTGTTGTTGCTGCTGTGGTTGTGGTAATTGCGTCATTGGCGATTGGAATCAACACGGCATTGGCCGCGAAGGCTGACATCAATGTCACGCTGGCACAGCCCAACAGCTATCCCGTAATCGAAAAAGGTACTACCCGCGATATTACCGGTTCGGGTATTCGTGATTGCGAGAGCGGCAACACTGCTATCGCAACCGCTCAGATCGTTGGTAACCTCTGCCGGGTTACCGGCGTTAAGGCGAGCGCGGTTTCGATCGCCGTTGGCTCCAGCGCGGGCGCGGCGTCGGCTTACAGCTATCAGATCAGCGACTCCACTCTTATTGGCGCCTATACCATAAAGAGCGGCGGCGAGGTCTACTTCAGCGGACCGGGCGTTACGAAGTCCAGTCCGGTGATGGTAACGGCAGGCACGCAGAGCACGATCAGCTGGTCAACGCTCAACGATCAGGTCGCCACGGTATCAACCAACGGCGCTATTACCTCTACGGGCAAGGGCGCGGCGATCATTCTGGGTACGTTCACTGATAAGTGGGGTGTTCCTCGTGATATCCATCTTCTGGTTGGCGTAGGCGTCAGCCTGGGGCAAAGTGATCTGAGCACGCTGCTTGATCTGATCCAGAAGGGCGAAGCAATCCTGGCAGAAAATCCCAACCCGTATACCACGGACAGCCTTGATGCGTTGCAGGAGGCCGTGAACAAGGGCAAGGATGTGGTTAACAGCGATAATCCCTCTGACGCCTCCGTGCAAGACGCGGTCAAAGACCTGCAGGATGCGTTAAGTGGTATGGAGAAAAAGCCCGTACAGCCCGATGATGTCATCAAAGGCGACGACGGCAACTACTACAAGCCAGTGGGTGACCCTGCCAATGTGTATGAAGAGGTCAACCAGGATGGAAGCTCAAAGAATCATCCGCCCACCTATGTCTATAACCCTGATGGCAACCCGGGTAACGGGCACGATCGTCCGGCTTATCCTGCGCACAATTTCTACTGGGTAGAGGATCCTGCCGGAAGCAATATCTACAAGCAGGTTAACGGCGACGGCAGCCTGAAAGACTCTCCGGCAGTATGGGGTGGCGGTGATAAGGTATTTGGTACTCCTGACGATCAGCCTGTTATTAAGATGAGCGACGGTAGCTATTGGGTCGATAAGGGGCAGAATGTCTGGCAGAAGGTTACTGATCCGACTACACTCGGACCGCTGACTGGCGGTGGCCCAAACAAGAATCCGGTAACAAGCCCCGGTACCCCGGTCTATACCGACTCCAACGGTAAGTATTACATCGGTCCGATCAAGGACGCGAACGGCAATGATATCTACTACGGTGACCCGGTGGGTGGTAACGGACTTCTGGACAGCACCGGATCAGGGCTCGAAGGCGATGACGTTATCTGGTACAAGAATGACGACGGCACCATGACCACGACGCCTCCGGTGGGCAACGGTAATCCTGACGTGGCGACCGGCGGAAGGGTTCTTCCGCCAGCCAAGACGGGGGACTCTTCCAGCTGGGTAGAAATCGCTACCAGTGGCGGCTACTCGCTGATCGTACGCGCGAACTATATTAATGTGTCGCCTACGACAGGCCATCAAAATGATCCGACGTGGCAATACCTCAGCTATGGCACGACCAATGCCTATGGCAGCTCTGCACTGCGCAATGCGATCAACGCATGGTATGCGGGCACAGCTTCTGGCAGTGCGGTTGACAATTTGACCGCAGGCGCAAGGTTGCGCAGCTTTACGGTAATGAACAACGCAAAGACGGTCCTCGGCACGGATAATTCTGCCGATGGAGGACTTACCAACGGGTTCAGCAAGCCGACGAAGACAAAACTGTCTTACGGCGATGACGTTTCGTTTGCCCTCAGCAGCTGCGAGTTGGCAAACTTCGTCTCAGAGGGTTACGTCACCGTACCAGGCGGTACAACCACCGCAGCAAGCAGTCAGGCGGCCGCAAACAACTACGGACGTATCACGATCCCGCAAATCTATATGTATGGTATGTGGGGGAGGACTCCTGGTGACGCCGCTGATACCGCAGGCGCTCTTGACAATACCGGAAGAACGTTCAGGTTCCATATCTCTTCTACGGTAAGTAGCGAGAAGGGTCTGGTCTATCCTGCGCTCTGGGTTGATTCGGCAATATTTAATTAAGGAAGATCGCGTGAGCACTTTTCCTGAAAGAAAGTCTTGTGGGGCGGGAAACCGCCCCACAAGAAGAGTTCCCAAAACAGGGGAATTCTGTTTCATGGCCCAAAGTGATTTGAGCCATGCAAGAGTATTTCCATATCCAGAAAAACTGAATTTTCTGGAAACACGGGGAGGCAAAGGTAATGTTATTAGATAGACTTACAGAAAAAGGAATACGAAGCACGGTGGTTCGCCGGGGCCTCAGCATTCTGTTGGCTGCTCTGTTTGTGTTCTCAGCTTTTATGTCTGGATCCTATGCATGGTCTGCATTGAACCAGTCGGCGCTTAATGAGGCGCAGGGGGAAGGCAATGGGTATCCGGTGCAGCTGGTCAAGTATGAAAAGCTGCCAGATGGCACGACCACAAAAAATCCTATTGCTGGCGCAGAGTTCTATCTGTATGCCTCCGATGGCACTCAAATTGACGGGCGGTTTGTTACTGACGATAAAGGGACGATCAGTACCAGGGTAAAGCCCGGTACCTATTATTTTGAAGAGACCGATCCCAGCTATGGTTGGACTTATGACAAGAACGGTGCCGGCGCTGACGTCAAGCGCTACCCCTTTACGGTGCTGGGCAACGAGACCGATATGGTGGTGGTGACAGCCTATAACCGTCATATCACCGGCAACCTGACCATTACCAAGACGGTACAGAACTCGGATGGCTCGTCTTTGACGCAGGAACAGACTGATACCGCGTTCTCCTTTACGGTGACCTTCAGCGATAAGGGCTCCTATACCTACAAGATAAATGGCGGCGCGTCGCAGTCTCTGACAAGCGGTGGTGCGATTCAGCTCAAACACGGCGAGAGTGCCGTGTTTGAGGGCATCCCGGTAGGGGTAGGCTATGTTGTTACCGAGGCGGTAAAGGCAGACTACGTCACTTCCAGCACTAACAGCTCCGGGGATATCACGGCAGGCGGCGTCACGGCGACGTTCATCAATACCTATACGGTGCGCCCGGACGAGTATGGCAGTCTGGTTGTTACCAAAGAGGTCACAGGCGAGGGGGCAGACAACGATAAACAGTTCGAGTTTACCGTTTTGATTGGCGGCGACAGCCAGACAATTTACCTTAAATCCGGCGACAGCCAGACCTTTGATCAAATACTGGTGGGCACAGACTATACGGTTACCGAAAGCGATTACTCCGCAGATGGCTACACCGCCACGGTAAGCGAATACAGCGGTACGATCAGCACAAAAGATGTAGTAATTACCTTGCCGTTTGTCAATGTCTACCAGCCGCCCACTGAAAACGGCAGTTTGAAAATCGGCAAGACGGTTACCGGCGATGGCGCCGACCCGGCAAAGACATTCAGTTTCACGGTTACCTTCGCAGGCCCTGACGCTCCGGATCCCGCGGTGCAGACGTTTGCGCTTAAATCGGGCGAAACCAAGACCTTCAGCGATATACCTGCCGGCGTGACGTATACGGTTGTAGAAACTGCTGCCAATGGCTATGCTCCAAACTTCACCGAGGCCAGTGGCACGATCGTCGGAAACGAAGTCGCGACGGTTGGGTTTGTCAATGCTTATGAAGAGCATCAGCCGGAAAAGACTGCCCTAATAATTAAAAAAGTCGGTACGGGCGAGGGTTTTGACACGAATAAAGAATTCTCGTTTACCGTGACCATCAATGGTCAGGCCCTGCCAGACAAAGTAACGCTGAAAGCAGGGCAGCAGAGTGACCCCATCGAGCTGAATGTGGGCGACAACTACGAAGTGGTGGAGGACAGCTACGTCGCAGACGGCTACCTGCGTACCTCTCTTACCTATGGGAACGGGACTGCGGTTAAAGATACAATTACCATCACGCAGACCAATACCTACATAGGCCCGGTGTTGATCACTATTTCCGGTGAGAAAACATGGGATAAGCACGGCCAGGAAGTTGAGTTGCCCGCCTCTATTGCAGTGCGATTGAAAAACGGCACGACTGTTGTGGAGACAGTTGTTGTTGAGCCGGACAAAGAAGGGGCATGGAAGTACAGCTTCTCTGCACCTAAATATAACCCGCAGGGCGAAGAGATTAGCTACACGGTAGACGAAGTTCCAATTACGGGCTGGAAGGCCAGCTATGAGGGTAAAAACATCAAAAATACCTACATTACGCCGGTTACCGACACTGCTCTTGAAGTGCAAAAAGTTCTGGTAGGCACACCCGCCGAGGCTACCACCTTCAAATTCATTCTGACGTCGCTTAACGGGGCTCCATTGCCACTCGGCGCAGCTGCTGGCGTTAAAACCATCACGATCAGTGGTGCTGGCAGCGCAGATTTTGGCGCGATCACCTATACCACAGCGGGAACCTACGCCTATACGGTCGCAGAGTTGAACACCGACGTAGATGGTTATCGCTATGATGAATCGGTCTATACCTACACCGTGACCATAGCTGAGCAGGATGGCGTGCTGGTTGTTACCAATAAAACGCTGACCAAAAATAACCTGGCAGCAGAAGAAGCTCTGTTTACTAATACCTATGAGGCAGATAAAACTTCCGTGAAGGTCACCAAGGCGTGGAATGATGCCAACGATCCAAATCGTCCAACAAGTATTCAGGTGCAACTCTATCGGGACTCTGTGGCTTCCGGCAGCCCTGTTACGTTGGATGCTGGCAACGACTGGTCGCATATCTTTACCGGTCTGGAGAAGGGCCCTCAGTGGACGGTAGATGAGGCACAGACGCCCGTCGGTTACACAAAAACAGTTTCTGGCGACCCGGTTAATGGGTTTATCATTACCAATACCAAATCTGGCGGCGGGGGCGAGAAGACTTCGATCTCTGTTAAAAAGGTGTGGAACGACAACAAGAACCCGGATCGTCCGACCAGCGTGCAGGTGCAGCTTTATAAAGGCGGTAATGCCCAGGGCACTCCGGTTGCCCTGAACAGCGCCAATGGCTGGAAGTATACCTGGCAGGATCTGGATAAAAATGCCGTGTGGACCGTTAACGAAATAAGCATTCCTTCCGGTTACGCTAAGGCCATCACGGGCAATGCTACCAGCGGCTATACGATCACCAACACCCGGAAAGAGTCGCCCCCTGGCAATCAGGAGGTCACCATTGCTGGTAAGAAGATATGGTATCAGGGCAAGAGCGCGGCTGAGAAGTTGCCTGCCTCTCTGGTAGTAATCCTTAAAGCTGACGGGGTGATTGTTCTGCAGAAGCAGATCACGGCGACCGATTACTGGTCATGGACCTTCACGCCACCAAAATACGCTGCAGATGGTCATGTAATCAAATACACCATTGATGAGGCGCGAATCAATGATTACACCAAGAAGATCAGTGGATACGACATTACCAACACCTATAATCCTGGTCATAATACCGATGAAACACCGGGCACGAATACACCGGGTTCTAATTCGGGCGGCTCAGGTACTCAGGGCAAAGGAAACTGGGGCGGCAACGGCAGCCCGAAAACCGGCGATACCAGCAACCTTGTGTTGTGGGTCTCGCTTTTGGCAGTCAGCTCGCTGGGTCTGGTTGGTATGTGGATAGTACACAGGAAGCGCAAGAAGGTTTATCAACCGCAGCATTAACGAAGGATGAACAAAACCCCAACGAGGGCAATTTGTACAGTATAGTTATATAGTACCTGGTATTTTCGAATGACTTAGAGAAAGACCAGTGGAGAAGGGGAGAGAAGGTACGGTCAATGAGCGTTGACTCAAGCATAAAGTTTGCGAGAGCCCGAAACGGATATGACCCTCAGGAAGTGGACGCTGCTTTTAATGAGATGCAAAAGCAGATCGCGGGTTTGGAAATCCGGCGGCAGGTCCTTTCTGATGTCATTGCGCAATACAATGAGAAAATCGAGCAGATCGAGGCCAGCACGAAAAACATTGAGGCCGCACGGACCAGAGAAAGTCTGCGTGTGGCGGGGGTGTTGGACAAAGCGCTGTGGGCGGCGGGAGAAACTGAACAGGAAGCTAACCAAAAGGCTGCCAGTATAATCAACGCGGCACAGTCAGAAGCCCAGGACATCAGCGCCAAGGCTCTAAAGGATGTCGAGGCGGCCTGGAACATACTTGCTCTTATCAGCCAGGATATGCAGGTGGTCAAACAAATCAATCAGCAGTTTTACACGCACCTGGAATCCACGCTTAACGGGCTGGATGTGCTGCTGAAAGAAACGCTGAATGAGATATCCTGCTCGGTGGCCGCGTCGCATTTGTCAGCGACGACGCCTCCTCCTCCGGTGGCTGCGGCGGAGCCTGCTACTGTGGCGGAGCCCGCTGCTGCTGCTGCTGAGCAGCCCGCTGTTGCAGTTGCCGTAGAGCAGCCCGCTGCCGCAGCCGTGGCGCCCGTTGCTGCGGCGGAGCCCGCGGCTGCCGCTGCTGCAGCCGCCATCGCAGCCGCTGCTGCCGTTGGGCCTGCTGCTGAGCCTGTGACTGTGCCGGTTGCTCCGGCGCCATCAGCTGGTGGCGCCGCGCCGATGGGAGTGCCAGCTCCTGGTTTTCAGCGGCCGGGTTGGCAGATTTGATCTCGGCTCATTTGCAGCGCACTGGCGTATGGCGTTTACGCATTAATGTGGCGCTCGTCAAAATACGACAAGTTCCGGTTGGGGGTGTGTGTATATGAAGAAGAAAAATATCCTGTTCAGGATTATTGCCCTGGTACTTGTTGTGGTGATCGCGTACAGCGGCTATCAAGTGTGGCTGATTGTTGACAACAACGCAAAAGAAGCAAACATGCACAAACAGCTTCTGCTCTATAAGCCTGCGTTGTCCTCAGGGGCAGAAGGGGTCGCTTCTTTGTCAGCCCCCGTACCAAAGGTTAATCCGCAGATCAAAGGCTTACAGGCAAAGTATCCTGATGCCATGGGATGGCTGATGGTCCCTGGTACAAACATAGACTATCCTTTTGCACGAGCCAGGGATAATGACTTTTATCTGCACCGGGACCTGAATAAACGCCCGCTGTTTGCCGGGACTCTTTTCATGGATTATCGCAATAGTGATGATTTTTCTGACTTCAATACGGTTATCTACGGTCATCATATGAAAAACCGCAGCATGTTTGGCGACCTGCAGGAGTTCAGCACCAAGAAATTCTTTGATACCCATAAAGCCGGTACGATAGTTTTAGTTAACAAAACCTACCAGATTAACTTCTTTGCTTTTGCTGTGATCAAACCCAACGACGCGAATATTTATGACCCGACCATCAAGACGGAAGTCGATAAAGCGGCGTTTCTCTCTCATGTGAAAAGCGCGGCGCGCTATTATCGAGAGCTTGGCGTTGGGACAAAAGATCAGATCGTCACGCTGTCAACCTGCAATTATGAGTTCAATAACGCCCGCATGGTGTTGGTCGGGACACTGACCGCGCAGTAAGCCAGCGGTTTGTTGCGCCACGGTCCCAACTACAGGACGGCGCCTTTGTAGCTGTTGGGGTGCTCTTGGCGCTGCGCCTTGGTGCGGCAAAGTGTTTGGGTGGACTCCTGCTTCTCGCCTGCTTTTCAAACCCCGTGAGTTCTCTGTGCCCTGCCCTGTTGACATCCTTACTACTCGGTGACACAATATAGTGGTACTCAGTGTTACTGCATAGCACTGGCAACAGCGGAGGAGGCGAGCGTGGAAAACTTGACCGAGATGCTCAAAGGAGTCCTGGAGGGCTGTGTGCTTGAGATCATCAGTCGGGGCGAGACCTATGGCTATGAGATCACACGAACGCTCAATGAGCTGGGGTTCACCGACGTCGTGGAAGGCACGGTCTATACCATCCTGATCCGTTTCGAGCGGGGAGGCCTGGTGGAGACCTCGAAGAAGCCGTCCGAGCTGGGTCCGCCGCGCAAGTTCTTCGCGCTGAACAGTGCTGGCCGCGCGGAACTGAAGGCGTTTTGGAAGAAATGGGAGTTCGTGACCTCACGGATGAATGAGCTGAAGGAGAACTGACTATGGCGAAGAACATCGTAGAGACCGTGACGGGCGACTTAAGTGAGAAGAAACGGTATCGCGCGATTCAGAAGCGCGCGCATGATCTGCCGGGTGATTACCGGATCGCCTATGACGAGATCCAGAAGTACCTTTGGGCAACGGGCGGGACTGAGCGGATCGAGCCCTTCGAGAGCTTGGTCGAGCTCTTTGAAGAGGGCGCGGCGCAAGGCCGTCCGGTGCTGGAGATCACGGGCGAGGACGTAGCGGCTTTTGCCGATCAGCTCGTGTATGGCGAGCGGGGTTACATCGAGAAGCGCCGTGAGAAGCTGAATCGCACGTTGGCAGAAAAGCTCGGGAAGGGGAGCGAGTGACCATGGCAGAGGCGAAGGGAGCAGAGCCCGCGATCAGGGCCGAGGGTCTGCGGAAGTCGTTTGCAGACCAGGAAGTCTTGCGGGGCGTTGACTTCGAGGTCGCCCGTGGCGAGATCTTCGCGTTGCTCGGCAGCAACGGCGCGGGCAAAACGACGACGATCAACATCCTGGCCACCCTGCTGAAAGCGGATGGGGGGATGGCGGCTGTCAATGGCTA
>WQYT01000026.1 GCA_009781115.1 Coriobacteriia bacterium
ACCCCCAACCCTTGACCTGACTCACTTTGACACTTCACAGGTCACGGACATGCACTACATGTTCGCCGACTGTGCCTTCAGCTCGACAACACCCCCAACCCTTGACCTGACTCACTTTGACACCTCAAAGGTCACGGACATGAGCTACATGTTCTCCTCCTTTGCCTACAGCGCAACAACGCCCCCAACCCTTGACCTGACTCACTTTGACACCTCAAAGGTCACGAGCATGCACTACATGTTCTACCGCTTTGCCTACAGCTCGACAACGCCCCCAACCCTTGACCTGACTCACTTTGACACCTCAAAGGTCACGGACATGCGCTACATGTTCAGCAGCTTTGCCTATAGCGTAACAACGCCCCCAGCCCTTGACCTGACTCACTTTGACACCTCAAAGGTCACGAACATGAGCTACATGTTCTACAGCTTTGCCTATAGGGCAACAACGCCCCCAACCCTTGATCTGACTCACTTTGACACCTCAAGTGTCACGAACATGAGCTACATGTTCTACAGCTTTGCCTACAGTTCGACAACACCGGTTAGTCTCAATTTGCAGTGGTTTAAGGTTGGGATAGCTGCAGGTGGGACAAATGTGTCGTACATGTTCACAAATTGTCCCCGTCTTACTGAGCTTTATCTGGAAAGCGGAGTGTTCAGCGCGGGAACAATTACAAGCTCCACCAACATGTTCCAGAGTAGAAACGCGAGCCTCAATGTCTATGTGGGCACACTTCCAGATCAAACCTGGATGCAGGCGCTGTCTCCTGCGCCGCCAACGGTGACTGTGGCAGGCGCGCCTACCGGCACACAGCCAGCGCCGCTTCCTGTGACGTTGATAGCACCGGAACCTGTGACGTTGATACCACCGCTGCCCATCGAAGGCTCAGGCGGCTCAAGCACAAGCGGCACTAAGACTACTATCACCGATACCATCCCTGATGGTCTGACCATCGATGAATCCTCTATCACCGGAACAAAGAGTGCCATCCCAGATGATAACGCTATTACTTGGCAACGTGATGGGCAAAAGATCACCTGGTTGGTGCCTAATGATATGCTGCCAACTGATGTCTCGGTAACGGTAACGGTAGGCACCGGCCTTGCGTCAGAGACTACTTTTAAGAACATCGCTTATGTAGGGCCTCAGCCCACTAATCCAACGTTTCATCAACTCAAAGCGGGGTGGGGTGTCACCGAACAGTACCGTATCTATGACGCAGGGACTAACGCTACGGTTCTCGATGATGACCTGAACACTGATGTCTCGGCAGGGGACGCCTACAACATCCAAGGTTCCACCACGTCTTTGTATGGTTATACCTACTACGGCTACAAGAGAGTTGGCATTGATGCTGACATCCAGACCGGAGTGCCTGCTCCTGCTTTTGATGATGGCACTACTCCTTTGCATGGCTCGGACTTTGAAACCACCAACCATGAGACGATCATTCTCTATTACAAGAAAACAGCCATGACGGTCACGATCCACTACGTAGATCAGGATGGCGCCGAGATTGCCAGTCCGACGGTTGCAGGCGTAAACCCCAATACTGACTACTACTTGCTCAACAGCTACTTTGACCTGATTGGCGTCAGCGGTACTACCTATACCTACTTCAACTATGCAGCTAATGGGGACGGCTCAGTCAAAGACCAGGCAATGCCCGCGCCTGCGTTAGCTCCGGGTAACTCTCCGGTCTATCCTGACGGATCCGTGCCGACCTTTAGCGCCGCTCAGATGACGGGGGATAAGGACGTCACGCTCTACTTCACCACGCAAAAGGCGGTCACGGTTCACTATGTAGAGAAAGGCAACCCTTCTCATGTCCTGCATCCGGATGCTATCTATTTTGTGCCGTCTGACTTTGACGGTGATAGCGCAGTCATAGACACGCTTACTGACAGTGTTACCTCTAAGGACTACAGCTACACCTCTGCCTATTCTCTTGACGGTGGCCTGACTACTGTTGCGGGTAGCCCGGGTACAGTAGATGCTCCTGCAGATATCACCTTGTATTACGCTACAAGTTATACAGTCACAGAAAAGTTCCATGTAGCTTTAGCAGACGGTGAAGATGTCCCGACTGTTCTTGCCCCGGATATACCCACCTCGGTAGACGGGGGCGATCCGTTTTATAGTTCGGGTCCTCCTGCAACGATAGGCGGCTATAACTATATTGGCTACAAGTTTGGTAATGACTCTAACCCCCTGCAGGAGGGCTATCCGCCTGCATTGATTCCGCTTATTCCCACGGTGTTACAGGATGAAAACATCATCTATATCTATGAGCCTGCAGTAGTAGAGCCGCAGATTGAACCGTCCTATACCGTACAGGTGCGCTACCACCTCTGGACCGCAGATGGCGAAGTGATAGTAACCGACTCTGTTCCGGGTACCTGGAAGCCGGGTGACAAGGTGGATCCGTCCGGGCTCTTGAACGCTCACAAGCCCTACGGCTTTGGGGACGGTGTTCCGGTGGGCAACAACTGGACGGTCTCTGGTGACGATGTTACGACCTTTGATATCTACTATCCTGATACACCGCCGGTTATCAACGTTGAAAATGACACCATTTACGTTCGTAAGCCGGTCGAGCTTACCTTAGATGACATCCTGCGCATTGCAGGCGTGAGCATCACTGACGCAGAAGAAGACATTCCGCTCTCCTGGCTTAAGGAGAATGGCTACTCCAACATCACGTGGAGCATCGTCAACTACCCGAGCGGGGACGGTTACATCATCACGCTGCAAGTTACTGACACGCCGGGGCTCAAAAGCGATATTCAATCGATCGTGATCTTTGTCCTGGACCAGCCTGAGCACATTCGTAAGCCCAAAACTGGCGAGACGCCGCCGTCAGATTACACGCCTAAGGGTACCGAGTGGGGCCTTGATGATGACGGTGACTGGGTGATCTATATCCCCACGAAGTCACCAAAAGCCAAGCCCAAGACTCCTGCTGGCCCAGGCTCCGGCCTCGGCCTGCCTAAGACAGGCGACAGCATTGCGCTGGTCAGCCCGGTAGTCCTGGCCGGCGCCGGAGCAGCGCTCCTGTTTGGCGCCCGCCGACGTCGTCGGCGCACTAACCTTGGTGATTAGAGGCGTTTCCCTCTTTGCCTCTAATTCATATTTCTCCCGAGCAGCCCGCACTTCCTCCCCCAGAGCGGGCTGCTCATCCTGGGGCATTTGGTGGGGATTGATGTCTGCCTGCTCACCCCGCTCATCCCGGGAGCCCGGGAGCGCTTACTGTTGCCACAACAGTTGCGTCGGCAGTGCCAGCAGTCGCTCTCATTTTTACAAAATAACCACCACTATTTTTACAAAATAACCAGCTTCAAATCGGGGTGGTTTGTTGTTTTGGCAGTCATGGGGCGCCGTAAAGCGGTATAGTGAGTGATGTGCCACCAGGCGCCAGCTGTGGTGGTTGTAATTGGCAACCGCCCGTAGGGTGCACAGCGCCCGGAAAACAGTCCGGCGGACTGTTTTGGCGGAGCCAAGCGTCAGCCCCGCGACGACCCGGCGCGCCTTTGTGAGGAGTAGCGATGACAACAAGCAAGCAGAAGGACCTGGGCTTTGACTATCCCAAGGCGGTCTCTCGCATTGGGCCTGCGACGCAGGCGCGTGGCGCAGAGATAGCGCGCCGGCTCCAGGAGGAGTACCCCGGCGCGCCGGTGCCCTCGCTGCACTTCCGCGACCCCTATCAGTGCGTGGTGGCGATCTCGCTTTCTGCGCAGACGACCGATGACAACGTGAACAAGGTGCTGCCGGAGCTCTTTGGGCGTTACCCGGACGCCACGGCGCTGGCTTCTGCGGACCTTGAAGAGCTGGAGCGCATCATCCACTCGCTCGGCTTTTTCCACAACAAGGCCCGGAACCTGCTGGGTCTGGCGCGCATGTCTGTGGCGGAGTTTGGCGGCCAGATCCCGGCCACGATGGCGGAGCTGATCTGTCTGCCGGGCGTGGCGCGCAAGACGGCCAACCTGGTGCTGGCAGAAAGCTACGGCATGGTGCAGGGCATTGCGGTCGACACGCACGTCTTTCGCATTGCGCACAAGCTGGGGCTGTCAAAGGCAAAGACGCCGGCGCAGACAGAAGGCGACCTCTGCAAGGTCTTTGACTATGAGCACTGGTACCGGGTCAACTACGAGATGATCACCCACGGGCGACGCGTCTGCATCGCGGGCCGCCCCCGCTGCGACGCCTGCGTCCTGCGCGACCTCTGCCCCGCAGCAGAAGCAAAGTGAGCCTGCTGCTGGCATCACTATCTTCAGACATTGCTATCAGGAACTCTCTATCCTTACCTGAAAGATCGCAATAGATCAACTGAAGACGTGACTGGTGTAGGCTTGATGGAGCCCAAGTAACCACTAGACAATTGGCTGATTGACACCATTGGAAACTACTTTATACTAGAGTCTGTGTTTATCTTCAAGTAAGTCTACGCTGGAAGCAGAATTACTGAGACCGCAAGGAGTGTTTCGTGTCGTATCTATTTCGCAGTGAGGTTATATATTATAATGCGTTTGCTGCAGCAACAAGTATAACCACCTCTTTAGATGCAGATGAAATCTCTCAGTTTTGTTCTGCTTTGAGTGAACATATCTCACAGCTGAAACCCAGTGACGGAGTCTGCTGTTTTGCAATTATTGACCTAAAAAACGGGAAAGATGAGTTTTTTGCAGCCGCAGAAAATAAGTTCGTTAAGTTTAATGATGCGATTGTCTATTACGGGAATGGCATTACTGATGCGGAATTAAGTAGCATTAATATGCGCTATGCATCCCAGTCAGTTCTTGATGCGCTTCAGAAGGCGCGGGCTGATTTTCGCCATATGTTAACTGAGCAGGCATCAGATATTTTGGCTGTCGCCTAGCTGGCGTACATGAGTAATCTGCCGAGGCAACTCAAAAGCTTTAAGGATAGTGTACATGGCTATATTCATGTGCCTGGAGTAGTTGTTTCTCACATCATAGACACGGAACTTTTTCAGCGATTGCACGATGTCGAACAAACGGGCATGAAGTCTATATTTCCTGCTGCTCGACATGATCGCTTTATTCATTCTCTTGGGACCTATTTCTTGGGAAAATACGCCTTTTCCAGCCTTCGGGCGAATGCGACTAAAGCAATAAAGGATGAGATAACTTTAGGTTGCGCAGAGCTTACATTATTGCAGATAGAAAATGCAGACCAAACTCAACCCCAACTTTCTGAATCTTGGTGGGATAAATATGAACTCCTATTCTCTCTTGCGTGTCTTTTGCATGACTGCGCTCATGCCCCCTTTTCTCATACCTATGAAATCTATTTAGGTCTTGCCCAGGAGAAGATGACAAAAACATGGCTGGAATCTCTTAAGGGGAGGATAGTTACTGAGGCCGATAAATTAAAAGGTCGAAATATTAGCATCTTGGATAAAGTAATGCTTGAAACATATTCCTCGGTTGCTTTTTGTGATGACTATTATATTAACTATGAAGCAGGCTCATTTAATTCTTGGGATGCAGCTGAGCATGAAAAATTAAGCGCGACGATGGTTGCAATAGAGTATAGTGATGCTATCTGGACAATCTGCAAAACTTTACTTTCCGATAATGTTTTTGTAACAGAAAAGTCGCGATTGAGCGATATTGAATTTATCGCGCGCGCCATTATCGGGATGAAATACTCTCAATTTACGACTGATAATGCCGCTGAGCAGTCTTTAAAGAATTGCTTTATTTCTTTGCTGAAGTCCGACACTCTGGATGTCGATAGTCTTGATTATATAATGCGTGACGCATACAATGCGGGACTTGAGAGTGGTACGATTGACTTTCAGCGGTTATTAAACTCGCTCACCATTGCGCCAGTGTTCGTGATAAATGGCATTGAGTTCAAGGATGCAGAGCTTGACGGGTTATGGCTAACTGGCACTGTGTTATTAAGTAAGAAAACCTGTGAACAGCCTGGCTTTAAGGCGCGAGGTATTTTTAACATTCAGCACAGTCAATATAATGCTGCCGGAGAACCTGAAGTCCAAAAAAATGCAGGTTGTGACTGGATTCTTGTTGATGGTACTTCCCCAAAGAAGAATCCTGCAAATGTTATCGAATCAGAGCTAAGGGATAGTGAGGTTTGCTTCGAGGGCACGACGAATATCCCCGACTTTAAGTTGGAATGTGAGAAATCTACGCATCTAATGGGAAAGTTTACCGGCGCCGTTTGTGGAAAGACATTCCAGAACAAGACAAACGTCTTTTGGGCTGATAACGCAGATCGCGTTGAATATGAGTTAGTATATGATCGAGCATGCTTAAGTGTATTCCAAATGGCTCTCGATTCTCGCAATTTTGAGTACCAGTGGGTCTATACACATCCAAAGGTTTTGTATCATTCAAGTTTTCTTTTGTGCTATATGTTGCGTTTGTCGGCACGATTCCTTTGTTGCAAGGCGCATCAAAAAGTCTCAAAATTCGGCTCAAAGAAGCTTGAGTTTATATCTTGCGAGAGCTGCAAACATGCCCAAAAAAATGACCCGGATTTTCAGATTCCGGTTATTCTGGGTTTGGATTCTTATTATCATAAAGCTAATCCTCGGCAAGAATATAAAAAAATTGGATACCAATTTTATCGAAGTGGCGACAGCGATATGCTGGCGTTATTTAAAAGAATCTTGCTTGAAAACAGAGACCTTGGCGACAATAAGTCAGAAATTATTGAACGGTATTTCTCGTCGTTCTTTTCGCGAAAACATCAACGTCCTGTTTGGAAAACTTATTTTGAGTACAGGAAGGCGATTGAGGGCATAAAAGAGCCTGACATCAAGGTGCTGCGTGACAAATTAGTGGAACCCAGCAAAACTTCTCAAATGCATTACAAATTTCCAGAAGGATCCATTCTTGATGAACTTCAGTTAGCCGGAATAATGAATCCTGTTGTCGTGGACGCCAAACTAAAGCTTAAGAGTATTGATAGACATAAAACTCATATAATGTCTCGCGGTGATGGCGTTGCACGCTTTTCTGATGTTGTGGGGGAGACTAATGATGAAGTTGCCAACGATACATTTTTCTATATCTATGGTGATTTTGACGAGGACTATATCCTTGATCCTTCGAAAGCGCATGATTTACTTAATAAAATATTGAGGCAAAAAGAGCCTACTGCCTAGCTTTCCTCTGCATTAGCTGTTGTTATGGTGTGCGCAAGGGCTTACAGCAGTTCAAAAATTCAACACCCGGGCCGCGTGCTACAATAGGGCCATGAGTACTTCGCAGGCGCCTGCCGCAAGTCGCATTATCCATCCCATAACGACGACCCCCGCTTTTGCCGGGATCGTTGCGTCTCTGCACGCCGGAGACGACGTCACTCTGGCGCTCCCCAGTTTTGCGCGCGACTACTTCATTGCCGCGCAGTTCCTGCAGGAACCTGCCTGCACGCTGGTGGTCGAGCCCACGGCCCCTGAGGCGCAGCGCGCCGCGCGCGCGCTGGCAACGCTGGTCGGCGCCAGCCGGGTGCTGATTTTTGCGGAGCGCAGTGACCTGCCCTGGCAGGACCATGAGGCGGCCCCGGCGGAGCTTCTGGCGCGCGCGCGGGCGCTGACGGCGCTTGACGGCCATGAGCCGGTCCTGATCGTGACGGCTGCCGCCGCCTGCCTGCGGCTTATGGTCCCGCGGCGCCTGCGGCAGTTTGCGCCGCTGCAGTTTACGCTGCGCCAGACGGTTGACTTTGCCACAATTGCTGCGCGCCTGGTCCAGATGGGCTATGCGCGCCAGACGCGCGCCGACGTCGAGGGCAGCTTTGCGTGGCAGGGCGATACGCTCTCTGTCTATCAACCTCTACCCGCGCGGCCCCTGCGCATTGATTTTTTTGACGAGGAGGTCGAGAGCATCAGGACTTATGTGCCGGGTTCCGGGCAGCTGGTCAGCCCGCTTGAGGCCGCGGCGCTCTATCCGGTCTGCGATCTGGCGCCCAGCAAAGCGGCAGCGCGCGCTGCTGCCGAGATGCTGGCGCCTCTTGCTGCCACGCAGCCGCAGGTTGCCCAGCACGCAGATCAGCTGGCGCACGGTATCCGCTTTGCCGGCATTGGGCGCTATCTGCCCCTGCTGCAGGCCGACGCAGAGCCTCTGGCTGCCTGGATTGATGATGAGGTCCGCACGATACTGGTTGAGCCCAAGGTGATCTTTGACAACGCGATCCGGCGCATGGAGCAGCTGGGGGAGTCAGCCCGCAGCGCGGGCTTCAGATCCCTGGCGCATCTGCGCGCGGGCGCAAGTTCGCGCGGGCGCAAGACGGCTGCCTCCGCGCTGGATGTGGTGGCGCGCCCCTGGGACCCCGCAACTCGCAACCGCAGCCGCAGCCGCGGCCCGCAGGCAGAGCAGCCTGCGGCCGAGCTCCTCCAGGGGCTGTTCATCGCGCCAGCGCGCCTCGACTTTGGCGCGGGCGCTCGCCTCCAGATCCTGACGCTTGCCGGCAACGCCCCCGCAGACGTGCGCCTGGCTGCGCGCACGATACCTCCGCTGCGCCGTGACGAGCAGCTGGTTGCCTTTGTCCGCCGGCTCATCAGCGAGCATTACCGGGTTGCCTTTGCGCTGCCGGACCGCCACCATCGCCAGCATGTGACTGACGTGCTGGTCTCGGCGTCGATGACGGTCGGCGGGCCCGATGACCTGGACGCCGGGGTCATCTGCCTGCTGGACGCCGACCTGCCGGGCGGCTGCGTCATCGAGGAGGCGCGCCTGGCGCTGCTGACCACAGCTGAGCTCTTCCCGGAAAGCGCGCGACGGGCGCGGGCGGGCGCGGGCGCGCATGCGGGCGCCAACGTCGGCGCCGGCGCCAACGCAGCAGACCACGGCAGCATCGACAAGACGCTGCTGACCTTCCCGTTTAAGCCGGGCGACTACGTGGTGCACGTCAACTACGGCATCGCGCTGTTCACCGAGCTCACGCGGCGTACGGTCGATGAGGTGACGCGCGACTACCTGCACCTGCAGTACGCCGCGGGCGACACGCTGTACACGCCGGTCGACCAGATCGACAAGATCAGCAAGTACGTGGGCGCGGACGGCAGCGCGCCAAAAGTGACGCGCCTGGGCGGCAAGTCGTGGCTGCACGCGATAGAAAAGGCCAGAGCCAGCGCGCGCCAGATGGCCTTTGACCTCACCAACCTCTACGCGCGCCGCAGCCACATCACGGGCTATGCCTTTAGCCCAGACACCCTGCAGCAGCATGAGATGGAGGCGCGCTTTACCTACGAGGAGACGGCAGACCAGCGCTCGGCCATCGCAGACGTCAAGGCCGATATGGAGTCAACCCGGCCGATGGATCGCCTCATCATCGGTGACGTGGGCTACGGCAAGACCGAGGTCGCGATCCGCGCGGCCTTCAAGGCCATCTGCGACCACAAGCAGGTCATGGTGCTCTGCCCGACGACCATCCTCGCGCAGCAGCACTTCACCAGCTTTTCGGAGCGCTTCGAGGGCTTTAACGCCACGGTCGAGGTGCTCTCGCGCTTTCGCAGCGCCGCAGAGATCCGCCGCGCGCTCGAAGGCTTTGCGGACGGCACGGTCGATGTGCTGGTGGGCACGCACCGGCTGCTTTCTGCCGACGTCGTGCCGCGCGACCTGGGGCTGCTCATCATCGACGAGGAGCAGCGCTTTGGCGTGCAGCATAAAGAGCAGCTCAAAAACTTCCGCGAGCAGATTGATGTGCTGGCCATGAGCGCCACGCCGATCCCGCGCACGCTCCAGATGTCGCTTTCCGGCGTGCGCGACCTAAGCCTCATCAACACGGCGCCGGCCAACCGTCACCCCATACACGTCCAGGTCCAGGCCGCCTCAAACGACATCATCGCCCACGCGATACGCCACGAGATTGGCCGGGGCGGCCAGGTTTACTACATCAGCAACCGGGTGCGCAATATCGATGACGCCCTGCGCCGCGCCACCGACCTGGTGCCGGAGGCCCGCATCGGCGTCGCGCACGGCCAGATGGGGGACGCCGAACTTGAGCAGGTCATGGAGCGCTTTGCCGCGGGCCAAATTGACGTCCTGCTTTCGACCACCATCGTCGAGAGTGGCATCGACAACCCCCACACCAACACGCTCATCATCGAGGACTCGCAGCGCCTGGGACTCTCGCAGCTCTACCAGCTCAAGGGCCGTGTGGGGCGCAGCCATGTGCACGCCTACGCCTACTTCCTGTACCCGAGCGACGGCACGCTGACTACCCGCGCGGTCGAGCGCCTGCAGGCCATCGCGGAACACGATGAGCTGGGCAGCGGCATCAAGATCGCGATGCGCGACCTGGAGATCCGCGGGGCTGGCAGCCTGGTGGGCGCAGAGCAGAGCGGGCAGCTCTCCGCAGTGGGCTTCGACCTGTTTGCCACGATGCTGGCTGCCGCGCTTGCCGATGAGGACCAGG
The DNA here is from genome assembly GCA_009781115.1 of Coriobacteriia bacterium. Classification (GTDB taxonomy): domain Bacteria; phylum Actinomycetota; class Coriobacteriia; order WRKU01; family WQUG01; genus WQUG01. Next base: position 10,412 of record WQYT01000026.1, read on the forward strand.
AGAGCGCAGATGACAAAATTACCCCAGGGGTAATTTTGTCATCTGCCGAGACGGTCGCCTTCCCGGACATCCGCGTCGAGATCAGCGTGCCCGCGTTTCTGCCCGAGGAGTACCTGCCCGCGCTGGGCGCGCGCGTGCTCTGGTACCGCCGCATCGCTGCCGCCCGCAATCGCGAGCACCTGGACGCGCTCACAGAAAAGCTGTGCGCAGAGCATGGCGCGCTGCCAGAACCGGCGCGCAACCTCATCGCGCTGGCACGCATCCGCCTGGGCTGCGCGGCCCTGGGCGCGACCGGCATCGCGGTGGCCCCCGCCACGCCCGCCCCGCCCGCCGCCGCAACACCCACGCCCGCCGCCCCGCCCGCCTCGTCCGCCGCCGCAGCGGCCCCGGGCCACGACCTGAAGATCAAAGGATTTACCCCCTCAGCCGAGCTACGCGAGGAACTGGCGCCGCTGGGCGTGACCTACGAGGCGCGCTCGCGCATTTTAAGCGCTCATCTACCTTATGGAAAGAATGTGGCAGACGCCTCTGCCACTCTGGTGGATGCTATAGTGTTTCAGTCTGAGCAGTAACGGATAGTTACATTGTGAATCCGAAGCGGGCTGAATAAGACGGACAAACATGTTGTAAGGGTAGCGAAGATGAGGAGTTCCCGAATGGAAAACAACGACACCAGGGGAGAATTTGAACTGCGTCCTTCAGGGGGAGGATCACCGGTTGCTTCAACAGATGCGAAGCCAATAATGTCAGGGGCCGCCGGGCAAACGCCGGGCGAGGACTTATTGCCGTCGCGCGCAGAGCGCAAAAAACACGAGCACGAAGCGGAGAAGCCGGAGAGGTCAGAACACCATAAGAAGCCGGAAAAGCGCAAGAAAGCCGAGAAGCCGGAGAAACCAGCAAAACCAGCAAAACCAGCAAAACCCAAGAAGCGGGAGAAGCCGGAGAAGCCCAAAAAGTCCCGGAAGTCCGCAGCCGTCCTCGCCCCCGCCAACGCAGACGTCGATTCTGACGCCGGGCAAGATGAGGCGCTGGCGCAGGGGCCGGTGCTGTTTGCGCTGGAAGATGAAAACAAGAAGGCCAAAGGCGACTCCAAGCTTAATCCAAAGGTCCTCATCGTGGCTGCAGCCGCAGTTGTGGTTGTGGCTATTGCCGTGGTCCTGGTCCTGCTGCTGCGGGCGGGGACCATCACTATCGGTACCGGCAAGCTGGCTGCGCGCGTAAACGGCGATTCGATCACCGCAAAGCAACTGGACGCGGCTGTCGCCAAGCTCAAAATGCAGAACCCGCAGCTCTTTACGGTCAACAGCGGGATCTCTGCGGCGCAGGTCCGCAGTTCGCTGCTTGATGAGCTGGTCAGCCAGAAACTTATCATGCAGGAGGCCAAAAACCGGGGCGTCAACATCAGCGACGCGCAGGTCAACCAGGAAGTCGATAAGATCAAGAAGCAGTACAGCTCGCAGCAGCAGTTTGACGAAAAGCTGAAGCAGCAAGGCTATACGCTGGACACCTTAAAGACCCAGCTTAAATACCAGCTGATCTTCCAGGGCATCACGGAGAAGCTTGTCCCAGAAAGCTCCATCAGCGATTCAGACGTCACGGCCTACTATAACGCGCACAAAGAAGAGTTTGTGGTGGCCAAAGATAAGCAGGTCGCGCAGATACAGTTTGCCCTCAAAGACGAGGCAAAAGCCGACGATGTGCTCAAGCAGCTTAAGGGCGGCGCGGACTTTGCGACGCTTGCCCAGAAGAACTCGATTGACGCAAAAAGCGCGGCGCAGGGCGGCGTTTTAGGCTGGACGCGCGCGATCCCGCCGCTGGATAAGACTCAGCAGGAGGCTGTGAACAATCTGGGCAAGGGCGAGATCAGCGCGGTCATCAAGTCAAGCTCCGGGCTCTTCATCCTGAAGGTGACCGATGCGCATGAAGCAAGCACAAAGACGCTTCAGGAGGCCTCGGCCAGCATCAAAACCAACTTGCTGAACACGCAGCGTAATAAAACCGCTCAGAATCTCCTCGCCGATCTGCATAAAAAAGCTAAGATCGTCGTGTATGATAAAGAGGTTAAGGATTACCGCGCCAAGAAGGACACTACTACAAAGAGCAGTCCTGCCGGCAAGTAACAAAGGAGGCTTCAATGTCTGAGATCGTTGATGTGTTTGCCCGCGAGGTTCTTGATTCGCGGGGTAACCCTACGCTGGAGGCAGAAGTCACGCTTGATGACGGCGCGTTTGGTACGGCCATTGTGCCAAGCGGGGCCTCGACTGGCTCGCTTGAGGCAATCGAGCTCCGCGACAATGATCCGGCCCGCTTTGGCGGCAAGGGCGTTGCGACCGCGGTAGCCAACGTCAACGGCCCTATCGCCGAGGCGCTTTTTGGTCTGGACGCCTGCGACCAGCGCGCGATCGACGCGATGCTGCTGGCCCTGGACGGCACGCCCAACAAAAGCGTCCTGGGGGCCAACGCGGTCCTGGGCACGTCGCTGGCAGTGGCGCGCGCGGCAAGCGAGTCGACCGGGCTGACGATTTACAGCTACCTGGGCGGAGCTGGCGCCTGCAAGCTGCCTGTGCCGATGATGAACGTGCTCAACGGCGGCGTGCACGCCGACAACAACGTTGACCTGCAGGAGTTCATGATCATGCCGGTGGGCGCGCCGAGCTTTACCGAAGGCCTGCGCTGGTGTGTCGAGATCTATCACACCCTAAAAGACGTCCTGAAAGAGCGCGGCCTGGTTACGGCGGTTGGCGACGAGGGCGGCTTTGCTCCCAATCTGCAGAGCAACGAGGAGCCCCTGGCGCTTCTGGCCACGGCTGTCGAGCAGGCGGGCTATGAGCTGGGCACGCAGATCCGCTTTGCGATGGACCCGGCATCCAGCGAGTTCTATGACAGCGAGCGCGGCGTCTACGTGCTGGCGGGCGAGGGTCGCGAGCTGACCAGTGCCCAGATGGTTGACTTCTATGCGGACCTGGTCGAAAAGTACCCCATCATCAGCCTTGAAGATGGCATGGCAGAAAACGACTGGGACGGCTGGAAGCTTTTGACCGACCGCCTGGGCAAGCGTGTGCAGCTGGTGGGCGACGACCTGTTTGTCACAAACACCGCGCGCCTGGCAGAAGGCATTAAGCGCGGGGTCGCCAACGCGATACTCATCAAGGTCAACCAGATTGGCAGCCTGACCGAAACCTTGGAGACCATAGAGATGGCCAAGCAGGCCGGTTACGCCTGCGTCATCTCTCACCGCAGTGGCGAGACTGAAGACACGACTATCGCCGACCTGGCCGTGGCAGTCAACGCGGGCCAGATTAAAACCGGCGCGCCCGCGCGCAGCGACCGGGTTGCCAAATACAATCGCCTGCTGCGCATTGAAGAAGAACTTGCCGGGACCGGCATCTATCCCGGTCTTGACGCCTTTTATAACATCGAGGTGTAAATCATGTCTTCCTCTCAGCTTCCTGACGCTCGCTTTGGGACAACGCTTGACTCTCTGATGCTGCGCCGTGATCGCGCGGCCACGCACGAGGGGGCAAACTTTGGCGCCCGGCGTATGTTCAAGGAGCTTGCGGAGTGGGTTTTAAGCGAGATCAAACCGGGGCAGCGCGTCCTGGAAGTTGACGCCGCGACCGGCATCCTGACGCGCCTGCTTCTGGCGCGCGGCGCGGAAGTGACGGCGCTTGAGCCTTCCTCTGTGTTTGTAGAGAAGTTCCTGCGCGCGATTAACGATAAGCACCTGACGATCGTCGAGGGCTTTACCGAGGATATTAAGCAGCAGGATACGCCGTTTGATCTGGCGATCATCAGCTTCCCCGCGCGCCGCGGTATTGGCCTGCTGGCGCTTTTGACCGAGCTGGTTGGGCTGGTCAAAAAGAGCATCCTGGTGGTCATGCCTGATGACGGCTCGCTTGACTGGGCCTACCTGACCCGGGGCGCCGCGCTTGAAGGCTTTGAGGTCGCCACGCGCTTTCTTACGGAGCATGCGGAGCCGGCGGATCTGCTGTCCCGGCAGGGCGGCCAGGGCGGCCAGGCGGGGCAGGGGCGAGCGGCGGCGGAACCGGCGCCTGCGGCTGCGCCAGCGCCTGCGGCGGCCTCCCGCAAAGACGCCGCTCCTGATCCTGCTGAGGCTACGCTGAAGTGCCCATATCTTCCGCAGGATATCGACATGATACGACGCGCCGTGCTGCTGCATGTGGAGTGCCGCGCAGAGCTCCGGCCAATCCGCGCAGAGGAAGCCTGGGCCCTGGCCGCGCGCACCATCCATGTGCCCTATCCGGTGCCCCGCGGCGCCGCGACCCGTCTGGTACGCTACTTTGTGGCGGGCGGGGACCGCGCGGTGCTCATTACCACTAACGCCGCCGGCCTGCCGCGCCTGTATGGCAACCTGCGCACCGCGACCCATCGCCTTGCGCGCGATGAGGTCACCGTCAGGCGTGTTGACGAAGGCATTCAGCTGATGCTTATCCCCCGGGTTGAACGCGAGGACTGAGTATGGGCGAGGAGCCCCGCCGCAAAAATTCCCCCCGCGCAGGTCGCACGACGCCACCGCCACGCAAGAAGCCGCCCGCGAAGGGCGCGCCGGCAAAGAAGGCGTCAGCAAAGAAAGCGCCCGCAAAAAACGCGCCTGCGCCCGCGCCCGCGCCCGCCAGAAAAAAGAAGGCCCCCGCGCGCAAAGTCAGCTTTCTGGGCCGCTGGTATATCATTGTGCCGCTGGCGCTTATTGTGCTGGCAGCAATCATCGGTTTCTGGTACTACCCCTCGCTACAGATCGCCTATCATCAGGCGCGCAATGAGCGTGTCCTGAGCGCCAAACTTGAAGCCGTCAAGGCCTATAACGCCCAGCTTGAAGACGAGGTAAAAAGCCTGGAGACCACCCCGGGCGTAGCGGCCTATGCGCGCCGCGAACTGAATCTTGTTGATAAGGGCGACCATGTGGTCATCGTGACGCGCGATGGCAAGCCCGTAACCTCAGCAGAGACCTCAAAGGTGACCGCGCTGGAAAATCTTACGACGGTCAAGCAGCCTTTTGGCGCCTGGACCGATTTTCTTGACCGGCTGTTTGGCGCGGAGTAAGCGATGACCGCGACGGGCCGGTGACGGCGCATGGCGACGGCGCGTCCTGCCGATGCAGCCTGCGTGGCGCGCCAGTTGGGCCGCACGCCGCGCAGCCCCTGGCGGGTTGCGGTGCGCTGCGCCCGGGGCTGCCCGCAGGTCATCGCCTCGCCCCCGCTGCTTGACGACGGGACCCCCTTTCCAACCTGGCTGTATCTGACCTGTCCGGCGCTCTGCCATGAGTGCGCAACCCAAGAGAGCAAGGGTCTGCTGGACACCCTGCGCGCGCAACTGGCAGCAGACGCAACCCTGCGCGCAGACCTGCTGGCAGCAGACGCCCGCTTCCGCGCGGGCCGCTCCGCCGAGGCAGCCGCCTGCGGCCAGGGCGCCACAGCCGCCCCCGGCGCAGGTACCGGCCTGGCTGGCCAGGCCGACCCTACCGCCCTCAAGTGCTTGCACGCCCACGTAGCCTACCAGCTGGCCGGCCTGCAAGACCCCTTCGGCGCCCGCATCCTCAACCACGTCCCCAACTACTGCCCCACACCACCAGCCATCTGCTCAGCAAAGTAATCCAGCTGACCCAGGAGCTTCTTTGACTAGAATTCACCAAAATATCAGCTATTTAAAAATAACTATTGTAACAACATTACAATTATCGCTATAATTGATGATACTCAGCACGTGAAGAAGGCACACAAACCTGAGAACTTGAGTGAGGCTTAATGAGTACCAATAAATATTCTGCTCTGCTGAACAAGAGAAAAGCGCACCCTTTTCTGGCGCTCTGCCTTTCTATGGTGGCGGTTGGTATCGCTGCTGAGCTTATCTATGCAACCAGCGGACGCTTTAGTGCCGCGGGGGATAGCGTACTGCTGATGATCCCTGTGGGGATCGTAGTTTATGGAGTACTTGAACATTTCTTTTCTGATTTCTGCCGCACGTATCGCAGCTATACTCCGCTTCTTCTCTTGCTATATAGCATGGGGGTATTAGCCGTTGACAAAGCGCGGTTCTCTCTTCTGATGGCTACCCTATTTGGTATCCTGATTGGGGTATTTGTCTGTACCTCACTGGTGAGTTTTCTCGAAAACAGCGCCGTTGAACATCTGGGGCTAAAGGTCGGTATTTCCGCAAGCCTTTACTCGGTAGCAGTGTTTCCTCTGAGCATGAGCTATCGCTATTTTTCAAATCTTCTTCCAAAGGTGCCCATTACTACCTTGGGCTTTGTGATTCTGTCAGTACTTTTGCTTGTTGTGTTCTTTCTTTGGCTGGTATGCAGCAGAAAAAGTGGGGTAACCAGGCCCCTTGAAGACGCGGCTATCTCTCCGCGTAACCTGCGCATCTTGCTGATTGGGCTGGTGATTTTGATTGCCCTGGGCCAGGTAATGAACTCCGGAAGTCTGGAAAAACAAGGGGGGTTGGCTGGGATACCATGGTTCTATTTTGCGATAATCATTCTTCGTGTTCCGTTTGCGGCTCTTCTGGGGTATTGGATAGATAAACGGTTCAGTGTGATGAATATGGTTGTTCCAATCGCATTGATGGTGTTGGGTTGCCTTGCTGCCCTTTTTCTTGAAGTCTCCTTTATGGGAAACGCAATGATCTATCTTCTATTCAACCTTGGGGAGAAAGGCTGCGTGTTTCTTGTTTGCATCCTCTGTGCGATGGTGGCGGTAAGACGTCCCCATAAGGGCTTTATTGCGGGATTTGGCCTGCTTATATACTTTGCAAGCGAGGGTTTGTTGAATCTTCATGTGCTGGGTATTTCACAGACGGTCTTTGAACAACGGCTGGAATTTCACCTGACGTTAACGATTATTCTCTGCGCGCTGCTTATCTTAATATTCTTGTTTTATATAGCTACTCGCGCACAGAATAAACAATCAGGTGAATCAAGCGAGGCGGATGAAGAGACCCTCCAGGATGTCGTTACCAAATACCAACTTACTCCTCGCCAAGAAGAGGTCTTCAAACTGATAGTTAAGGGCATGAACGCAAGGCGGATTGCGCAGGCGCTAACCATTGAAAAAGGTACTGCGCAAAACCACATTGGGGATGTCATGTCAAAGATGGGAACACGCCCACGCGGGGCGCTGGCTGCCAAGTACCGTCACTTAAGGTTCTGACCTGCACCTTTCACCACCCCTGCGAAAACGCAAAAAGAACAATACCACCCATGTGAAAACACATGAGTATGCCTATTTCCAAAAGTCATGTGAAAACACACTGGTGCAACAGTAGCTGTTCGAACTATCTTTATCTAAGTAAGCACAATGCAAGGAGGGACAGCTCATGAAGCAGACAATTCAACTGTCAGAACCAGCGCAAAACCGCAATTATTCCGGCAATCGTATCTATAGATTGCTCTGTATTCTACTTTCGGTCGTGATGATCTTAGCGATTGTTCCGGCTTCAGTTACAGCCGCAGGTAGCCTTGCTACTGATGCATATGGCGCCTCAGACCTTACGCCTCAGATTAAGCCTCCTGCAAATGTCACGCCGCCAACCTTAAAGAAAGAGGCTGACGCAAACATCTATACTGACGCAAGCGGTCAGAGTACTGCGGAATACTTTTCTTCTCCGGTACGCTTTGCTGATAAGGACGGCAAACTGATTGACTATGACCCTTCGCTTAAATCAAGCGATAAGGCGGGTTATCGCTATGAGAACAACGCGGGGGACATGAAGCAATACTTCCCTGAGGCAATTGATGCTGCAACGCCGCTTCTTCTTACTAATGGCAACTATTCAATCGATCTTTCTCCTGTTACTAACACAGAGTTTGCAGCCCAAAAGTTTGAAAACCTTACGCACGTAGGAGAAGTACTTGATAAGACCGACGGGCTTGTTAGTGGAAAAATGATCGACGATACAAAGACTGATCTTACCTTAGCTAGAAGCGCCTATGACATAGACATCAAACAAAGCGCGTATCAAGATATTCCCACAGATCCCGTATCTGTTAAAGAGAACTATACCGATGCCTATGACAACACTACGCAAGTCCCCTTAAAGGCGCGCTATGACTTAAACAGCTCGGCGCATCTTGAATATACTTCCTCAGACATTGGCGTTAAAGAAGAGATCGTACTTGACGATGTCCCGCAAGCTAATACCTTTGTCTACAGCCTCAACTTGAAAGGCACGATCCCTCAGCTTGCAGAAGACGGACGCAGCGTAGTCCTGTTTGACTCACATGACACCACTACCGTGGTTGCAACAATACCTGCAGCATCCATGAAAGACAGCTCAAAAGACGGCGCGCCCTCTGACGCACTTTACTTTACGTTGGCGCAAAAAGAGGATAGTCCGGACAGCTATCTGCTTACCTTAGTGGCAGACAATGATTACCTTCAAAGTCCTGATCGCGTCTATCCTGTTACGATAGACCCAACACTGACCTGGCAGGGTGCTTACGCAAACACCACGACCGGCACTGGTCTTACCACCACCTTTGTCAGAGGCGGATCTTCTTTTGCCAATATGGTTGGTTATGGCACCGTGATGGCAGTGGGCAAGGGCAGTGAAGGGACCTCGCGGTCTTTCCTTAAAGGGGAAAACTTCAATGCTGACGTTAAAGGCAAGTCAGTAACGGCTGCCACCTTAACCTTGCGCCAGGTCAATAACTCCTCTTACGCCAAAAACATTACCGTTGGGGTCCATCGGGTACTTGCGCCGGGGACAGGACAGACTAATACCTATACTGACCTGTGCTGGAATACGCGCCCAGATAGCGCCACAACAGCTATTGTTAGCAAGGCAACGGGAACAAGTAGCTATGATATCTCTTTTGACATCAAAAGTTGGGCGCAGGGGGTTGCAAACGGAACCTATACCGGATACGGCCTGATGCTGCGCCAGACAGATGAGACCTTAAGCAACTATACCCAGTTCTGCGGCTATACAACCGCTACGGCATCCTATCGCCCCAAGATAACAGTAACCTACACTAATCCGCCAACCGCAGCTACCGCGCTTACCATAACGCCTAATGTCTGGAAGCCAGGCAATCCTCTTCCAAAGATTACCTGGGCAGGTATCAGCTCAAGCTATCTTGACCGCGTAGAGTTCCGGATAGCTAATGGAACAACGGATACAAGCGGGGCTCACAGCGTTGCTACCACCAATGTCAAAGAGTATGCTAATTCCCCCTATACTTCAAACAGCGTGGCAACCTCTGGTTATTCTCTGCCGATTACAAACTACGCACAAGGCTGCTATGCCGTCTATGTCAGGGGCCATGACTCAAACGGGGCGGTAAGCACCGGTAAAGGCGCATGGCTGCATATTGACGCTACGGTCCCCACCTTGACGATGCCAGCGTCTCCGGTAAGTCCGGCCACCACCACCACGTCATATTCAAAGACTCTTCCAAAGATTACCTGGTCATCAGGAAGCGATAAGCCGGTTTGTAGCGCTGGCAAGCTGACCGTGGAGGCCTACGTTAAACGCCCCAACGGCACAACAGGCACGGTGCACAGCGTGGCAACGGGAACCTCCTCCTTTGCGCTTGCAGGTGGTTCTTACACCTTTACAACATCAGATCTTTTAGCGGCAACACCGGGCGCCTATACCTTGGTAATACGGGCAAAAGACCGGGCAGGTAACCTCAGTACGGAGAAAAGCTATACCTATTACTACGATGCTACAGCGCCAAAGATCGGATCTTTGAGCCTAAGCCCTGCTGCCACCGCATCCGGATGGTACGGTGGAACTACGCCTCCTTCATTTGTTTGGTCGGGGTTAAATGACACTCCTTCCTACAGCGGCAATACCTTCAAGTTGCAGGTAGAGGCAAACAAAGCAGGGGCTGCTATTGGCGCCTACAGTGACTTGACAGCGCTTGCGGCAGCTACGTCAGGTACCACGGCCCTACCGGCAAGTCTTTTTCCTGACAGCGGCAAATACGAAGTCAGGGTGCGCCCAGTAGATAAAGCCGGAAACATCGGCGCGGCCACGCAGGTCACTTACTGGAGAGATACCGTAGCCCCGGTACTGAACTTCAAACTTACAGAAGCGAGCACCGGAAACCTTATTGCAGACACGACGACTACCTCTTCTGATCCGGTGGTAGTTGCCAATACCATAACAATAGCTATGACTGTGACCGAGGCGCACAGCGGTATCGACACCGCGACCTTAACATTGAAAAACACAGCAGATGGAAGTTCTACGGTCATAGCTCCTGCCGCAACGATGTCTTCAACGATGTCTTTGATTACTAATACCTATCCCAACGGGCTGTATGATTTAACGTATGCTGGCAAAGATAAGGCTGGAAACGCGGCGCCTGCAAAGACGCTTCATCTTCAAATCGCAAACCGGCTTGCAGCGCCAGTTCTCAGTGTTGACAGTCCTGTTAAAAACACAAATGCCTTCAGCGTAAACTGGATATTTTTCGGAGGCTCCGGCGAGCGCGCGGGCATTCAATACGCGATAGACTCAGATGGGGTTTGCGGAGACTACAGCGATGTGATTACTGACTCCTCTGACACAGGCAGTCTGACCATCTTTACCCCAGAAGACGATCATGGTATTCCAATCGAAGGCACATATAAAATCAAGATGAGGGCAATGTCAAATGAAGGGATACCAGGCGACGAACGCTCTCTTACCGTTACGGTACATATAGAAGGACCGCAGGTTGCTCTCACTCAGATGAACGCTGGTATTCTTACCGGCAGTGTGCAAAGTGATTACCTTTCTGGCTACCAGGTCTTTGTCAAAGAGGCGGGCGCACCTTCTAGCAGCTATGAACTTGTTGGTAGTGGCGACAGCGCTAAAGTTGACAGCTCGCTTGCCTACTTTGATCTGGCAGCAGCGCGTCCAGCACAAAAAACTTACACCTTCAAACTTGAGGCCAGAGACCTCATGGGCAATGTAAGTGAGACTACGCTAGATGTTTATAACCCCGTCTCCTCATCTGAACTCTACGGGCAGCCAGGTTCAGAACTTACTTGCCCTGCTGGCAATGTTGTCACTTCAACAGGCGACCTTTTTACTCTTGCCAACCCGGGCCACTATGGTTCTTCAGAGTTTAATTGGTATATTGACACAAGCCTTTTCAAGCACTCAGACAATGTTGCGCAAAACTCAACATTTGCCGATGACTTCAGCGATAATTCACGTTACGCAGAAGGGGACTACTATACGATCCTTGGCAGTACAACTTCAGGTTCTGTAACAACATCTACGGCCAGGCAAGGTTCTGGGGTTTTGTATACAGCAGACTTAAACGACGCCAGCGCCTTTAGCTGCACAGGCGGACATTTTAAAGACGGCACATTCACATTTGATGCTGACTCCACCTCTGCCGAACTGATTACTCAGAAGATAACCTCAGCGTTGCCGTTTACTTCGCTTTCTTTCCAGCATCAGACAGAGGCAACCGGCGATGCGACGATTTCTTTCTTTGTCTCTTGTGACGGCGCACCTTACAAAGAGATCAGCGCAGATAGCTGGTCTGTGTTTGCAAATAGCGGTAAACTCTATGCTTCCAACGCTTGCTTTAAGGTAGTGTTGACTCGCAGCGCCGGTAGCTCTGCTACAGCTGACTTGAGCTCTCTAAGCGTGAGCGCAAACTTTATCTCACCTGATGTTTTCAGGATTGACTTCTTAGGCAAAGCAGCTCCCAGCAACTTAGTTACGCGCGACAAGCTTGACTACAAGACCTATCTGGGCTGGGATGGCGCTTCTGCAGAAAACGTCTTGCCGCAGATCAGCTATGAAGTGCTGTATTCTTTTGATCCTACCGCGCCTATCAGCACTTGGAAAAGTTCGGCCGAAGGGCTTAAAGAACATTACTTTGCTTCTCCTAATACCGATTATTCAACAACACTCTACTATCAGGTTCGCGCAGTAAGAACTGAACAGGCAGAGGAGGGTAAAACAGTCAAATACTATGGCACGCCCTCAAATATAAGTGCCTCTACTGTGGCAGACTCCTATGAGCTTGCCAAACGCCTGGGGGATCAGGATTACTGGGATTATGAAGGGGTGACTACACCTATCGGTTCTGGCAAGATAGAAAAAAGCCAGGGCAACTTTGTCTTTACGCAAACAGATAAGCAGATTGGCTCATCAGGGTTGATATCTGACGGGGTGAGGCGTACTTATAATTCCCAGTCTTCACTGGTCTTTCCTTTTGGCCTGGGTACTGACTTTTCCTATAATGTTGAACTGCTCAAGCAGATCTCAGGAGACGGTTATGTCTTAAAGGATGACACAGGTACACTTCGTACGTTTGCCTGGGATGAGCTTAATCAGACTTACTTTACCTCTGACTCAAAGAGGGTACGTCTGACGGTATTTGACAACCCCAAGCACTTTAACCGCGCTAAAGGGGCAAAGCTTGTCGGAGCTACGCTCTCAAATACAGCAAATAGTCCTTGGAATACCGCGACCTTCGGCTTGGCATCAAAAGATACACGTCGTGATTGGTATAATAATTACTATTCCCTGGCGAAAAAAACATGGAAGTCAAATACAACAAAAGCTGCAATATATTTGGGTTATGGATTACATGCTTTGCAAGATTCATATGCGCACGGGAATATTACTCCAGCGGCGCATCAGCTTCCGAGGGCAACTGCAAGTTATTGGGATAATCCAAAACAGAAACCCTGGCGTTATAGCTCGGCGTATTCGGCAACTTGCAGTGTTATGAAAGCCTTCTCTAATTTTATTAATGGGAGGTAATCAGAAAGGTCTGGATATAAGAGCAGAGACATTAGATTATAGAAGAGGAGTCAGATATGTTGTCGTTAGATAATCATGATGTTGTCAGTCGCGACGGTCGCAACACCAGGCAAAAGATCGGGGTGGCGTTTTTGTGGACGGCTTTTGCCTTTGGTCTGATCATAGCCGCAGGTATCTTTGCTCTTTGGCTTGATTCTGCAATTGCGGTAATAGGAGGGAATGCCTGCGGTGATATCTTTGGAGCTACGGGCTTAGCCATGCCGCTATTGTTGATACCCTGCCTCCTCTTTCTTATTGGATTTTTCCTGGCAGGAAAACAGGAAAAACGACCCCGAAAGTTCGGGCTGATTGGACTCTATGTCGCACTTGGGACAGGACTTATTTTGATTGCTCTTGGTATCATGATTACAGCTTTTTGGGGATAAGTGCTTTTTGGCAACAGAGGAATAGATCAAATATGAGCCTTGGATTCATGGCGACCCATGGGTTTCCGGCATGTGCTTAAGTTAATATTAAGTAGAAAGGATAAGGTCAACACTATGAAACGATATGTTCGGATACTGCTGATCGTGGTGGTTTTATTGGGCATAGGTCTTGGCGTAGGTTGGCTCTTTATTTCAACTCCGAAGCGTAAGACCCATTATTATCCAGCTGGTAATTTAGCGAGTCAGACGGCAACGGCAGCAGTTGAATCTTACATGCACGAGGGCTTCGTTACGCACGATCAAGTGCGGGGGCTACAGGTAGCAAATTGGGGCCTTATTACTGATTCTTCGCCCGCTTACAAGACCTTCCAAGGCGTTACTTATGAAAAAGTTTATGAATTCGGGACAAGCTATGACTATGAGGAAGGATACTTTTCCCCTATTGAGGAAGACCAGGGATGGTTTGTTTTAGTTGCCTATAACAGTCAGAGAAATCAGTGGGTTGTGTATGGCGGAGGTACAGGGCCCTAATGCGTGATACAGCGGCGCGACTCAAGTAAAGTGCTTGTGCTTTGTTTAGTAATCAAGTAAATAGAACTCCTGGCTGGCCGTCGCAAGACTTTCCTGTATGTACTCTCGTAAAAATCAAATGGTAGAAAGGTAGTTATCATGACATCACGTGTACCAATAAGGAAAAAGCTTACTTTTGTGGTTCTCATGCTACTTGTTGCTGCCCTTGCTTTTGGATCACTTTTTATTGCTGTGGTGCTTCTGCACCCAGAAAGGCATAGGTTTCCGGCGGGAGACCTTGCCAGTCAGACGGCCACAGCAACTGTTGAAGCCTATGTCGAACAAGGGGATGTAGTAGGAGACCGCGTGAGCGATGTGCGGGCAGAAAATAGAGGTGTGAGAAATACTTCTTTTACTTACTGGGGCAGCACCTATAAAAACCCTCTGGTTTTTGCTGTTGAGTATCGTTATCAGACATCTCCCTCCGAGCCAGCAGAAGACAGGCGAGAACTCTATTATGTTGGCTTTGATAGCAAGAAAAATCAATGGGTGATTGTCGGTGGTTATACGGCACTGTGATTACGAACTATCAAACTAATGGGCAATGATAAGATCACTATAGGTATGATGCGGCAGGAGATTGATTAAATCCTAAATTCCCCAGCAGATTGAACACATACAAAACCCTCCTCTAAAGCCCTCTGAGCAGGCTGGAGCTGTCGTTTAGAAGGTCTTTTCATAGCCAAAACATGGGATCTGTGGCGGTTTTCTTC
>WQYT01000027.1 GCA_009781115.1 Coriobacteriia bacterium
CTCCTTGATCGTGCCGACCGTGTAGAGCGTCACGCCCGCGTTGGCCACGATCGAGCGACCCGGCTCGACGGCGATGCGCGGAACGCTCAAGCTGCGCGCCTCGCAGTCCGCGCGGATGCCACCGGTGATGACCTCGGCGTATTCCTCGATGGTCGAAGGCTCGTCGGCGACCCCGTAGGCGACACCCAGGCCGCCACCGGTGTCTAAGATGCGCACCGCAGCGCCGGTCTCGTGGTGAATCTGCTCGATAAAGTCAACCATCACGTCGATGGCCGCCTTAAAGCTGTGCAGCGCAAATATCTGGCTGCCGATGTGCATGTGGACACCCTCGAAGTCCAGACCGGGCAGGCTGAGCGTGCGCTTGACCGCCTCAAGGGCCAGGCCCTGATTGAGCCCGAAGCCAAACTTCGAGTCCTCGGCGCCGGTTTTGATGAAGTCATGGGTGTCGGCCTCGATACCCGGCGTCACGCGGATCAGGACCGGCTGGGTGGCATGCGCCTCGACCGCCAGGCGCGAGAGCCGCTCCAGCTCCTCGAAGCTGTCGACCACGATGTGGCCCACGTGGGCCGCCAGGCACTCGCGCAGCTCGTCTTCGGTCTTGTTGTTACCGTGCACATAGACGTTGGCGAGCGGAAATCCCGCAGCCTGGGCAAAGGCCAGCTCCCCGCCGCTGGATACGTCCAGGCAGCACTGCTCTTCTGCCACCAGACGCAGCATCGCCTTGCAGCAGAAGGCCTTGCCCGCATAGATGACCTCGCTGGAAGGATCGAGCCGCGTAAACCAGTCGTGATAGTCGCGCAGACGGGCGCGCAGATGGTCCTCGTCCATCACATAGACCGCCGTGCCCGTCTCGTGCGCCAGCTCAACGGTGTCCATCCCGCCGATCCACAGATGACCGCCAATGACTTCCGCCGAATGCGGCAGGATAGTCATCAGGTCATAGGCGGTCTTGTTGTCCGGCGTTGCCGGGTCTTTGGGGATGATGTGATGGGCCATGGGGGGTTCCTTTCTTCTCTGTATCTTACTTATCTTGCGCTTGCTCCGCTGGAAACAGTCCACTGGACTGTTTTCCGGGCACTCCGCAACCTACAGGGCGGTTGCCAGCCCGAGCAAGGCGCGCCGAGGTCGTCGCGGGGCTAGCGCTTGCTTCGCTGAAAACAGTCCGCTGGACTGTTTTCCGGGCGCTCCGCAACCTACAAAGTCATTGCCGGGCGCAAGAGGCGGGGCGCCGAGAACGTCGCTCCTCGCGATGACGATCAGTAGTCATTTGTGGTACGGTCCTTTCTGCGATATAGTTGCGGCGCGGTAGAGTTGTTCCAGCAGGACTACGCGCGCCAGGTTGTGCGGCAGGGTGATCGGGCCAAAGGAGAGTTGTTCGTTGGCACGCTCCAGGACCTCGGGCGCCAGCCCGTGCGACGAGCCAATCACAAAACACAGATGGCTGTGGCCGGCAAGCTTCAACGCGTCAAGGCGCGCGGAGAATTCCTCGCTCGTATACTGCGGCGCGCGGATAGCCAGCGCAATCACCCAGGCTTGTGCTGGCAGCGCTTTGAGCACTGCAGCGCCCTCTGTCCAAAGCGCCCGCTGCACCCCCAGGCGCGCCGGATCGCAGTCGGGCAACTCGACCACAGCAAGCGTCGCAGACCCCGACAAGCGCTTTGCGTATTCCGCGCACGCTTCACGCCAGTAGCGCTCTTTAAGTTTTCCTATGGCAATGATGGTTGTTTTCATCGTTTCAGAGTATCATAGCTAATCAGGAAGCGGCAGCAATGCCGCAAGAAAGGAGAAATGACATTATGGGAACACTCGCTGGAGTTTTCACGGGATTCATTGTTTTCGTCATCTTCATTGTCCTGATCATGCTGTTCAGCAGCATCCGGGTGGCCAATGAATATGAGCGTGCAGTGATCTTTCGTTTTGGGCGCCTGAAGGGCGTGAGGGGGCCGGGCCTGTACCTGCTGATCCCCTTTGGCATCGAGCGCCAACGCAAGGTTGACCTGCGTACCAAGACCATCGCGATGGAGTCACAGGAGTCCATCACCAAGGACTCGGTCACGGTCAAGGTCAACGCGGTGGTATGGCTTAAGATCGTCGATCCGGTCAAGTCGATCGTTGAGGTGGCTGACTATTACAGCGCCTCCTATCAGATCGCTTTGACCGCGCTGCGCAACATCATTGGTCAGCACCAGCTTGACGAGGTGCTAAAAGAGCGCACCACGATCAACCAGGCCCTGCAGGCCATGGTCGATGAGAGTACCGAGCCCTGGGGCGTCAAGGTTGAGTCCGTCGAGATGAAGGACGTCGAGATCCCCACCGGCATGCAGCGCGCCATGGCGCAGGAGGCCCAGGCCGTCCGTGAGCGCCGCGCCCGCGTCATCAAGGCAGACGCCGAGTTCGAGGCCTCCGCAAAACTTGCCGAGGCGTCCGAGCTTATCGCCAAAAACCCGCTGGGCCTGGAGCTGCGCCGTATGCAGATGATCCAGGAGGTCGGCGCCGAGCAGAACTCGACGACGATCGTACTCATGCCAAGCGAATTTGTTACGATGGCAGAAAGCCTGTCACAACACTTCCACCAGGAAGACAACGCGAAGCTAAGATAGCGCGACAGCGCAACGCTTATCTTCCAGATACTAAAAAGGCCGGATATCACATCCGGCCTTTTTTCTGGAGGCAACTTCCCCTGCTTATCCCAGGGAGCCATGCCTGAATGGGGTCACTGTCTCAGCTGCTCTCAGCTGCGCGCGACACCCGTTATGCTGCACGCGGGTCTGGGCCTAATTTCCACCCAGGCCGTATTGCTTCAGCAGGTCCTGAAGTTCCTGCTGGGAAAGGCCCTGGTGCGGGTCGGTCGAGCTACTGCTCCCATTTCCGCCGCTGCCCTGGCTGTTTGTACCCGACGAGCCCTGCTGCTGCTGTTGCGCCTGGCTCGCGGCGTCTGAAGCCAGCTTGGCAGTCGTCGTCTGCTTCTTGTTATCCCGGTAATACGTGATGGTTATGGTGTCGCCGATCTTGTGGGAGCGCACCGCGGTAAACACATCTTCTGAACCGGTAATCTTGGTATCGTTTATCTGCGTAATAATATCGCTTTGCTTGAGCCCGGCCGTCGCCGCAGGAGACCCGCTGCTCACGCTGGTGACGTAGGCGCCTTCTTCGACCGGCATGCCATAGGCCTGCGCGACATTACTGGTTACGGTTTGAGTGCTGACACCCAAAAATGGATGCACTACTTTGCCCGTGGTCATGATCTGGTTTGCGATATCGGTGGCCGTATCGATCGGGATGGCAAAGCCAACGCCAGCCGAGCTCCCGGACGTCGAGTTGATCAGCGCGTTGATGCCGATCAGTCGGGCGTTCTGGTCCACCAGCGCGCCGCCAGAATTACCGGGGTTGATAGCAGCATCAGTCTGGATCAGATCAGTGTAGGCCGTCACATAGGTCTGCGTAGCCATCAGGTCACTGCGCCCCAGACCCGAGATAATACCCGTGCTGGCCGACTTCTCCAAACCAAAAGGACAACCAATCGCCATAACATACTGGCCGACCGCCAGATCCTTAGACGTACCGATCTCGATAGCGGGCAGCCCCGTCGCATCGATCTTGAGCACGGCAATATCGGTACCCGTATCAGTGCCGACAAGCTTCGCCGTATAGTTCTTACCGCCGGCATTTACCACTATCTTGGTACCGCCAGAAATAACATGGTTGTTGGTGATGATATAGCCATCAGACTTGATAATAACGCCGGACCCGCTTTCCTGCGAAGTCTGCGCGGTGCCCGAGAAGGGGTCGGACTGGCCCGTAACATCAACTGTGATGCTGACAACTGAAGGCAGGGCCTTTTTTGCGACCGCCTCAGACAGGGTGCCTGACTCGCCGTTAACCGTAATACTTGACTCCGAGGACGAGGGAGAGAGTGGGCCTGTGCCCGTGTTCGTCTTTGCCAGTATCGTAACAACGCCAAACGCTACCGCAGCCCCCACCAGCGCGCTAACCACAGCCGCGATCAACACGAGCACCCAGGTTTTTGGCCCTGAGGGCTGCTTTTTCTGCCGCGCCGGGAAGGGCGCTGCCGGCATTGCCGGAGGAGGAGTGGGGGCGGTTGGCGGCGCCGGGACAGGCGGCATGCCGGGCACGGGGGCCATGGGGGCGGGCGCCGCGGGCGGCGCCGGCTGCGTGATGGGCCCGTCTGCCACGGGCCCTGGCGCCACAGGGGTCGGCGCAAACAGGGGTTCTGGCACAGCCGCAGGTACAGGCGCAGGCGCCGCAGGAATCGGCGCTGCGGGCTCAGGGGTCACAAAGGCCGGTGCGGACGCGGGCTCCAGCGGGGCAGCTGCAGGAATCGGCGCTGCGGGAGCTGGCGCAGGCGCCGGTTCCGGAGCCGCAGGAATCGGCGTCGCAACCGGAAGCGGACGGTCCGGCAAAGACATCGGCGCTACAGGCGGGACCAATTGGTCGCCGTCAAGCGGAGCAAATTCATTAGGACGAGTGTTATCCATGGAGACAAATCCTTCCTCGATCAACAACAAGGCGCGCTAACGCCACACATAAACGATACAACCCGGCCCCAGAACAGGCAGCAGCTTTCACAGTTTGTCCATGATGGGTAAAGATTAGCAACACAATCTGGTCACCGGGCCAAGCGCCTGTTTTTGATTAATTCTGCCTCGGATTGGCGCCGTGGCCTGCCGCAACCTGCAGCTCTCAGTAGGGCGGATTGCTCAGCCAGGCAGAGATAAAGCCAGCGGCTGGGCCTGCCAAAAAGACCAAAAGCGCGCACAGCACTATCGCGAATTCTGCCCCCCGGGAAACCCGGACAGACGGCGGCGCCACAGCAGCCTCCTCGGCCTCCTGCCCTGCCTCAGCTGCGTCCAGCGCCAACGCCTCGTCTGACTCCTGCAGAAGACGCCCAAAGAGCTGTTCTTCGCTCGCGGCGTCTGCCCCGTCCGGAAGCGCCGCCTGCGCGCTGGCCTCAACCTGCGCGCCAGCATCAGCCTGCGCACCGGCCTCCGCCGACTCAGGCTTATCAAAAAAGGCCGCCTTGATCAGGCGAAGGTAATAGAACGCCGATATCGCACTGACTAAGACCATCAGGATGACGCCCCACAGCAAGCTGCCCGCAATCCCGACCAGCGCAATGAAGAACTTACCAAAAAATCCCACGAGAGGCGGGATGCCAATCAGCGACAAAGCAAATACCGCCAGGCAGGCGGCAGCCAGCGGACGACGGTGCGACAGGCCCGCCAGGTCAGACACTTTGCCACCTTCGCTTGCAGCGATCAGCAAAATGCCCATCGTAGGCAGACCATAAGTAGCCAGGAAGAACAGCGCATACAGCCAGCCAACCGCCACATAAACAGGATTGGCGATACCGACCATCAGCAGCATATAGCCCATGTTGGCAACCCCGGCATAGGCCAGCATCCGACGGAGATCTTTCTGCGTCAGCGCAGCCAGACTGCCAAGCAGCATACAAAGCACCGCCGCTATCAGGACCGGCCACCTGAGAAACGCTATCTGCGCATACAGGACCATCATCAGACGCACCAGCACGAAGCCTCCGGCGATCTTTGGCGCCGTGGCCGCAAAGGCAACCACCCAGGGCTCAGCGCCCTCGTAGGCGTCCGGCGCCCAAAAGTGAAACGGCGCCACGCTCATTTTGCCAAAAATGCCAATAAGCATGAACAGAAGCGCCACAACCATCAGCGGCTCAGCCGGAAGGTTTTGCAGGTCCCCATATGACGTCGAATGCGCCAGGCCCAGCACAAAGCTTGCCCCGTAAAACAGAAACAGCGAAGTAAGAATCGAGAGCAGGAAGTATTTAAGCGCGCCCTCCAGACCTTTCGCGCGCTTGTGCCGATACCCGATCAGTACATATATCGGCTGCGAGGTAAGCTCCAACGCAAGCAACAGGATAATGAGATCGCCCGCCTGGGTAGCAAGCAGCGCGCCGGCAAGCGAAAAGCAGACCAGTGCGGTGGCCTCTCCCGTACGCCCGCTCCCGGCAAAAGCTGTCCAGATCAGCCAGATCAGCGCCAGCAGGCACAGAACAACCCCACCAAAACGAGCGTCCTGCGTCAATACCAGCTTACTGCCAAAGAGCACCGTATTCATCGCCGTGCAACCCAGGATAGCCCCGGAAAACAGCACCAGAACCGCCGCGATGGCAGCGGCACCCCGGTTCCCGCCCGGCAGGCGCTCGGAAAACAGCGCCCAGAGCGCCGCCACAATCAGCAGCAGCTCGGGGATAATCAACGCATAGCCCTTAAAGATTACCGGTATCACGCCATGAAGTTGCAGCATGGGCTAGGCTCCCACCAACTTCTGGAGCATGCGGGCAATCGGGTCAGCATACTGCAGAAGCAGCGTCCAGTACACGCCAATCGCAACAACAAGGACCGCCAACGGCACTATCGTGGTCAATTCACGTGCGCTGATCTCAGGTTGCCCCTCAATCGCTGCCGACGGGGTCCCAAATATGAAGCGCTGCATAAGCCAGAGCATGTAGGCGCCGCCTAACAGGATGCCGACGCCGGCGATAACAACCAATACATGGGGCAGCGCCGCAGAGCCCCATGAGCCAAGCAGCGACAAAAACTCCCCAACAAAGCCGCTCAGGAGCGGGACCCCCATCGCGGCAAAGCTCGCAAAGCAGAACAGCCCCGCGTAACGCGGCATCGCGGCGGCGACCCCGGAGAGCTTTGCGATCTCGCGCGTGTGGGTCCGCTCATAGACGACCCCGACCAGCAAAAACAGCATCGCTGCGATCAGTCCATGACTGATCGAGACCGCCATCGCGCCACTGAAGCCCGCGGCCGTTCCCGCGGCGATACCCAGCATGGCAAAGCCCATATGAGAGACCGAGCTGTAAGCGATCAGCTTCTTGATGTCAGTCTGGGCAAAGGCAACCGCCGCCCCATAGACAATCGAGACAACGGCCAGGATACCGAGGATCAACTGCCAGTGATGAAAAGCCTGGGGCAGGATCGGGACCGCGATGCGTAAAAATCCGTACAGGCCCATCTTCAGCATGATGCCTGCCAGCAGGGCAGAACCTGCCGTCGGCGCCTCAACATGGGCGTCCGGCAGCCAGGTGTGAAATGGCCAGATCGGGATCTTGACCGCGAAGCCGATCGCAAACGCGGCAAATATCCACCAGGCGACCGTCCCAAAAGCGCCGCTACCTAAACCAGCAGTCAGGTGGCGCAGCGCGATCATGTCGAAGCTGCCCGTATAGATAAAGAGCGCGGCGATGCCAACCAGCATGAACACCGAGCCAAAGAAGGTGTAGAGGAAGAATTTGATCGCCGCATACTGCCGGCGCGGGCCGCCCCACTGTGATATCAGGAAGTACATCGGGATCAGCACGATCTCCCAGAACAGATAGAACAGCACCAGATCCAGCGAGAGAAACACCCCGGAAAGCCCTACGGAAAGCAGCAGGATCATCGCAAAATACAGCCGTGGTTTGACCGTGATCTTCCAGCTTGCGAGCGTCGCAATAGCAATCAGCAAGGTCGAAAGCGCCAACAGGGGCAGCGAAAGTCCATCGATCCCCAGATGATAGTAAATATGAACCTGGGGTATCCACGCGATCTCTTTTTCAAACTGTATGGCCGCAGAACCGATCTTAAACCGCGTCAGCAACGCGATGACCAGGCCAAAGTCGACCACGCTCGTCACAAGCGCAAGCCACTTTGCCGCCGCCTCGAACTTCTTAGGCAGAAGCGTAATCAGCAGCACCCCGACCAGAGGCAGAAAGACGATAAGGCTGAGCACTATGCTACTCCTTTCAAAACCACGAAAACCACGAATAATACGATGATCAGCAAAACAATGACAGCGCCAACAACCGCGCGTTGATAGGCATGAATGCGCCCCACCTGGGCTTTTTTGGCAAGACCACCGGCCTGCTTAAGCCCGGCGCCGACCCCATTGACCGCCCCGTCAATAAGGCGGGCGTCGACGATCCAGGCCACCGCGGTCAGGCGCTTGTAGCCAGCGCCGATGCCGTTGACCGCCCCGTCGATAAGGCGGGAGTCCGTAACCTCCGCCAGCTTTGTCAGGCCCCCGTAAAGCGCGACCATGCCGTTGACCGCCCCGTCGATAACGCGGGCGTCAACGCGCCACAGCAGCGCTGAGACCCAGAAGTAAGGCTTGATAATAAGATACTCATAAACAGCGTCGGTATACAGGCGCGCCTCAGTCGCGCGCAGGAGCCACGGCGCGTGTTTGGCCAGCCAGTCGTTATCAATCCTGAAGCGATACAGCAGGAAGCCCGCCAGGGCGCCTATAAGCATCACGCCGGTCGAGATCGAGGCCATCTGCAGCGTTGGCATCTCGACCTTAAAGCCCAGGCAGCCCAGCCACCCCTGGTTAAAGACGCCCAGCAAAAGCGTGAAGGCCGCAAGGATCGCCGTGGGCACTATTTCAAGCAGAGTACCCTCATGCGCATGGCTCTTTTCCTGGCGAGACGCGCCAAAAAAGACGGTGAACCAGGCTTTGACCACATAAAGCGCGGTCAGAGTCGCCATAACCAGCGCCAGCGCAAAGACCACGGGGTGCCCATGTGTGAGGAACTCCTCCATAATCAGGTCTTTGCTGAAAAACCCCGACAGAGGCATGATGCCCGCAAGCGCGAACGCGCCAATAGAAAATATCGTCATCATGATTGGCATACGCTTAGCCAAGCCGCCCATTTTGCGCATGTCCTGCGTGCCCGTCACATGGATGATCGTGCCCGCCGCAAGAAAGAGCAGCGACTTGAAAAACGCATGCGTGATGAGGTGAAACAGTGAGCCGTCAATCGCCCCGGTCCCCAGGGCTGCAAACATCAGGCCCAGCTGGGAGATCGTCGAAAACGCAAGCATGCGCTTGATGTCAGTCTGAAAGCAGGCCAGAAACGCGCCAAAGAGCGCCGTGATGATGCCGACCCAGAGCGCCAGCGACAGCGCAACATGAGAGAGGCTGATCACCGGCATCATGCGCGCGATCATGAAGATGCCCGCCGCAACCATTGTGGCCGCATGGATGATGGCCGACGACGGCGTAGGTCCTGCCATCGCATCCGGCAGCCAGACCGACAGCGGCAGCTGCGCGGATTTACCCGCGGCAGCCCACAGCAGGCCGATCCCGACCACCAGCAGGGTCGCGGCAGAAAACTGCGGCGCCGCCTTGATGATGGCATCCAGCTGGAACGATCCGCAGGCCGACCAGATCGCAGCCAGCGCGACAAAGAACCCCAGATCGCCTGCGCGCGTCACCAAAAATGCCTTGATAGAAGCCCGGCGCGGCGCCTCGTCTTTATACCAGAACCCGATGAGCAGGTACGAGCAGACGCCCATGACCTCCCACATCGCAAATATCAGCAGCAGATTGCCGGAGGTCACCAGCGCGAGCATGGCCGCCGTAAACAGCAACAGCACGCAGAAGTACCAGCCCCGCCGCTCGTCATCTTTCATATAGAACAGCGAGTAAAGCTGAACACAGAAGCCAACGATCGACACCATCGCCAGCATGAGGATCGCAAGTGAATCAAGCCCCAACGAGAGCGTGAGCCTGACGCCGCCCAGACGCGCCAGTGTCCACGAGAGGCTCGCGAACGGCTGCCCGATCACCCGCCCCGGAAAATACCGGATAAAGCCAATGATCGCAAGTAGGGCCGACAGCCCGACCAGCACCGGACCTATGTATATCAGACGATTACGCCAGGCGCGCGACAGGAACACCAACGCGATAAATCCCAACGCGGGAAATACTGGTATGAGGAAGAACCAGTTCACCTTTAGCCCTTCAACCGATCAAGGTCGTCAACTTCGCTCGTATGGTTACTGCGATAGATCGCAATAATCAGCGCAAGCCCGATACCAACTTCAGAGGCGACGATCACCATCAGAAAAATCGTGAAAAACCAGCTGTTAAGAGGCGACGGGTTCACAAAGTGTCCCATGGTTATCAGATTAATCATGATCGCCATACTCATCAGCTCAAGCGACAGGAGGATACCGATGGCAGACTTACGCGTCAGGACCCCATAAAGCCCAATGACAAAAAGAGCTGCCGCAAGTAAAATGACCGCCGTATAGTTAACTGCCAGATTCAGGTGCATCAGTCATCACGATCCTTAGTCCACCAGACCGCCGCAACCAGCGCCACCGTTAAAAGGAGCGAAGCAATCTCGAAGGCCAGCACCCAGCCGTCCGTACTGAACAGCGTCCGGCCAAAGGTCAACATACTGACCGTAGCCGGAGCTGCGCGGACCGCAAAGGTGGGGCTTTGCAACACGCCATACGCCAGCGCCGCAAACAGCAAAGCGGAAGCAAGCAGCGCAAAGAGCGAAAACGCCGCGGGGCGCTCATTGTCGATGCGACTGCGGCGCGTGATCATGACCGTAAACACAAGAAGCATCCCTACTGCGCCCGCATAAACCAGCAGCTGAAGTATCGCGATGTATTCGGCTGACATAAAGTAAAACAAGCCCGCTACCGCCACCGCAACTTCAAGAAGCCAGTACGCGGCATGCATGACGTTTTTTACCGTCACGACAGAAAACGCGCCAAGGATGATAGCGCAACCCAGAACTAAAAAGGCTATGGTGTTAAGCATCCGGCGCCTCCTGAGTATCTGCGGCCTGCTTCTTGCGCGGGTCGATCGCCTCTACTTCACGCAAAAGGTCGATGCGCTTTTCCGCAGACGCGCTGTGCGCAAGCTCATAGTCATGCCCCATGCGAATAGCGCCATACGGGCAGGCCTCAACACACAGCCCGCACATCATGCAGGCAGCCCGCTCGTAGTTCCAGGCATGGATGAACTTCGTTTTATCCTCGCGCGTCTCAACATCAATATGAATGCACTTATCGGAGCAGGACTGCTCGCAAATCTTGCACGCCGTACAGCGATGCATCCCGGCCTCATCAAAAACCTGCTCGACTGCCCAGCGGGAGCGATCAGGCTGATCATAGCGCTGTTTGGGATACTGTATGGTGATATTGCGGCGAAAGAGATTGATCGCCGCGATGCGCGCCGCGCTGATCAGGCCTGAGGGCCAGTGGGCTTTCTTTGGGGCAGAAGCAGAAGCGGGAGTCAGAGAAGTCGTCACTTATGCTCCCCCCTTCAACATTGCAATGATGCGCACGGCGGCGGCAAACACCACGATCCAGGCAAGCGAGAACGGCAGCAGGCGCTTCCAGCCGACTTCCAGATAATGATCGACCCGATAGCGGCTGTAGGTTCCGCGCACCATCATGAACAGGAAAATAAGGAGGTAGCATTTGGCCACAAAGACCAGCACCGCAAAGGGCCCGAGCGCCGTCGCAGAAATCCCGGGCAGCGTCCAGCCGCCTAAAAAGAGCGAAACAATAAGGGCCGCAAACGTAAAGTTGCCCGCGAACTCGGCCAGATACATAAACCCGAAGCGCATGGCGGAATACTCCGTGGAAAAGCCGGCGACCAGCTCCTGATCGGCCTCGGTCATGTCAAACGGCGCCTGATTGGTCTCCATCTGCGCGCAGATAAGCGCGATCACAAACGAGGGCAGACAGGGCAGTATGTACCAGATCGAATGAGACTGCGCCAGGACAATAGCCTGCAGGTTGGCGCTGCCCGCCAGAATAACCGGAGGAATAGCCGCCAGCAGCAGGGGAATCTCATAGGTCACCATACCGCCGATTGCGCGCATTGCCCCGATGGTTGCAAACTTCGAACGCGAAGACCATCCCGCTGCAAAAATGCCCAGAGGCGGGACGGCAAGAAACGCCAGCATCATCAGCAGCGACATCTCGGGGTTAGCCGCAACTAACTTGTCAGTAAAGGGTATAAACGAAAACGCGACAAACGAGGGAACAAACACAATAAAAGGCGCGATAAGGTAGAGCCAGCGATCCGAGCGATTGGGATGGCGGTCCTCTTTGGTCAGCAACTTCACGATGTCAGCGATTACCTGGGCGATACCTGCCGGGCCCAGCTCGGTCGGACCCAGGCGCAGGTGAGCATGACCCAAGACCTTGCGCACCATGTAGATGGCAAGCGAGCCATTGAGCAGCATGACCACCAGAATCAAAAGAGCACGCAAGAGCGCGACCAGCCACGGATTCATCGATCAACCTCCCCAAAGCAGAAGTCAAACGAGCCCAGAGAAACAATCCCATCCGCCAGGAAATGACCCGGCAGGGTCAAATCAGAGATCATGAGCGAGTACAGCGTTGGGGGGCGATAGCTCATGCGATAGGGCTTGTCAGTCCCGTCGCTGTAAATATGCACGCCCATCTCACCACGGGGCGCCTCAACCGGCACGTAGCACTCCCCTTCCGGCACGCGCAGCACCCGGGGCAGCTTAGCGCTGAAGTCGCCCTCCGGCATGCCGTCTAAGCACTGCCGGACAATGCGCAGCGACTGACGCATCTCATCAAGGCGGCAAAACATCCGCGCCCAAACGTCGCCTGAATCAGCGGTGAGAACGTCAAAATCCATCTTGTCGTAGGCGGCGTAGGGACGGTCGCGGCGCAAATCCCAGTCAATGCCAGACGCACGGGCCACAAAGCCCGTCGCGCCCAGAGAGAGCGCGTCTTCTTTGGACACGACCCCCACGCCACAGGCTCTTTGCTGGAATATCTCTGAGGCCATCAGCGCGTCATAGTGCTCATCTAAGCGCCCATCTGCGATCTTTAAGATATCTTCGATCATCTGTACCGATTTGGGAGTAATATCGGCAACGACGCCACCGGGGCGTATGTAGTTAAACATCATGCGCTGACCAGAGATCTCCTCCAGCACATCAAGCCAGAGCTCACGGTCATACAGGCAAAATAGGAAGATGCCCATCGCGCCGGTGTCAAGACCCGTAGGCCCAAACCAGATGTAATGGCTGGCCAGTCGATTGATCTCGGCCATAAGCACTCGGATCCAGCTGGCGCGGTCAGGGACCTCAATTTCTGCCAGCTGCTCTACTGCCAGCGCCACCGCAAGCTCATTGTTGCAGCCGCCCACATAGTCGCCGCGATCCACCAGCGTTCCCAGCTGATGGTAGCGGCGCGACTCCGCAAGCTTTTCGATGCCGCGGTGCAGGTTGCCCACATGCGCCTCGCTGGAGACGATTTTCTCCCCGTCCATCTCCGCCACAATATTAAGGACGCCGTGCGTCGCCGGATGAGCGGGACCGATCTGAAGCAGATAGTGGTTCGTTGACAAAGACTGCGGATCGTCATCCTGGCGGCGAATGTTGCGCGGCACGATCGGGCCCGGCGGCGGCTCAGGAGAAAGCCACTCGGCCATGACGTAGTTTTCCAGCGGATCATCGGGGTCTTCCGGCGGGATAATCCCGCGCTCCTCGAACTCCTGAAGCAACTGAAGGGCAGGGTCCCCTTCCGGGAGCGTTTCTGCCTGGATATCTTCTTCGCTGCGCAGAGGCACCGATTTAAGCAGCATCGGCGGGAGCCCCTCGGTCAGCAAGAGGTGTTTAGGGTTGGGATGTCCCGTCAGCTTCAGGCCAAACATCTCGCAGGCCTCGCGCTCGGGCAGAAGGGCTGAGAGGTAGAAGCCTGTCACCGAGGGCAGCGCCGCGCCGGGCTCAAGCGTGGTCTTGACGACCAAGTCGCTGTTTTCTTGCAGGCTGCGCAGGCGATAGGTGACCTCGATGCCTCCGTTGCGTGGAGTCAGGTCGGCGCCCAGCAGATCAATGAGCTGCTCAAAACTATCACGCAGCGCCGCAAAAGTCGCCAGCAGATCGTCTGCGGCCACCCGCAGAACCAGACCCAGGCAGCTTTCGTCTTCCAGGGAAACCGGCGTGACCGAGGCCCCGCTCAAAAGTTCTGCTATGCGCGCACGTTCGATCATGAGCTAAAGCGCGCCTTTGCGTCTTCGTTTATCTTCTTGCGCAGCTGCAAAAACGCGTACTGCACGGATTCGGGACGGGGCGGACAGCCCGGGATATAGATATCGACCGGGATGATCTTATCGACGCCCGTTACTACATTAGGATACTCGCGAAACGGGCCGCCCGCGTTTGCGCAGGCGCCCATGCTGACCACATAGCGCGGCTCCGGCATCATCTCGTAGAGGCGCTTGACGATGACCGCCATCTTGCGGTTTACGGTGCCTGCCACAATCATGACGTCAGACTGGCGCGGCACGCCCCGGTAAAACACCCCATGACGATCAAAGTCGAAGCGCGGGCCGGCCGCCGCAATCAGGCCCTCCAGAGAGCAGCAGGCGATACCAAAGGCCATGTACCAGAGACTTCTGCCGCGCGCCCAGTCAAAGAACTGCTCGCTCTTAAGGAAAACGATCGATTGTTCGCCAAAGACTTTATCTAGTGCCATGAGAGCGCTTTCTCTTTCCAGGCGTACAGAAGCCCTCCAAAAAGGATGGCGATAAAGATCAGCATCTCGGCAAAGAAGAACCAGTTTGTCACGCTCTTTCCGTAAGCGATTGCCCAGGGATACAGAAACGCAGTTTCGATGTCAAAGACAACATAGAGGACCGCATACACAAAAAACCCGCTCCGGTAGCGTATCCAGGGCGGGCCAAGGGGTTCCATCCCCGACTCGAACGTAAGGCCTTTACCTTCAGTCGGATTGGTAGGAGAAAGCAGCCACGACAGCCCCAGAGCCAGAAGCGTGAACGCGACACCGAACACCAGGAAGCAGGCGATAACGATCTGTTGAAACATTCGCGCGTTCCTCCTTGTTCTTTTCTTGCCAATAAATAAAGACGCTTACAAGCAAGTGAGCTCGTAAGTTTTATTTCACCATTATAGATGAAGAGAAGAAGAAAGATACTCCCAATGCCAAAAAAGTTTGATTTAAAGCCCGAGGTTATTATGGTTGACGCACGGGCGACGCGCGAAGCGACGCGGGGAGCGACGTGTTGAGGAGGTGCGGTGACGTGTTTACGAGAGGCGGCGAGTTTGCTAATCCGCTAATCCGCGTTTGCGAGGGGCGCCGCGTTGGCTCTACCCCCCTGAAAGCAGCTATGCTACAATAATCAGGCATCTAAGCGCCAACGTGGCTCAGCTGGTAGAGCAGCGCACTCGTAATGCGCAGGTCAGCGGTTCGAATCCGCTCGTTGGCTCCAGACAAAAGCGCAGGTCAGACCCGGTGTCTGGCCTGCTTCTCTTTTTTCTGGCCTTCTGCTTTTGAGACTTCGACCGCAAATCTACCGCAAGTCGTTTTTCCTCGTCGCCTTCGCTGGCCTGTTTCTGAGCAGCAAAAATGAGCGCGGCGATGGTGTCAGCCGCTCCCCTGTCACGCTCTGGCATAGCGTGCCCGTAGAGGTCTAATGTCAGTGCCGCTTGAGAATGCCCGAGGCGGGCCTGAACCGTCTTCACGTCGGTGTTTGCAGCAAGCAGAAATGTAGCCTGAGTGTGGCGTAATTCATGGAGCACGTAGCCGCTCAAATTGTGGCTATCAAAGAAGATACGGACCCACCTGCTCAGGTTCGCATAATCATAACGGGTGCCGGTTTCTGTGGTGATGACCGGCGTTGTCTCTGACTGCTTGATCGACCAGCCGGCCAGCATTTCAGACTGTGCAATCTTGTAGGCTTTCAAATGCGCCACGGTGCCTGCGTCCAGGGCAAGAGCGCGGGTACCGGCTTTCGACTTAGGCGCTTTAAGCTCGTTGTAGATCGTCAGCGAAGCCACCACGCGCAGGCGGCGATCATCAAGCTCGACCGCTCCCCAGTCAAGCGCGAGAATCTCTCCGTGGCGCATCCCGGTAGCCGCCGCCAGACGCACGGCCATAGCGGGCGCGCAGCTGTCGCCTTCGCCGTCTAAGGCCACCATAAGCCTTCCGAAGTCTTCCGGCGTGAAACTCTTGCGCGTGGGCTCTGTGCGCTTCGGTGGCTTGAGCTTGTCGCAGGGGTTGCGGGTTATGAGGTCGTGCATCACAGCATCAGACATAACCTGCTTTAGCTTCGCGAATATCATGCGCCGATAGTTGTTCGATAGCTCCGGGTGCGCCTCGTGGAGCTTCTCCAGGGCGCGCTCACAGGTCCCGGCGTCCAGGTCAATGACGCGCACATCACCAACCTGTTCACAGAGCAAGGTGACCAGGCGTGCGTCTCTTACGCCGTCTTTCCGGTTGACTCTCCCCTGCTCCAGGCGGCGATTCTCAAACTCCCGGGCGAAGGCGGCGAAAGTGGTCTTGTGTGCGTCAAATGCCAGCCCCGTTTCAAGTTCACGGCGCAGATCATCACGCACCTTGCGCGCTTGGGTAATGGTGCCGTGGACCGTGCGCCACGCCCGCCGGGGCTTGCCCGTCACCGGGTCCGTGCCGTAGCTGACACGCACCTCATAGACACCCTTGCGATCTTTGCTCTCGCGAATACTCCCGTCACTTGCGCGTCGTGGCATGGTTAGTCTCTCGCTTTCTACGCGGTCGCCTGCGCCTCACGGCGTCTACGCTGCTTCTCTCTTTCGCGACAACGATCGGAGCAGTATATTGAATCCGAAACAGGGCTCACTTTTCCATGTGACTTTTGAAAACGCCGCTGCCGTTTAAATATGCGTTCGCAGTCTCTTGCTTCGCAGATCCAGGGCACGGCAGGATCCGCGATAAAGTCGATTATTTGATTACAGATCGCAGAGGTAAGACCAACCGCCCTTCTATTGGATACGAAACTGCCATCAAGAATATTACTGCCGCCTGTCCACGCGCCCGATCCTGATTGTGTGATCATTTGACGCCCTGCAGCTCCGTAGTAGAGGATGGCATTCGAAGGAAGCTCTTGTAACTCGTTACACATGACCTTAAAAATATTGTGAGCGGCGTCTTTCAGTGCATGAAGCGTTCTCTTGATCTCAGTGACTTCATGAAGCTGCACTATCCCATTGGCGTTTTCTACAAAGTCGCTCGGGAGATAATGCTCAATCAGAAAAGACAGATCCATAATGTCGGCAAACGGCTGGGGATCCAGAGCAGCCCCCCAGTTATTCGTGAAATCAAAGAGCTGATCATCATCCTCAATATCAAGATCCATAAGTTCATGACTGAAGAATTCAGTTGGCAACTCTGACCGCACCGCCTCAAGTCTCTCTTGGTTCCGTATTATATACACACCAACAAGGCGCCCTTTTGCATCATCTATCCGCATGTAATTGGCGATCGGCCATGACATTGGCATGACTTTGAGCACGCTCTGGCCAGGCAGAAGGCTAAAGCTATTAGCTGATGATCGCATGTGTACCCCTAAACTAAAAGATAACTTGGTATTGACTTTGCTACTTGCACAAGTATACCTTACAAATAGCACATGCACAAGTATAAACCCGAAAGGAAAATCATGTTAAAACTTACGAAAGAGCGCGAAACTCAGGGACTCAGTAAAGCTGAACTCGCACGCCTCGCAAAAATGCAAGGCGGGACAATAGGCATGATAGAAAACGGACGTCTCGCAAAACCTTACCCCTCGCAGATCAAGAAGATTGCTGAAGCTCTGGGCTGGCAAGGCGACACCGCTGAACTGTTAAAAGAAGCAGAGTGAGCCAACCATGGCGCCACGAACTCCCAAGCCTGTCGCCTTCGCGAAGTTGCCCGACGTGTTGACGCTACAGCAAGCAGCAAACTACTTGCAGATCAGCGACCAGTCAGCGCGTTATCTCTGCAACACCCGTCAGCTCCCCGCTCGCAAAGTTGGCAAGCAGTGGCGCATCGGAAAAGCTCACCTGAGCAAGTGGATAGATGGCGGCCCCCATGAGTAGCGCCACATCCTGGCCGGCGCCTCTTGTGTCGCCGCCTGGCGGCGAAGGCGACGCCCCGCGTGAAACAGACCTGGCAGAGCAGCTCTCGCTCCTGGACAGCCTCACGGCGTTTGATAGGTGGGCCGCCGACAACAAAGTGCCCATGCTGATGATAGAGCGCCGCTTCAGAGAAAAAGCTGAGGCCGGCCAGCGCATCAGCGTTCGCGACTTGTGGAGCTGGGCGCGTGAGGAATTCTGGAATCAGACGCGCCCCGACGGTAAGGGCTACGCCTTCAACAATGATTTCACGCCTGAACTGTCGCGTATGCTGTGTGAGAAGTACTCGCACTTAAACCCGCGCGTCTACCTCAGAAGCAGCTCTAAGGGCGTGGTGGCCCCTCATGAGTAAATCTGCAACGCTCGTTATGCCAGCGGCTTACGCAGGCGACAGCACGCAACCACAGACGCCGCCTGCGGGCGCGAAGGCGACAACGACGTGCGACCAGGTAACCAGCGTCGCCCAACTCCTGGAGGCCAGCAGGGCCGCTGAGAGGGCAAAGAGCAGGGCGCGCCGCAAGCATCCGCGCACTTGGGTAGACGACCAGCTGGAGGGCCTGGAGAAAGAGCTGGGTATATAAGTGGCGCGCGATATCGAGCAATACGAGATGACAGACAAAAGGGGCGAACTACCCTTTTCCCGCATTCCCAAATACGTGCGAAAGTCCGACCAATGGCGCGCGTTAAGTGCCGCGCAACTCAAGGTTCTTACTGAGCTATTAACGTATTTCATACCTGGCGATAGAGGCCCTATATTTTCACGATCACACGCAGCACTTGCGCGCGATGTCGGCATGGACCGCCAGCAAGTAACGCGCGCCATTAAGGCTCTGACAACTGACCACGCAAGACATCTGCTTGAACAGCTCAAAAGAGGGCATTATATCGCTGGCGCACACGGCAAGGCGTCAGAGTACAGGCTACTCACTCAAGATGAACTTACTTATTCAGTGCGTGATTCTCAATGCGTCCAAACTGACGCAAAGAGAAGCGTCTCTATGCATCAATTTACGAACAAAGAGAATCAAACAAAATCAGTTCTCAATGCATCAATTCAGCCATTCTCTATGCATCCAAATAGGCAACACGAAGGCGTCAAAACTGACGCACTTAAAGAAGTAAAGAATAAGACTAACAGTGAAGAAGGGGTTACATTTGACGACTTGAAGAAGCTTTATGATGATTAAAATCTTTTGTGTGTGCTGTTCCTCATCAGGCAACGACCGGCGCGCCGCGGTTTTGAGCGCAGCGAGAACCGCGCAGGACGCGCGCCGCGGGTTGGACTTCATACAGGCCCCCCGCCCGGAAGTGAACTACTGGCATAGACAAGCTGACGCCTGCACCGTCCAGGTAGCAGCAAGCGTTTCAGAACGACCAGCAACGTTTGATTTGCTTGTAATAGGGAGAGTGAACGCATGAGCAACGCACTTGAGGAACAGCAACAGCCGAAAAAGGCAGAAGCAGACTTTCTGCGATCGCTTCATAGCGACCAGGCGTCGCGCTTGCAGCTGTTCAAGGCACTGAGCTACATTGCTGCCGGATGTGTGCAGATCATCGAGGCGTCGCCTTCGCTGATAGTTCTGTCAGTGCAAGGATCCGGATCTGTGCCTTACCTGGTCCGCTACGGAACCGAAGGCGACCGACTTATCACTGAGTGCAGCTGCACACATGGCCTGCTCTATGGTGATGGCGCCCACTGTTGCCACCTGCTCATCGCGCGGATGCTCGCGAGCAAACAGCAACAATAATCTCCACGCTAACCCGTGGTTGACCCGTGGTAAAAGAGAGGATCCAGTAATGACTGCCAGAAAGAAAAAGACACAACTGACAAAGGCCGAAGGTGGCAACCTTACCCCGTTCGATAACACGCCAGAAGGACGCCAGCGCGCCCGTGAGGCGGCTTCTAAGGGAACTGTCAAAGGTGTTACTGAGAGAACACGCAGGCGCACCATGCGCGAGGGACTGCTGCAGCTGCTCGCCTGTCCGTTGCCCGATGACTGGTCAGATCAACGCGAATTCATCGCGATCGCGCGGGGGATCCCTGAGGAGGAAGTCACCGTCCAGGACGCGCTTGAATGGCAGGCGGTCATCCGGGGGCTGTCCGGTGACAACTCCAGCTTTCTCACCATCCGCGACACGGTGGGCGACGCCCCAACATGCAACGTCAACATGAACGCGACCATCCCGGTACCGCTGGCGCCGATTAAAGACAGCGATGACTGACACATGCGCAGGTGGCGAAGCATGACACCCCGCCGCCTGCGCGCCAGATTCAGAAGCCGTCTTTAGCAAGTGCTTGCGAGTTGTTCCTCTGTCTGCTCATGTAGCGACATGGCATACCTTACGCGCTCGCAGACAAGGAACGCCGGGCAAGTTCCCGCCTGGGCAATATCAAACAACAAAGAGAGCTCACCTTTGCGAATCATAGAATCAGTGACAGCTTGCATTTCTTGTGCCACGCTTGCCGGGCATATTATCGCCGCCTGCGCGCGGGCTTCTTCTGGCAAATGCTGGCCGTCGCCGTCCGTCGTTGTTACGTCGGGGATCCAGTTGCGTTTCTCTGTCGTGTTTGTGCTTGCTGTCATGGGTGTTGTCCTTTCTCTATAAATGCCGTTTAAGGTGTCTATGACGCCGCTGTGGGCGCGTTAGGTTCGTTTATGGGTGATTGTGCGTTTTGAGCTTTCCGATTTTGCAAGATATCGCTACCTATTGCTAAATCGTCGTAGATATCGTTACCTATCGTTTCGCGAACTCGTGAGAGCGGTTTTAAGCCATTGTGAAATTTCTGTTACATTCTCTGTGCTTGTTCTGTCGCCTTCGCCAGTGGTCCTTTTACGTTGTCACAGAGACGCTGAATGCTGAGAGCATCTTCTCGATTGAGCGCGCGGTGTCCTTCAGTTCGCGGCGCTGGTCATCGCTTATCACGTACTGCTGCGCCACAACCAGAAGAGCGTCCTGTACGGTCTTTGGATAAGGCGCCAGGCGACGCCAGCGCGGGCTCATGTATCGGTGTCCTTTGTGAGCCCCGCCGACGCTTTCCGTACACAGTTTCCAGACTGACCAGCACGCACCGCCCGTATCCGGGCGCACCTCAAAGAGCGGGTTGCCCTGCTTGTCGTTTATCCGCACTATCATCTGTCTAACCTCCGTTCGTGATAGCCTGTTTCCGTGTCATTGCCCGGGGCGTCGATCCCTGCTGAGAGTCTGACCGCCATCTGCAAGCAAGCAGGGATCGACGCCCCGGGCTTTTGTGTAATCTCTTGTTCGCCATATTCAGAAGCCTACTTCTACGCCGCCTTCGCCAGGGCCGCTACCGCTGCCACTTTACCCGCCTCCTCTCTCATGTCAGCCTCCATGGCCGCCGCGCGCTGCGCTGTTGCCGGGTGCCACTCTGCAAGCTCTGCTGCCGTCATCTGCGCGGCGTCACTCTCCAGTGCCG
Source organism: Coriobacteriia bacterium (assembly GCA_009781115.1). GTDB lineage: Bacteria > Actinomycetota > Coriobacteriia > WRKU01 > WQUG01 > WQUG01. The sequence continues at coordinate 21,168 of WQYT01000027.1, forward strand.
CCAGCTCGATTTCACAACGAGCCCGGGCCGCTGGGGTACCGGCCTCTACCATTGCCAGGAACGCATCCCAGGACTCTGTTCCCATGGCGATTGCTTCGGCCAGTCCGTCGCAGAGATCGATGCTTGCCTGTACCTCTTTCTGGGTGGCCTGGATGGCTTCGAGTAGTTGCTTGGTTGCGCTCATGATATCCTTCTTTCCTTGCCGGGGTGGGGTTGCTCTATCCCTTCGCCCTATGTATATATTATCCTACGGTGCGTAGTATACTACAATAGGTAGGATAGTAGCGTTACCTGGTCGTTACTTATACTACCATGCGTAGGATATAGAATAGAGACATGAATGAACGAACGAAAATAGCGAAGGCGGCGCAGACTCTTATCGAAGCCCTTGAAGGCGGTAACGTAGTGAGCATTACTGATGCCGCTGATCTACTGGGTGTTGCACGCCCGGTAGCCTCTGATCTAGTCAAGCGTGGCCTGCTCGATGCTGTCACCCCCGCGCCTATTCCGCGTCTGGTAACCAGGGCTTCTGTGGAGACCTACAAAGCCCACAGAGACGGACGCGAGAAAGCGGGCCGCTACGGTGAGGGCAACACGCCACCCCGCTATGAGTAGCATGGTATAATGCAATTATCAGGTACGCGGGATACTTGGCTAAGCAAGCATCCCGCTCACCCTTACATCATCAGCCTTTTGGTTAGAACTCAAGCGTGATGATGACGCTACCGGCCCTCGTTAGTTGTATCCGCAGCTTTCGGGGGTCGTTTGCTCTTGAGTTGAGTAGAGCCAAAAGCATCAAGAGCATTTCAAGCGTATATCCATCCACGTCAGTCACCTCCTCATAATGAGCAGGTAGCTTCCCTGTCGGGATACTTCAATAGAATACCACGAGCCAGTGACACTACTTGAACGATCCTATCAACTGAACTTTGATGCCTTTAGACACCTTGAGGCGAAGGCGACAGAAATAGTCGCTAAGAGATCATCTGTCCGCTCATAATGTCAGACCCGGGCGCTATGATGGTTTCATAATGGGAAGGCGTGACACCTCGGGCGCCCGGTCTTCATTCGCTACGGGCATTCCAGAACAACCAAACCACTGTCCCAATATACTGCGCTGGAGTGGCCTCCCTTTGGGTTACAAACACCACCACAATAATCAGCCCAGCGTCGGCGCAAGCGTCGGGCAATTTTTACCGCAAATCTACCGCAAGTCATGTTCATTAATGCTATTGTTCCCTATTGTTCATTAACGTCCTGACCTGCGGAAACGTCGTTAGACGGCGTTACATCGTCAAGCTTGTCCGGTTCTCGTAATGCGCAGGTCAGCGGTTCGAATCCGCTCGTTGGCTCCAGAGATCCTCGCAGGTCAGGCTCCGTGTCTGGCCTGCTTTTGTTTTGTACCCGCTTGTTTTGAGGGCCCCGGAGCCCTGGCCGTGATGTGACCACAGGTCTTATTTGGCGATGGCAGTGTCGTGTGCCACCCCGCCAAACAAGGCTCGCTTACTGAAGGCGCCCGCCGCAAGGATGGTCACGGCGGGCGCTTTTCTGGTTTAGTTTTTGTTGAGGCGATTACTTGATGATCGTGAATTTGCCAATCAGGGGCAATGGCTTCATCTTGCCGCTTGCAGCATTAATGATGCCGATGACCAAAAGTACCAGCGGCAGCAAGCCCAGTAACGACAGGATTGTGGACAGTATGCTATAGAGCCCCCAGCCAGCCGAAAACCCTGAGAGTGTCACTGCTGAGGTAAGTAATACTGCGCCAAGAATTGATGTGATGATCATGATGATTACCTCATAAATCACAGCCACGATCCACAATATGGTTCCTTGGTTCGTGTGATATTTCACAAAGGGCGAAGTCTTATGCGCGCCGGCGATAAGGGGCACAAAAAACAGGACATAGCCAAGAATTGCCATGCCCTTGTTGGCCTCCGCGTCGTTTGCCGGAGGCGCCGCCTGCGCGGGCGGGGCGTAACCGGGAGCGGGGGCTCCCATAATCTGGGTCCCGCATGCCGGACAGGCCGGTGTTCCGTCTTGTACTTGCATTCCACATTTTGGACAAAAAGCCATGATTGTTCCTTCCTCGTTCGATTTGCTTTCCTCGTGATGGGCTTGTTGGTCGCGTACTCGTTCTTCTTGGCTCTTACTACATCCCAGCCAAAGCCACATCCCTTGCAACGGCTCCAGCTATAGTAAAAGTGTACACTAAAGAAGCAAAAAAGCAGGGGTGAATTTTGTCACAAAAACTCACCCTTGCCGTTTATCGGTAAGATTTTTTAAGAATTACGCCTGATTACAGAGAAAAAGTCTGGCGTTACAGGTTTACCTCTTTTTTGTCCAACTGAAAATTCTCAAATGCTACCGCTATCATAAGCTTTATCCGGTTAAGCTGGTTGACCTCGGAGGCGCCCGGGTCGTAGTCGACCGGGACAATGTTAGACTGCGGGTAACGGCGGCGCAGCTCCTTGATAACGCCCTTGCCACTCACATGGTTGGGCAGACAGGCAAAGGGCTGCGTGCAGACGATGTTGGGCGTGCCGCTCTCAATGAGCTCCATCATCTCGGCGGTGAGCAGCCAGCCCTCGCCGCAGGAGTTGCAGAGCGAAACGACCTCGGAGGCTTTCTCCCCCAGCTCGAAGATCTGGGCGGGCGGATCGAAGCGCTCGCTTGCCTCCAGAGCCTTGACGATCGGCGACCGCAGCCAGTCGACCGCCTTGATCGCCGTGCGC
>WQYT01000028.1 GCA_009781115.1 Coriobacteriia bacterium
CTTTTCTGTTTATGGGTGCAAGGCTTTTTGGCTTATTTGCTCAATATTCATGCACTTATTATAGCAGAATATGGCCTTTACGCTTCTCTTACCTGCTAGTTTTAGGTTACGGAGAAATCTCTACATAAGCCGGGCCATACTCTGGGCTAACGTCAAGGACTTTATCGAAGTAACTTCCTGCCCGGTCGAAATCCTTGTCCTCCGGATAGAGCTGAGCCCTCCGGTAAAGCGATTCCACTCCGGGAGATGCCACAGAAAAATCAAACGCAGGCGACGCTTGCTCAGCGTGCGTGTCGCCTGCAACCTTTTCTACCCCATGAAGCAGGTCCTGCATAGCGCCGATCTTGCTCATATCCTGCGCCTGGAGCGACGCCAGCGCTTCCGGAAGATCATAAGGACTCATATCCTTATAGGCCACGATAAGCGTCTTTTTGGCGCCATCTTTGATCAGAGTGAGATACCTGCTCCATTCATTTTTTACCCAGACGGCGTCCAGATTAGCTGGGTCTGTTCCTACAACGATCATGACCCGCGCTGATTGCAGTGCCGCAAATATATGCGCCTCATATTCAGAGCCCAAGACAGTCTCAAGCGTAATCCCAGCAAAGAAGGTGCGATAGCCAGCTTTGTTAAGTTCCAGATAGACATCTTGTGCCAGAACGCTGTCAGATGTTCTGCTGCCATTGCCATCTGTCTGCTTATAGCAGATAAAGATATCATAAGGCTCTTCTTTGGCTGATACTTCAAGAATATTTTTTTGGATGCCGTCTAAAGCTTTCGCTTCCCGCTCATAGATTGCGTTCTGATTTTGATCCGCATGCTCTAGCGCTGAAAGATAGTCAGCGTCAGAAAAAACTGAAGTATATAACGTTCGATTGCAGGTTGGAATGCGCCCCTTGCCACTTGGATCTTCAACATACTCAACACCATATTTGCAAAGCACCAGTGACCAGTAGGCCTCAGCATCAGTGGGGTCTTCGCTCAAAATCGCCTCGTAGAGCGCTGTAGCTTTGTCATATTCACCGTTGCGTCGAAAATGATTTGCTCTGTTATAGAGGTTGGCCCGACGATTATCATCCAGACGAGGAAGCGTCTGTTTGGCGTCGCAGTAAGGACAGGTCGCGATGCTGTCCTTGGAAGTGACCTCTAAATCCCCGCCACACATCTTACACTTAAAAACTGCCACTGCTTACCACCTAATCTATCTTGACCCACATCGCCGGACGCACACCTGCGGTGTATTTTGAGCCGTTTGAAGCCACTCCGCTGCTAAAGACTATTCCATACATAGCAACAATCGCAGTAAGGTTTTGATACTCGCCGGGTGAGCGTAGCCACCATGATACTTTCTCCCCCAAGTAAGTAGCAATCCGGGATTCTGCTTTCGGTAAATACTGCCTTGCCTCATCAGCACTCAGACAAAAAACCTTATCGGTAGTCATCCTGCTATCTGCAACTCCGAAGTCCTTATTCCCGCTATTTACCAGCTGCGTCGCATGTATTCTCGACTGGATCTCAGCAGGCAAAGCGGCAAGAAACTCTGTATTAAGCCAGTGTCTTAAACTACAAGCTTCCCAAGTTGGAGCCTCCTGATAAGCGTGATACGGCATTTGGGCAACACAATCCTCAGTCAAAAGAAGTGCGAGCCCCTGTTCTTCATCCAGAGTTAGCGCATGCCAACGACATTGGGCAGACTTAAGTGAGTGAGATCGAGGCCCCAGAAGCTCAGCCTCCTGATATCGCAAGGCGTCAAGGCGCGCATTGATTTGCCGTTTTTCTTCCAACGCAAAAACACCCAGAGTTTTTCGCTCTTCTACAAGCTGCGTCATTTCCTGCTTAAGAGCAGTGCTCTGATTCTGTATCCCTACCGCATAGGCAGCACCACCTGACCCCGCACTCGCATCATTCAGTTCATCTTCAAGCTGCTTTATCTTTCTCCACTTTCGCTCGGTTTCCTCCTGCTGACGACGTGCTGCTTCTTCCGCTTTGCGCTGCACCTCACGTTGCGTCTCCTCCTGCGCGCGACGTTCTGCCTCAAGCCGATCAAGGATAGCCTGATTGACGCCCTCCAGCTTTGCCTTTAGCCCCTCATCGGCAAAACGCAGAGCCTTATCATAATTATTGGACCCTGCAAGCGGGGCTGATCTTGTAGTCAGATCTTCTTCCTGAGTAATTTTAAGCTCTACCATCAGAAGGCCTACATATGCAGGGGCATATTTTGGATTGACATCAAGCGCTTTGTCAAAATATATACCGGCGCGATCAAAATCTTTATCCTCTAAATAGATAAGAGCGCGCTGATACAACGACTCGGCGCCCGGCGCAACAGCATTGGGGTCTGCGGACAATGATGCTTGCGCAGAAGTCGTATCACCAATAACTTTTTTCATGCCTCGCAGCAAATCCTGCATAGCGCCAATCTTACCCATGTCCTGGGCCTGAAGCGGCGCCAGCGCTTCAGGAAGATCATAAGGACTCATATCTCCATAGGCCACAATGAGAGTTTTCTTAGCACCCTCTTTGATCAACGCGAGATACCTGCTCCATTCATTCTTCACCCAGACGGCGTCCAGGTTGTCTTTATTAGTTCCAACAACAACCATAGCTTTTGCCGACTGCAAGGCAGCAAAGATGTGCGCCTCGTACTCAGAGCCCAATAGGGGCTCCAAGGTAATACCTGCAAAAAATACCCGATAGCCAGCTTCAAACAACCCTGTGTATATATCTTGTGCCAGCACGCTATCAGATGTTCTGTTACCTGCCGTATCACTCTGTTTATAGCAGATAAAAATATCAAATGGTTCTTCTTTGGCCGACACCTCAAGAATGCTTCTCTGGATGCTGTCTAAAGTTTTAGCCTCTTGCTCATAGATCGTTTTTTGATTAGAATCTGCATGCTCCAGAGCAGAAAGATAATCGGCATCCACGGTAACAGAAGCATATAAGGTCCGATTACAGGTCGGGATGCGCCCTTTGCCCCGAGGGTCTTCTACATACTCAACGCCGTATCTGCAAAGCACTAGTGACCAGTATGCCTCAGCATCAGTAGGGTCCTCGCTCAGGATCGCTTCATAGAGTCCTGCCGCTTTGTCATACTCGTTATTGCGGCGGAAGTGATTCGCCCGATCATAAAGGTTAGCACGTCGATCATCATCGAGTCGTGGAAGCGTTTGCTTGGTGTCGCAGTATGGGCAAATAGCGATACTATCCTTTTGAGAGACATCCAAGTCCCCACCGCACATCTTACACTTAAAGACTGTCACTGCCTACCGCCTAATCTATCTTGACCCACATCGCTGGTCGAACACCCGCACGCCATGTGCGATTAATGCCCTCATCGTCGATACTTCCATCAGATCCAACACGAGCAAAATAGCCAGCAAAACCTCCCGGTGAGCGCAGCCACCAAGTCGTTATCGCTCCATCATATGTTGTAGCGCGACTCTCTTTACTTGGGAACAAGCTGTCCGCCTCCTCAACACTCAGGCAGAATACCATATCGTTCATTAAGCTCGTAAAATAATATGGAGGCTTTATTATTATCTCCTGAATGAAAAAGGGCAGGCTAGCGACGAAAGTCCCATTGAGCCAATCAGGTAAACTACACTGCCTCCAGCTTTCCTGTTCATCCAGATTACATTTTTCACTTAAGGATTTTTGGGCAACGCATTCTGAAGTAGTCACAAGGGCAGCATTGCTCCCCCTATCAAGACCCAATGCGCGCCATTTGTAGCCAAGCGTCCTACAGCCTTTGTCAAGTTTTTCCTCAAGCCGAGAACGCATCTTACGCTCAAGGGCAGAATCTCCAAATCGCGAAAAGCTGCTGAGCATCTCTTTCAGAGCGCGGCGTTCTGCTTCTAGTACGCGACGTTCTGCGTCTTCAGCTTCCTTTCTTTTTCTTTCTTCAGCTTGGAGCTTTTCCTGGCGCCTCGCCTCTTCTATTTCACGCTCCGTTTTACGTCTTTTTTCTTTTGCTATCGCAGAAATTCTCTCGATTAATAATCGACGCATAACCTTCTCTGCATAGCCTTGCAATACAACTTTATAATTGTCATCCGCAAAACGAAAGGCTAAGTTATAGTCGGTATATTCAACTAGGGCTCTTTTTGCGTTGACTAATTCTGACTCGGACTTCATCTGACATTTAGCAGCCAGCTTTCCTACATAGGCAGGAGCGTACCCAGCATCTATATCGAGAACTTTATCAAAATACACAGTGGCGTTATTGAAGTCACCCTGCTCCAAGAAGAGCAAAGCCCGCTGATATAAGTTCTCTGCAGACGCTATACCCTCAACTTGAACGTTTCCCTCAACTTTAACGGTCTGAGTTTCCTGAAACTTTGCTTTCATCCACTCCAGCGGGTACTCGGTGCCGCAGTTCTCGCATACAAACCAGCCCTCATGATCCGAAGACGCGACAACCTTACCGCCGCACACGTCGCAAGTCATTCCTGCCATATCAATTTACCCTCTCAGCCGTGTACAAATCCAGGAGCCTGAAACCTAATTTCGCCGACCGTCTTTATAGGCTTGGAGGTGCTTCTCAAAGCTCACTGCAGAACTTGCTGCAAGCTTTTCACCTTGAGCATCGATGATAACACCTCCCCCGCTGCGGGAGGGGTTCCAGTAATACATCGCATCAATTTCTGGTATCAGTTTTGAATGTTCTCTCGCCTCATCAATGGAAATATGAAGAACTTCAGCCGCCAATTCAACTCTACTGTCGCACACGTTACAACTCCTTCTTTTTTATACTAAAATCCCAGTTTTTTACTTGTCCGTAGTCTGGTGGCCAGTCCTGAATTTCTCCCGTTTGCCCATCAAGAGCCACCACCCTGTCTCCGTCGTAATAAGCATTAAACCAGTGGCCATAACTATCTACACGATCAATCCCCACTACTCCGTGAGAGCCAGGACCTTGCTCTATGAGATAATCTTTTATCTCTTCGGGGCCCATGGATATCTGCTCTTTTCCTGTTAGGGCGTTCATTTCCTCGATAGTACCTATGACCTTGGGCTCAGCTACCGCATCTGTATTGCCCTCTAGTTGCTGCTCAACAGCAAAAGCACAAGAACCACAATTATTGTCGTAAACTGAATCCAAATCAAAAGGATCGAAGTTGGGGTTGATATCACTGATCCAGCCTCCAATATCTTCTAGGCTTTTAGGTTCCCCCGCGTCTTCAACGTCCCCTGCTTCCGTAGCATTCTCATCTAAACTGCCTACATCAGTTTGCGCCTCTGCTGGAAGTACATCGTGAAATTGTTCCCCAACGTAAGGGAGATCAGTCTGCTCAACAAACTTGTTATCAAGAGAAGTAGCATCTTCCTCCATCTCATACTGCAGGGCATCGCTTCCTTCTTGGATATCTTGGGGGGTAACATCTGGCGACGAATCAAAAGAGTCATCTGGTAGCTCAGTCGGATCTTTTAATATCTCCTCAGGGTTCTCAGCACCATCCAAGTCCATCCCTGGAGTGTCAATCTCATCTTGAACAAAGGGGGCATCGTCTTCTAACTCGGGAATCTCGTCCTCTGTTGATTCCGATACCTCATTGTGATCAATCTTAATCTCTTCATTCTCCTCCATTGGCTCTGGAGCATCATCAGGCGACTCAACTGGACCTATCGAGAGTTCTTCAGGGCTTGTTTCAGTCTCAGGTAGTCCTCCTCCAGCCGGGTCAATCTCCTCTTGCACGAATGGTGCATCATCTTCCAGCTCTGGAATCTCATCATCAGAAAAAACGCTCGTATCAAATGGAGCGTCACTGTGATCTGGCATATCGATTGAGCTCACTTCATCCTCCTCAAGAGCAGTTGCTTCCTGCGTATCGGCCTCTGAGGTTTCGTTAATGAGATCATCATGATTAATCTCTTCTACCTCACCCTCATTTAGCTGCTGAGGCTCATTGGCATCCACATCAGCCATCTCCTCTTCCGCGACAACTGATTCTGTGTCTAGGTTTATTCCTGATTCATCTGCCTCTTCCTGAATAAAGGCTTCGTCACCGTCCTCTAATACCGGAATATCGGCATCTGATGAATCGGTCTCAGTTTGTAGTGCTTCATTGATTTCTTGACCAGTATCATCGTGGTCGATTGTTACTGTCTCGCCCTCAGTCCACTCCTGGGGCGTATCAGAGACTTCGACAGGCCCTGTGGCATCGTCCTCTAGCTCGGGAATATCTTGTTCATCAATAGCCTCAACAGCCGCAGACTCCGACTCATCAGGAATGTCTGATTCAACTATTTCAGGCTCAAGGGCCTCAACCTCTACTGGCTCTTCAATATCAGGAACTTCTGTCTCAGCAATATCTCCTAGCTCAAAAGCATCCGAATCAAGTTCAGGTATCGAGCCTACGTCTTCTGAACTTGAATCAACATCAATTGAGCCTGTATCTACATCAGAAACATCGACGCTGCTGTCATCAAAGCCCTCAGCGCCATCACCAAAATCATCCATCGGAAACACCGCCCTCAAGTATTATCTCTTCTGCCATGTCCACACTACTTCCTTGTCCCGCTCCATTTTACATAAGCGCTATCATCGCCCGATACAGAGCGTACTTCTGCAAGCTTTGACTTTGCCTCTGCCTCTGAGCTATAGGGACCCGAACACACGGCGTACCATGTTTCAGGATTCAAGTTGCTCCATTTACTCGTTGTTATGACGCAAGTGGGATAACCAGCACTTGCGAGCTTTCCAAACGGCTTTGCCAGCACATCCTCGTTCTTTGAAGCCGCCGTCCAAATCCCCCAGAAACCTCCTGCTGGTGCGTAATCATCTGCGGGTTTACCACTATGTAGTTCGTCAGTCGATGATGAAGACCCGCCCTGGGTGGTGCTATCTTGACCAGATGAACTCCCATTATTGGCATTAGTCTCTTCTTGGGGGGCTACACCAGCCGTATCACCCTGCCCTGAGGCGGGTTCTTCTGTCTGCGAAGAAGGTGTGTCTACGGTAGCTGTATTGGCGCCACCCCCTGTATTCTGATTTGAATGATTCATATTCAGCGCGATTATCGTTCCACAAACTGCAACAACTACAATCGCAGCACAAACCACTATCGGAATAATCAGCCTTGAAGACGGACGGACGCCACCCGCTTCGGATGAAGAAACCGGCACGGCACTTTCTGTACTTACCTTTTCCTCAGCGCCGACTGAGACAACTGAGAAACTCTCGCTATTACCGGTAGACTGCAATGCACAACCACATGCTCGGCAGAACTTTGCTCCTTGCTTATTGTCATTTCCGCACGTTGGACAGGATGCCATATGAATTACCGCCTCGTCTTACTCTTTTGGAGGGTCTGTGGGGCCATCAGCGACACCATCTTCAAGGATTTTCTTCAGCGTCACTGGAGAGATATTGAAGCCTTTTTCCAGCCGCACTTTTCGAGCAAAACGAATCCGTGCACATTGGATCATCTGCGCACGTTTCGCCTCATCAGTGCTATTGATTACTTTACCTAAAATCTTATTCATTGCCTTGAGATAACTTAAAGCTGTTTTATCACTTGATAGCTCTTTCGAGTAGCGCATAAGGATTTTCGCGGCATAGTAATCCGCCTGTGAACGCAACCTAAAGTCACAGCCACTATTGCATTCAGCGCTATACTTACACTCCATAAAAGGCTTGAGCTGATCTTTTTTATCAGCCCAATAGGTCATCTTCTGGGCCACCTCGTCATTTGACACCGTGAGAGGAATGCCCTCTTGCTCGCGTATGTCCTTCGTGATAATTCTTTGAGGGTTTTCAAGCCCACTGAAATACATATATGCTTCGCCGGGCTTAAGCCGAGAAAGCTGTTGCTCGGTCTTCTCATCCATGTTGGTGCTGTCAGCTATCAACTCTTTTTCTACTGATTGCACCAGTCTAAAAGCTACTTTAATGTCAGTATTCGCGACCACTTCCCGGCTTACTTTCGTCGGCGACTGATCGGCGATGATAATCCCCGTACCATAGGCACGAATCTCTGCGATCATATCCTGAAGAGATTTTATCGTGATGGCTTGTGGGTTCGCCTCATCAGCTACCCCTGAAGAGCCTCCACCTAACAATACATGCGCCTCATCGATCAGAATGATGTTGTGCAGCTTGCCATCACTTACACTGTTGTTCTTAGTATGTACCCCAATACCGATAAGTAGCAAAGCAATTATTAGAGCCTTCTGTTCGGTGTTATCAATAGAGTTCAGTTCGATCACGGTTGGTCTTTGTAGTATATCTTCTAACGGCACTGTTTTAATCGTGTCAAAGATATTACTATTCTGCTCAATAAGGTTCATTAGCCGGATAACGCCCGCACTTTCAAGATTGCCCTTGACCTCTTTCCCGTAATCAGAGTCCTCGACAATCTGCTTGAAGCGCAATATAAACTCGTAGAGGCCGAAAGGCTTAACGTCCGGGTCTCCCTGCTTACTATAATCCTTCCACCCGTATTCCTTATAGCTCGCTTGGACAGCCTTAAGAAAGATATTGTCCAGAGGGCTCGGCATTGCAAACGCTGCTTTGAAAGCTACTGCTAAACTTGGAACATACTGCTCTACCATAATGCCTTTCGGCGGTAGGAATGGGTTGATGATGAATGGGGAAACTGTATTGTTACCCGGCGTAAAGATCTGAATATCAGGTATGGCATTGATCAATGCTCGGTACTCTGCTTTCGTTGGCTCTATTGCTAGAAAGGGAATCCCCTTTTTCGCGAACTGTAAGAGCAGATTGATTGAAAACGTCGTCTTTCCTGATCCTGGCATTCCAACCAAAAGCGCATGTTTAGAAAAGGCTTTTTCTGGACAGCCGATCGTTAGTGCCGAAGCATCAGGATGTGCAAGGGTTCCAAACTGGATATTGTCTTCGGATACAACAGAAGCATCGAAGTGCTCCGCCGCAGACTGAACTTGCGCGCTCTTGATGGCGCCCATCTCTTTTTCATGCAGCGGGAGCCTGAAGAATACCGCCGCCTCTTCAGAAGTCACCAGGAAGGGTAAGCGGAATAGCGCCTGAGCCGTCGGTATCGAATTAAGCGCCTGAAGATTGCGATACTGATAGATAAGCTTGCGATTGATATTCCAAGGATAGAACAGAAACTGCTCCTTGAGATTGATATCATCCCGGGAAAGATCAATAGTCCGGCAGTCGATATTCACTACCTGCTGTTTGCCGGTTTGAAGCAAACTCACGATCTTTGCCGCTACCTGATTGCAGTCTTGCGCATGGCCAAACACAAGGATGTTGTAGAGAAACAAGGGGGAATTCATGTGACTCTGATAATAGTTGAGCGCTTGGTACGGGTCTTTCGCAGCGGGATCTCTATAGAACCCGCGACCCGTGTAAACCCCCTCAACATATCGGCTCAACTCCCCGGAAGCCTCATTGAGCCATGTTCTTTCCTGCGACTCCATCACCGCAGGAATAAGCTGCAGCGAAACTCCGCATTCACTACACTCGCTAAGCATGGAAATTAACGACGTAAAATTATCAGAGGTATCAACCGGTATTGCTTCCGGATAGTAGTACGGATACACAGAGCCCAAATTACCTGCCAGTTTTTCTGATTTCTCCACAGCAATAAGCGATCTCTGGGCGCCTTTCCCAAAAAGAGAGAAGATGTCATCATACGCGTCATCACTTTTGGTGACCTCAAACCCTTCGGAAGAAAAGACTGAGACAAGATGCTGATACGTTTGTCTGACCCGCATCTCGATTTCTTCTTTAGCGGATGCAATCGCCCGGACAACGCAAAAGACCCTGAGGCGCGAACGAAAGGCCTGGTTTTTTGCTTCCTGGGTAAGCCAAAGCAGCTCGATGGCAGAATCGGTCCCCTGACCAAAGTGAAAATACTCACTGAGCGCGTGCGTGAAGTTTTGATATAGGCTCTCAATCCCGTGGCGATCAGTTGCATTAACCGCTTCAAATTCAGGAAATGACGCTATCTCAAAAACAGCGCAACCGATCAAACGGTCATCACGCAAAGAGTCTGTGACGATCTTCATTGTGGCTCACTTATGAATGCGGGTTCTTAGGCACTCTTCAGAAGCTTGCACTTCTGATTTCTTTCGGCGAACAGGCGCTGGGTTTCGGCAATATCAGATTTTGCTGCATCGGTGTTCTGCGCTTCAACATTTGCTGAAAGTTGAGCCACTTTCACTTCGATCTTGTTTTCCAGTGCAGCCAGCTGCGGACTACTCATCGGATCGCTGAAACGAATCGTCTCCGACAAATCCTTAAGCTCCTTTCTCAGGCTGGCATCTGTGGCCTGGCCCTGTAGGCCGTCTACATCAGCCTGTAATGATTTGATATAAAAGACTTTTTGCTGAACTGCTTCATCTACGCCCTGAATCGCTTCACGTCCCATTTGCGTGCCGATAAGACCAATCAAACATATCGCCAGCAATATCACATTAATGATGAGTTGGTAGCGCACGTTATTGGTGTTGATTGTCATCTCGATCAGACCAACAACAAGCTGAACACCAAAATAACCTCCGACAATAAAAATAAGCGGCAAGCCAAATATCTTACTCTTCAGCGTCTTTTGGCCCCCCACATAAAAAGCTACACCAGCAAACAGAATTATCGCAGCCATTGCGAATCCGTATCCCACCCAAAAACTGTTATCCCGTGTGAATGGCAGTGCAAGCGCCACCACATTAAAAATCACAAGAATCAGCAGGGCTATAAGTGCAGGCATTATTTTGTTCTTGGTTCCCATGGTGTCTCCTTAACCGTCAGTTGCTCTTATCGTAGACCAAATTTTTTCATGAGATCAACTTTTGCTGAGTCGAACTCTTCATCAGTTAATGCGCCAACATCTTTCATCATCATAAGATTGTCGAGAGTGGTTTTGAAATCCGCATTGGGTGATGGAGGGCTCACTGGAGCACTCTTCTCTTTTATACCCAGCTCTTCCGGAGGACTACTGATACCTCCAGAGGGAACAGCAGATGACATTGATTGCTCCTGGCGGATCGGATCCAAAGCGTGCGCGGTGATATCAGCAACGCCAGCGCCGAGCCCAACTGCCATTCCGCCCATCATGCCATACCCATGCCCATGCCACTAAAGTTGCCAACCCCTTCATTTTCAGCAACCTTTTCTGCGACACCAAACGCGTGTTCTTGCTGGATATCCCAGCCCTCTATTTTACGAGCTTCCGCTCGTGCCTCCGCCGCTTTAACCTCCTGCATCTTCCTCTTTTCAGCCTCGACTTCGGCCGCTCGCCGCTCGAGTTCCGCCTCCTGGATTTTCAGATACTGCTCACGGTACAAGCTCATAAATCTCTTGTACTGCGGATCTTCTTCGGGCTTCTTTATGGTGGTGACCAGTAGCGTGTCCAAGTCAACGCCATAGTCATCAAAGTCACTTTGAAGCAGCCCTTGCAAGCCGCCCGCGATCTCATCAAGCTTCTGATCAACTTCAAAGATGTTAATATGCTGTTCTGGCATGAACTTTGCCAGGTATGCCTTCGCCTTCATCTTGACGAAGTCTTTCATCTTTATCGTAAAGCTATCAACGGTAAGCTGGTATTCTGTGCCAACAAATTTCAAGAGCAATTTTCGCGAGTCATCTACTCGCAACACCATTGAGCCGCTGGCGCCAATTTTGAGCGGAAAATTAAACTCTGGATCCATGTATTCAACATCGCCAATACCCCAGGGGACATTAGGTAAGTTGACCTTATTGATGAAGTATATTTCACAGTGAAATGGCGATTTATCGCTTGTTGCTTTATTCAGAATCTTTTTGAGTAAAGGAACATTTTGCGTAGTCAGCGTATGCCGACCAGCAGAAAACAGATCGAGGGCTTGGCCATTCAGAAAAAAGATAGCCTCTTGTGATTCATGAACAATCAGTTGGGTACCTGTGTTGAAGTCTTCAACGGGCGACTTCCAAATAAGAAGACTATTATCACCCTCTGACTTGATTACCTCTGCAGTTTCAACCACGATTTCCTCCTTTGAGCTCAATCTTTAATTTTTGCAATCTATTGTTGACGTCTCTCAGTTTATCCTATTACTTTCAATCACTTCAATTGCCCAGAGCCAAGAAAAGTCTTGTTATTTAGATCTGCTCTATTCACAGAGGCATGGCCGTGGATAATCCAAAGAACATTTCCTGAATCAATCGTGCCAATTGAGCAAGTTGACAGTATGTCCACTTTTATATAGCCGAACATTTATTCAAGCTATGCTGTCATATCAAAAATGATGTGCTATACTGATATTTTGTTGTTATCATACTATTTTTGATTGGTTAGCTATGTACCGTACCGCAGTTGAATGGGAGAACTATTTGGGGCAGCAGCTTAAGGACCGGCGGCTGCGTATGAATATGAGCCAGGATGAGTTGGCCAGCCGTGCCGGGATTGGCGTGGTGACGGTCTCGCGGCTGGAGGGCGGCAAGGGCTCCTCTCTGGGATCATTTATCAAAGTGGCGCAGGTGTTGAGGCAAGAGGACTGGCTTGAGTGTCTGGCTCCCCAGACTTCTGTCAGCCCTATCCAGATACACGCTCTGGGTAAGCCCCGTCAACGTGCCCGCGCGCGGACCGCGCAAAGACGTCCCAGCCCCGGGCACTACCCCGCCGCCTCCCTCGCGACCGATCCGTCTGCCACCGCCACACAAATCCCAGAGGAATAACATGCCCTATAAGCCTGTCACCACCATCGAAGTAATCTGCTGGGGCCATCCGGTCGGCGCGCTGGTCTTTGACCCACGCTACGACGCGTACGCTTTTGAGTACTACGAGGAGTTCCGCCGTAGTGGCTGGGAGCTTTCTCCCCTGCTGGCGCCCTTAGACACACAGGGAGCAATGGCCTTCCCTAACTTGTCGCGCGAGACCTATTACGGGCTGCCCGCTTTTATTGCCGATAGCCTGCCGGATAGTTTTGGCAACTTGCTCATAGATCGCTGGATGGCGGCAAACGGCGTCTTAAGCCAACAGATCACCTCGCTTGACCGCCTCGCTTATATGGGAAAGCGCGCCATGGGCGCCCTGGAGTTTCGTCCCGCCCTGCGCGAAGACGCCGCAGCCCCCACTGCTTTGGAAATGAATACTCTGGTCGAAGAAGCGCGACGCGCACTGCTGATCGATCTGCAACGAGACGCACAAAACCCGCGTATTGAGCTTTCCGCGCAGGCAGACACTGACGATAAGGCTGCCCAAAGCGAGCTGCAGCAGCTTATCGCCATCGGGACCAGCGCAGGGGGAACGCGGGCAAAAGCCGTTGTTGGCTACAACAAGCAGACCGATGATTTTGTCTCCGGGCAATTTTCTTTGCCCGCGGGCTATGAGCACTGGATCATCAAGTTTGATCTCTCCGACACGGGTACGGACGCTGGCAGCGCCGGACACCAGCAGGCATACGGGCGCATTGAATACGCCTACTACCTGATGGCACAAGCCTGCGGGATAGCTTTTGAGCCCTGCCGCCTCTATGAAGCCGCAGGGCGGGCGCACTTCATGACCCGGCGCTTTGACCGCGATCCTGCGGGTAACAAGCTCCACGCGCAGACCCTGTGCGCTCTGGCGGGTCTTGATTTCAACGTGCACGATGCCTACGACTATAATCAGGCCTTTATGGCCGCCTGTGACCTGGGCCTTGACTACCGCGCGCTTGACGAGCTCTTCAGACGGATGGTATTTAATGTGGCCCTGGCCAACAATGACGACCATACTAAAAATCTCAGCTTCCTGATGAATCCTCAGGGTGTCTGGAGCCTTGCGCCTGCCTACGACCTGACTCATGCGTATAACCCAAACGGTCTCTGGACCAACCGGCATCAGATGGCAGTAAACGGGAAGTATAGCCACATTACACGCGCCGATCTGCTGGAAGTTGCACAGCGCTTTCATATCACATCGCCTGAGGACAGCCTCGACTCGATGCTGGCCGTAGCCAACAGGTGGCCTCACTACGCAGAGCTTGCAGCCGTACCGGAGCAGACGGTGTTGCGCATCACTGAAGATATCAAGGGATGCACCCAACCTTTACAGAGCCAGAGAAAGCCGGGCGCTGAGGTCCGCTAAGGGCTACTTCACGGGGGGGTAGACCTGGTCTGCGCCATCCAGGGTGCCGTAGGTTGTTGCGGGGGCGCCGCTTAAGACGGCGATGACGGTCCAGTCCCCCATCGGGTTGCCTAACTGGTTGGTTACTCCCAGATTCAGGCCCGCCGCGGTGGAGCCCAGCGTAGAGGTCGCCCCGTCCATCTGGGCTACGATCGTCGGGGTATTTTGCTGGCTGAAGGCCTGCGCAAGTTGCAGCCCAAAGCTGTCCGGCGCATCTTTTGCCCCCAGCGCGATATCGACTGCGCTGTCCAGCGCGAACTTCTCCGTGATGTCTCCTGAAAGCTTCAGGATGCCATCACTTTGAAGCGCCGCGGTAACGGGGCGCGCCGGCGGCGTCGATGTTGCCGTCGTCGTTGCAGCCGTCGCGGCTCCCCCGGTCCCGCCGGTCCCACCGGTCGGCGCGGGCGCCTTTTTTGACCACTCGGCGGCAAAACCGGCGGCAAGCGCCTTTAAGTCATCCGTTTGCTTATAGCGGGTCTTCAAGTCTGCGACCAGCTTTACGCTTGCCGAGTTCTTATCGTCTGCCTTGTAGCGGCTCTCATTGATGTCGGCAACCACAACAAGCGCGCCAGCCTGTTGCAACACCTGGGTCACGTGCTTATTGGCTGCGCCGGAAGCGCCGATCACCAGAACCGTGTCGCCCGTCAGCCGATCCTTCGAAAGCAGCGTAAGGCTATCTGTGCCAAACGCCGTCAGGCGCTCGTTTGCGGTATTGACCTGCGCGCTCTCCTCGCGGATCTGGCTCAGTTGCTGAGAGATGCCACTCACCAGGCTTGCCTGGATTGATGAATTTGACTTGTCGCCGATCAGTCCGCCCAGCACCAGCCCTAAGGCCAGGGCCAGAAAGACCGCCATGATCGATACAATGTGGTAGCGCAAATTGTACATAGAGCTATTATAGCCTCAACAACAGTTGCAGGCGGTAGATCACCAGAAGCAACAGACTCCGCGCGCTTGGTGAGATAAAGACTAGCGACCCAATGACGACGACCGCAGCCAGAACCAGCGGGAATGTTTTTCCCACAGAGACCGAGCTGCGATACAGGCGGTTTACGCCCTTGGCGTCGACCAGGCGCGAGCCAACCTTCAGGCGCACCAGAAACGACGACGCCATACCCTTGCGGCCCTTGTCGAGGTACTCGATCAGGTTCGCATGGGTGCCAACAGCAACGATCAGGTCGGCGCCCATCTCCCACGCAAGGATCAGCGCCAGGTCCTCGCTGGTGGCGGCAAGCGGCCAGGCGGTCGCGCCTTTCTCCAGGCCCAGCGCGGCCAGGCGCGCCATGCCCGGGCAGCGGCCATCCTCGTAGGCCGCAACTATCAGCTCAGCCCCGCTTTGCAGCGTGTCGTCGCTGACGCTGTCCATGTCGCCGATGATGATAGCCGGCTTAAAACCGGCCTCGCGCAGCGCGTCGGCGCCGCCGTCCACGCCAATAAGGACCGGTTTCATCTCGCGAATATAGGGCTTGAGCGTCTGGAGGTCTTCTTTAAAGTGATAGCCGCGCACCACGACCAGCACATGGCGGCCATAGAGCGAGGTCTTTGTCTTGGGCACCCAGGTCTCGCTTGAGAGAATGTCTTTTTCGTGCTCCAGATACTCAACGGTGTTGCGCGCGAACTCGTCAAGGCGCTCGCCGATGTTTTCGCTCGCCTCATCCAGCGCCGCTTCGATCATCGGCTGGGTCAGAATCGTCCCGGTAACGACAGGTTTGCCCTTGCAGGTGAGCACGCCCGTGTCGGTATCGATGGTGACCTCGTTGCCATCGTGCAGGTCGTCAAAAACCACCTGCCCGCAGTCATCGAGCAGGGCAACGCCGCCGCGCACCAGCACGAGCGGCCCGGCGTTAGGGTACAGCCCCGAGATCGAGGGAGAGGCATTGACGACCGCAACCACGCCGGACTGGACCAGGCTCTCGGCACTGATGTGATCCATGTCCCGGTGGTCGATGACCGCGATCTCGCCCGGGCGCAGCCGCTTGACGAGATCCTTGGTCTTTCGTCCCCGTTGTATATGGGCCGTGATTTCCATAGGTATCCAGTATAACTATTTGGCAGTGGCGGAGGCGAGGACCTCTTTGGCGTGAGTGAGCGCGGCCTCGCTGGTATCTCCTGCCAGCATGCGCGCGATCTCGGCTGTGCGGCGCTCGCCGCTGACCGGGCTGACGGTCGTTGCCACCTGCCCGGCGTCTCCGCTTCCGCCGATCTTGCGCACCACGTAATGCGCGTCGCCAAAGGCGGCTACCTGGGCCAGATGCGTGACCACGATAACCTGATGGCGCCGCGACAGCTCCTTTAATGCGCGCCCGACCGCCGTGCCCACAGCGCCCCCGATGCCGGTGTCAATCTCGTCAAAAATCAGCGTCCTGGCAACGTCAGCCGCGCCCAGGATGGTCTGCAGCGCCAGCATGACACGGCTCAGCTCCCCACCAGAAGCGATCTTTGCCAGCGGGCGCAGGGCAGAATCCGGCGTTGGCGCATAGAGGATTTCGAGCTTCTGGGAGCCCGTGGCCGTCCAGCGCTCAAAGGGCAGATCCTCAAAGGAGAAGTCAAAGCGCACCTGCCCCAGCTGCAGAGGAGCGGCGGCTGCAGCCAGCTGCTCAAGAAAGGTTGCCGCCTGGACGCGGCGCTCTTCTGCCAGATGCGCGGCGGCGTCCTCAAGGGCGGCGCGCGCGCTGGCCTCGGCCTTGCGGGCTGCGTCCAGCGCCTCCTGGCCGCCGCCTGCAACCGCCGCCGTAGCGGCCAGACGCGCGCGCAACGCAAGCACCTGCTCTAAGGTAGGACCAAAGCGCTTGGCCAGCCCGTCAAGCTCCGCCAGGCGGCTCAGGCGCGCCTCCAGGGCCGCCGGGTCATGCTCGATGTGCCCCAGCCGGTCGCGCAGGCCGTCTGCGCCATCGCTCAGCAGCACCCGGGCCTCATCGATCTGTGCCCGGAGCGCGGCAAGCGCCGGGTCAAAGCGCTTTGCCTGCTCAAGGGCCTCAAGCGCGCGCCCCGTCAGGTCCAGCGCCGCGCCCTCGTCATAAAGCGCGCCATAGGCGTCCTCTAAGAGCTCCGCCAGCTCCCCAGCATTTTCCAGGGCCGGCAGCAAGCTGCGAATCTCGTCATCTTCTCCGGGCTGAGGATCGATGCGCTCGATCTCTGCCAGAGCGATCCGACCCGCCTCCAGCTGCTCGGCTGAGGCCGTAAGCTGCGCCTGCAGGGCCGCGAGCGCCCCGCGCGTAGCTTGCCAGTCTGCAAGCGCGCCCTGGTAGGCGTCGCGCAGCGGAGTGATCGTTGCGGCGGCGCTGCGGTCAAGATAGCCCAGATGGTTAGCGGGGTGTAAGAGCTCCTGATGGTCATGCTGCCCGTGCAGATCGACCCGAGGGCCCACGGCTTCTGCCAGCGCGCCGACCGTGCTCAGGCTCCCATTGAGCAGGCAGCGATTGCGCCCGCCCGCCATGAGTGTGCGCGCCGCAACCAGATCCCCGGTGAACTGCGCCTCAACACGGGCGCTGTCAGCGCCGGGACGCAGCATGTTCGCGTCTCCGCGCCCGCCCATGACCAGCTGCAACGCGGACAGCAGGACGGTCTTTCCGGCGCCGGTCTCTCCGGTCAGCACGGTCAGGCCCGCCTCAAACGGCAGCCAGACCTCCTCTATCAGGGCCAGATCACAGATGTGGAGTTCTTCAAGCATGGATGCGCTCCTGGTTATTACTCGGACATGTGGGCACCGGCCCTGTGTCGCTCGCTTCGCTCGGGCACAGGCCCAGGGCCTGGTTTGTCCTTGGGGTGGGGGCTGGGGCTGGGGCCTGGTTTGTCCTCGGAGTTGGGGTGGTCATGGGGTTTCTCTCTCGGCGTCCAGGCCAAAGAACTCGCGGGCTACCACGCGGTAGGCGTTGTGCGCGTCGAGCTTTACCAGGCACAGCTTCTCGGGCGCAATGCGTATCTCTACCGCAGTCACCGGATCGGTAAGCTCCAGATGCTCGCCATCAAACAGCAGGACCGCATCGGCGCGCGTCGGGTCAGGGAGCTCGATACGCAGCAGGTCATCGGGCGCCGTCACTATCGCACGGTTGGTGAGCGTATGCGGCGCAAGCGGCACGACCTCAGCGCCCTCAAAGCTGGGCGCCAGGACCGGGCCCCCCGCAGAAAGCGCGTAGGCCGTTGACCCGGTGGCGGTGGCAATAATGAGCCCGTCGCCGCTGACCTCGTTGAAGGCATGGCCGTTGATCGCAAGCATTGTGGTGAGCATGTGAGTGGTCGCGCTGCGCAGCACCAGCTCGTTGACCGCGCGGCACCGGGCGATCTCTGCTGTGCCAGAAAACACGCGGGCCTCCAGCAGGGTGTGATACTCCAGGGGGGCGGCGCCTGAGAGCGCGGCCGAGACCGCCTCAATCAGCCGGTCAGACGGCGCGCCGGACAAAAAACCCAGCCGCCCAAACTTGATCGATAAAAACGGCGCCGTAAAGGACCGCGCCGCATGGACTGCCCGCAGCACCGTTCCATCGCCGCCCAGCGTCACAATGAGGTCGGGCTGCGGCATGTCGCCCGCGCTTGCGCTCGTCGTCCAGGCAATCCCCTGCTCGTCGCAGTACTCCTGCAGGCGCGTGCTCGCGACAACAGCCTCGGGCAGGCGTTCGTTTACCTGTATGGAAATCGTTTTCATTCAGTCCAGCCTCTCATGGGCGCGCTTGACAACTTCGCTTCCGCTGTCCCTATTATCGCATGGCGCAGCGCCAGAATCAGCGCCAACCCAGAGCCAGAACTCGATGTTTCCTTTTGTTCCCTTGATTGGAGAGTAGCTCCAGCCCCGCACCGCCGCGCCCGCGCCGACCACGACCGCCTCCAGACGCTCCAGCACCGCGCGCTGCACGGTCGCCTCCGTCACGATGCCGCCAGCGCCGACCTCTGCGCGCGCGGCCTCAAACTGCGGCTTGACCAGCAGGATCATCTCGCCAGTCTGCCTGGTGACAGTTACCCCAGGGGTGATTGTCACGTTGGCGTGACAATCACCCCTGGGGTAACTGTCACCAGGCAGACCTACGCAGCGCTGCAGGGCGGGAAACACCGCAGCAAGCGAGATGAAGCTCAGGTCGGCAACCAGCAGGTCGAAGGGGGCGCCCAGCGCCTGTAGCTCGGAGGTGGTCGCCGTCCGGATGTTACAGCGTTCGACCACCTGTATCCGGGAGTCGCTTCGCAGCTTCCAGTCGATGATGCCATAGGCTACGTCAAGGGCCACCACACTGGCCGCGCCCGCCTGAAGCAGGCAGTCGGTAAATCCCCCCGTCGAAGCGTCCACGTCGATACAGCGCAGACCGGTAGCCGGATAAGAGAAGTCAGCCAGCGCGCCGGCCAGCTTCTCCCCACCACGGCTGACAAAGCGGCGCGGTGAGTGACAGAGAAATGCACTATCCTCATCGATCATCTGCCCGGGTTTTTCAAGGAGGGTTTTCTGGTCGTCAGCCAGGCGCACCTCGCCAGCGCGCAACGCACGCTCGGCAGCCGCACAGTCGCTGTAATGGCCAGCGGCTACGAGAAGTTCGTCAACGCGCCTCTTGTGCGCCATGCGACTTACCAGCTGTGTCGTCCCGCTGACAAAATTACCCCTGGGGTAATTTTGTCAGGCGCTCGGCGATGCGCGTCGCCATCCGCGCAGG
Source organism: Coriobacteriia bacterium (assembly GCA_009781115.1). GTDB lineage: Bacteria > Actinomycetota > Coriobacteriia > WRKU01 > WQUG01 > WQUG01. Next base: position 19,706 of record WQYT01000028.1, read on the forward strand.
CGAGAGGCCCGCCTCATCGAGCAGGGTGTCGATTGGTCCCTGGACGGAGAACTCATCGGGTACCGCAAGTTGCAACAGGGGGACCGTCAGGCCTTCGGCGCTCAGGAATTCGGCAACCGCCGCACCAAAGCCGCCGCGAATCGTGTTCTCTTCGATAGTCACGAGCAGCCTGCCGCTGCGCGCTTCGGCACGCACGCAGTCCTCGTCGATCGGTTTGACCCAGCGCATATCCCAGAGCGAGGCCTCAATGCCGCGCTCTGCCAGGAGCTCTGCAGCCGCCTGCGCGCGCTGAAGCATGTGCCCGACCGCCAGGATCGCCACCTGGCCCCGGCCCGAACCCTGGCTCCGCTCGCCCGCGCACGCGCACGCGCGTCGCCGGACCGCACGCCCGACCTCCCAGCTTGTGGGCGCCTCGGGCAACACGGCGCCTGTGCCCGCGCCGCGCGGATAGCGCACTGCCACCGGCCCATCCAGACCCAGCGCCGTATGCAAGGCGCAGACCAGCTCCGCCTCGTCACTCGGCGCAAGAATGCGCATCGTCGGGATGGTGCGCAGGTAGGTCAGGTCATAAAGCCCCGCATGGGTTGGCCCATCGTCACCGACAAATCCCGCCCGGTCCAGCGCAAAGACTACATGCGCGCCCTGGAGCGCCACGTCCCCTATCAGCTGGTCGTAGCCGCGCTGCAAAAACGTAGAGTACACGGCAAGCACGGGGAGCCGGCCACCAAAGGCAAGCCCCGCCGCCAGGCCAACGGCATGCCCCTCGGCGATGCCCACGTCGATGAACCGCTCAGGACAGGCCTGCTTGAACTTATCGAGCCCGGTGCCCGCAGGCATCGCGGCGGTGATCGCCACAATGTCAGGATTGCGGTCAGCCTCGGCAATCAAAGCCTGGGCAAAAACTTCCGTATAGGTGGGCGCAGCGCCCTCGGCGCGCGGCGGGGTCTTTCCGGTCGCCGGATCAAAGGCCCCAATCCCATGAAAGAGCGACGGATTGGACTGCGCCGGCTCATAGCCCTTGCCCTTACGCGTGACCGCATGGATAAGCACCGGCCCGTCCATCTCGCGCGCCGCCTTAACTGCCGCCTCAACCAGCCCGAGGTCATGCCCGTCAAGCGGGCCCACGCTCACAATGCCCAGCTCCTCAAAAATCATCCCGGGCACAACCAGATGCTTGAACGAATCCTTGACCCGCGTGCCCAGGCGCACCAGTCCCCGCCCCACCCGGGGGCGGCTCAGCTTGCGCTGGATCTTTTCGCGCGTCTCCCAGTAGCGCGGATTCATGCGCGCCCAGCCCAGCGAGGCCTCGAACGCGCTCTCATTGCGTGAGATGCTCATTTCGTTATCGTTGAGAATGATGATGAGCCGGGTCTGGCACTGGCCGATCTGGTTGAGCGCCTCCCAGGCCATCCCGCCGGTCATCGAGCCGTCGCCGATAACGGCCACCACGGCCTCATCGCCGCCGCGCGCGTCACGCGCGAGCGCATAGCCGAGCGCGATCGAGAGCGAGTCGCTGGCATGTCCGGAGCCGTAGAGGTCGTAGGGGGACTCGCTGCGCTTGGGAAAGCCCGATATGCCCCCGTAGGTGCGCAGGGTGTCAAAGTCGTCGCGGCGCCCCGTCAACAGCTTGTGGACATAGGCCTGGTGGCCCACGTCAAAGACCACCATGTCAGGCGGGCAGTCAAGGGCGCGATACATGCCAACCGTCAGCTCCACCACGCCCAGGTTTGGCGCCAGGTGCCCACCGGTCACCGACGTGGTCGCGATAAGCTGTGCGCGAATTTCTGCGCAGAGCTCTTTGAGCTGGGCCTCGTTTAAGGCCTTCAGATCGCCCGGACAGTCGATCGTATCGAGTATGCGAGTGGTATCAGGCATCAGGCCTCGTTTGTAGGGTCTTGCCCGGGTTCAGCAGGCGGGGCGTCGGGGGCGTCGGGAGCCGGGCGCTCCGCAACCCCTACGGGGTCACTGCCATCCTCATCGTCATCGTCGTCGTCAGACTCGCCTTCCCAGCGCGTCTGGTCAATCAGCTCAGTGCACTGGTTGGCCAGCTTGACGCCTTCTTCCAGAAGATCGAGGCTCCGCTCAAGCGAGACATCCTTTGCGCGCACCTGCTTGACGATCTCGTCAAGGCGGGCCTTCGCGTCAGCATAGTTTTCCGGATCGCCCTCGAAGGTAACAGCGGAGCTGTCTGTGCCCGCCGCTGACCCTACGACTGCACCCGATCCCAGATCCAGCGTGGCAGACGCGTCAAAGGAAACATCTGCTTCCACGCCCACCTCTGCCTCTGCGCCTGCGCCCGCATCTGCGCCCGCATCTGCGCCCGCCTCTGCCTCTGCAGCAGTTGCGTCGGCTGCATCTGCATCAGGCGCGCCGTCTGCAGCAACGTCCTGCCCGATACTATCGATGTCGTGTTCAGGGCTTGTGTTATCCATTATCGACCAGAACTCCTTTGCAAGCGCTCGCTGTCCCTCTTTATTCTACGGGCTCAGCGTCGGATCGTGCGACTTTCCCTAACAAACCGTTGATAAACTTCGGGGAATCCTCGCCCCCGTATTCCTTGGCCAGCTGGACGGCCTCATTGATGGCGACCTCTGCGGGGATGTCGTCATTGTAGCAGACCTCCCACACAGACAGGCGCAGCAGGCAACGGTCAACCACCGGCATACGAAACATCGCCCAGTGCTCGCTCGCCTCGCGGATCAGCCGGTCAAGTTCACGGTGGCGCTCGTTGACGCCCCGGACCAGGGTCAGCGCGTAGGCATCCGGCTCGGTATCAAAGAACGCGAAAAACTGGTAGCGCTCACAGGACTTGCGGCGATCACACTCGTACAGGCACTCCTGAAGCCGGTCGATGCCAAAACGATAGCTGCGCTCTGCCAGAATGGTATCAAGATTGACGCCGGTCATTTCCTGCTGATAGAGCAGCCGCAACGCAAAGACACGCGACCGCGTGCGCGCGTGCGCGTAACTGAGCATGCCGCGATTTTCAGCGGTAGAGCTACTGGCAGACATTGCGAGGGGCGCTTCTGGGTTTACTCAGGAAACGCCAGGCCGTCGATATAGATATCGACGCGGATAACGTCAACTCCCAGCTGGCTTTTGAGCGCGTCAGCAACCGAGGCCTGGATCTCTTGTCCCAGCTCCCGCAGCTGCTCGCCCACATAGGCCTGGATGTGGATGTCCACCGACAAGCCGCCGTCTTCTGTTGACACGATCTCTACCGCGCGCGCCAGCGCCGTCTTGCGCACTCCCACGCCCAGGCCCGCAACGCCTTTGACCTGCTGTGTCGCCAGGCGCACCATCGTATCGAGCACGCTCGGGGCGATGGTCAGGCCGCCTTCAAAAACCAGATTCTCAGGCATCATAACTCCACTTCTCAGCTTCACGCTCAACATAATCGGTTGTCATCGTTCCTTTAATGAACGCATCCTGCTCTAACATCTTCTCATGGAAGGGTATCGTTGTCGCTACTCCCTCGATGATGAACTCCGCAAGCGCACGTTTACCGCGGATCAACGCTTCGTCGCGTGTCGCCCCGAAGGTGATGAGCTTGGCGACCATGCTGTCATAGTACGGGGGGATCTGAGCGCCCTGCGTGAGCGCCGTATCGACCCGGACGCCATAGCCGCCGGGCACCACAAAGCGTGTGATCGTGCCGGGGCTGGGGCGGAAGTCCGCACGCGGATCCTCGGCGTTGATGCGAAACTCGAAGGCATGCCCACGGGGTTGCCCGAGCTCTTCCTGGGTCACTGAGAGCGGGAA
>WQYT01000029.1 GCA_009781115.1 Coriobacteriia bacterium
CGACCAGCTGCAAAGCGAGCGCTTTCCGCACCTCAAGCGCCTCATCTACATGGGCCCGGAGAAGTACACCGGCTTCTACAGCATGCCGGAGCTGCTGCTGCTGGGCCATCACGGCGACGACGAAGCCCTGCGCGCCGCGCTGGAGCAGACCCAGGCCGACGAGGTCATCAACATGCAGTACACCTCCGGGACGACCGGCTTTCCCAAGGGCGTCCAGCTGTCGCACCGCAACATCATCAACGACGGCTATTTCATCGGGGAGCGGGAGCGCCTGACCCCGGATGACCGCGTCTGCCTGCCCGTGCCGCTGTTCCACTGCTTTGGCTGCGTGCTCGGCATGATGGCGATCCTGACGCATGGCGCGACGACTGTGCTGCTCGAAGAGTACAACCCCTTCATGGCGCTTTCTGCCGTCGAGAAAGAGAAGTGTACGGCGCTCTACGGCGTGCCGACGATGTTCATCGCCGAACTTGAGCATCCGGCGTTTGCGAGCTTCGACCTGAGCAGCCTGCGCACGGGCATCATGGCGGGCTCGACCTGCCCGATCGATGTCATGAATCGCGTGATGAACGAGATGCACATGCCCGAGATCACGATCAGCTACGGCCTGACCGAGACGAGCCCGGTGTTCACGATGACCTCTGCTGACGACACGGCGCAGCGCAAGGCCGAGACCATCGGCACCGTGATGCCGCATGCCGAGGTCAAGGTGGTCGACCCCGATACGGGCGAGCTCTGCGGGCCGGGCCAGATCGGCGAGCTCTGCTGCCGCGGCTACCAGGTTATGAAGGGCTACTACAAGATGCCCGAGGCTACCAACAGCGCCATCGATGACGAGGGTTACCTGCATTCCGGCGACCTGGGCTCACGGGACGCGGACGGCTACTACCGCATCACGGGCCGCATCAAGGACATGATCATCCGCGGCGGCGAGAACATCTATCCGCGCGAGCTGGAGGAGTTCCTCTACACGGTCGACGGCGTCACCGACGTCCAGGTGGTCGCCGCTCCCGATGAGAAATATGGCGAGATCCCGGCGGCCTTCATCATCAAAGCGCCCGGATCCGAGCTGACCGAGACCGACATCAAGGAGGCCTGCTGGGCACAACTTGCGCGCTACAAGGCGCCCAAGTACGTGGTCTTTGTCGATGAGTTCCCGATGACGACCTCCGGCAAGATCCAGAAGTTCGTGCTGCGCGACCGCATCACCGAGATGCTCGCCACAGGCGAGATTGAGCCTGCCCCCACGTACAAGCTCTAGCTGACAAAAGCGACCCGGTCACTTTTGTCAGGCGCCAGCTGAAAACGTTCTGATCGGCAATCGCCCCGTAGGGCGCGACGACCCCGGCGCGCCTCGGTACTGGAGAGAGAGTTGTCACTTAGATGTAGGCTGCGGCATATCCTGCATGCCTCTGCTAGGATAAAGGAGCTAACAACTATCTAAGAGAGGAGCGCGCGCTTAATGGCTATTGCAGATGTGATGTTACCCGTTGGCTCACGGGTGGTACTGGTTGTGAGTTCCGGTCCTGATGAGAGCCAGCGACCGTTGGTCGTCATGCCTCAGGTGCTCGGCCTTGCTCAGGGCGCCGCGCTGCAGGCCGTCCAGGAGGCGGGCCTGCGCAGTCGCACGCGCTATGACTACAGCACGGCCACACGCAAGGGCGCCGTGGGCACTCAGTACCCGGAGGCGGGCGCCCGTCTCCCGCAGAACAGCGATGTCCTGGTGCTGGTAAGCAGCGGTGAGCCGCTTGCCGAGCGCCCTCCCAAAGCGCTCCCGCAGGTAGCGGGCCTGTGCCTTGATGAGGCCCGCGCCGTCATCAAGTCCGCAGGGTTTCTGCCCGATGTCTTAGAGATACCCAGCAGCGACATACCGGCCGATATCATCATTGCCCAGACTCCCAATGAGACCGCCGAAGTCTACCAGCCCAAAAAGAGCAACCGGTGGGTATGGGCGCTGATCATCCTGCTCGTGCTGGTAATAGCAATCGTAGGCTTCCTGGTAGCCGAGCAAAAAGGCCGCGCCGCCAAAGAAAACACCACCAGCCAAGTGATAGAGCAGGTAATGCCGCAAGAGGCAGTGTTCAAATCGTCATTGCGAGCGCAGGCGTAGCCGGAGCGCGGTAATCCAGCAGTATTTGGGATAATGGGGTATGAAACAGCCAGACAGACTTTAAACTCATCAAGATTTGGCGTTTAGACGAGTCAGATGGTGGCTGGGCACGGACTTGAACCGCGGACACGAGGATTTTCAGTCCTCTGCTCTACCACCTGAGCTACCCAGCCACAGGGCTTCTTATCGTATCGTGTCATACGTCTCAGGTCAAGCGATGTTACACTTAAATAAACCTGTTGTCGTCTGATCGGAGAGTGCATGTTTCATCGTCTGAAGTCTTCTGTTCTTACTTTATTGCTGGCAAGCTGTCTGCTGATACTGACAATGACGCCCGCCGTTTATGGCGCTGGTACCGGAAATACCGGGACAAGTACTGCCACTGCCCCTGGTTCAATCGACGCGACTGCGCTCGCCAATGTTCCCGTGGTAAGCAAGGATGGCATCACGAGCTTTCAGGGTATGCAAGTGGTAAACGTCAAGAACACCAATGATCAGAACTCGGACTATATGTGGGTGATTGGAATACTTTCCAGCTCCACAAAACTGCCGGCAAAGGTCCGTATAGCAGTCCCAAAGGGGGCGGCAATTACGTGGATGGGCGAGATGGACACGCAAACGGGCGCGGAGCAGGCGTTCGCGCCTTCTAAGCCAACGACCCAGGGTGATCAGGATTTCTACACCGTTACCATGACCAAGTACTCTATGATGCGCGCTGAATTCCCAACCAAGAATCCCTTCAAGGGCAGTACGGCGGCGACGGCAACAGCGGTCATGGCCGCTGAGCTCAGCTATAAACCGCCCTGTGACCTCATGTTCCTTTCTCTGGGGGCAGAAGTTCCCGCTAACAGGACGGTCATTAGCCCTGACTTCAAAGATGGCGGACAGATGCCAAGTGGCAATCATATGTACCTTGCAGATATTGCTCAGCCAAAAGCCGGGCAGACCTATAAGGCAACGCTCAAGTACGGCAAGCCGGGCGCGGCTAAGGACGCGACCAGTCCGCTCGTCATCATTGCGGTCGTCGCCTTGGTGGTAGCGGTTGCCGCGCTGCTGTTCATAGTGCTGCGTAAGCGCTTTGGCGACGTCGAAGAAGCGGAGTAGACTCTGATCCAGGGGCAGAAATTGAGAGGTCGGACATGGCCGCAGAGTACGCGATAGGCATTGACGTTGGCGGGAGCAAGATCGCTGCTGGTCTTGTCGATACCCGTGGTCGCGTGCTGGTTGACCAACGGGTGAAGACCCCCTTGGGACAGGGGGCCTATGCGGTCATCGACGCCATCATTGGCTGCGCGCGCGCGATCATCGGGCAGGCGGCGCGCTCCGACCTGGCGGGCGTTGGCCTGGGCGTTCCGGCGCAAGTTGACTATAGCCGCCAGGAGGTCGAGTTCAGCGAGCTGGTGCCGCTGGTCGGCGCTGATGTCCGCACGCTGGTTGCAAGCGACCTGGGACTTTCTGTCACGATGGACAACGACGCCAATCTGGCCGCCCTGGGGGAGGCGCAGTTTGGCGCGGCACGCTCGCTCAGCGACTTTATTATGCTCACGCTGGGCTCCGGCGTGGGCGCCGGACTCTTCTTAAACGGAAGCCTGTATCGCGGCGCCTATGGCTTGGCGGGCGAGATCGGCCACATGACGCTTGACATGAGCGGCCCGGACTGCCTCTGCGGGGGCGTCGGGCACTTCGAGTCGCTGTTCCTGGAAGGGCGAAGCCTGCAGGAGCGCGCCGAGGTGCTGGCCAGCGCGCTGGTTGGAATCATCAACATCTTTAACCCGCAGATGATTCTCATTGGCGGGGGCATTGGTCAGTCAAGTGGCGAGCTGGTGAGCAGGGCCGCCGATATGGCAACTCATCAGGCGATGGCGGGGCGCAAGAACCTGCGCATCGCCCAGGCGACCTTGGGCAATGACGCCGGCGTGTTAGGAGGGGCGGCACTTGCGTTCGCCGAAGCTGAAGAGCGGGAAAGGTTTGTACTATGACAATGTCATATGAAGAACGCATCATGGTCCTGCGGGACAAGGCGGCCGACATCGGGGCCGCGCTGCCCATCGAGGTGGCTGACTATCTTGCCTCGCGCAGCGACAATCCCAATGACCTGAAGAGCAGCCTGATCAATGTGGCCAGTTTTGCGCGCCAGCGCAAGCGGCCCGTTTCAATCCAATTGGCGCAGTTTTATCTGGACGGCGTTCGTCCGGAGGGCGGAATCGAAGCGCTGCCCACAGAAATCACGACCCGGGAGCTTTTGGGCTCGGCCGATGCCCCGGCAGGGATCAGCCAGGTCGCGCCGCCAGTGGAGCCGTCCGGCGTCGGGCGTCTGGGGGAGCAGTCCGGTGGTGGGCGTCTGGGGGAGCAATCAGGTGTCGGGCGTCGTCTGATGGAGGAGTCCGGAAGGGGGCGCCGTCCGGTGGAGCAATCCGGAGGGGGACGCTCGGTGGAGCAGGCAGGCGTCGGGCAGCCGGTGGAGCGGCCGCGGCCGCGTGCTGGGCGCAGTGCCCCGCCCGCCATCCCTGAAGACGAGGCCCTGTTTGCCACGATGGAGCTGCCGCTGCTGACGCCGGACTATGATCCGGAGCCTGCTGCTACTCAGGCTCAGCTACCCGTCGAGCCGCCGCGGTCGTCGCAGGCGTCTCAGGTATCCCGTCCTGAACCCGAACCCGAGCCTGTTCAGCCGGGCTTCTCATCCTTTCAGTCAGAAGTGGAGTGGGCCTCTGATCCGTCAGAGTTTGACGGAGAGCCCCCCCAGCTCGACGAGCCCCCCGAGTTCGAGTTCAGACGCCCCTCAGAAAGCCGCGACCCCGCCCCCAGCACCGGACAATCTACCCAGCCTGGCAATGCCCCCGCTGACACGGTCACTGGACAATCTATTCGGCCTGGCAATGACCCCGCCCCCGGCACTGGGCAATCTATTCGGCCTGGCAATGACCCCGTAGGGCGCGCCGACCCCGTTGCGGAGCGCCCGGAAAACGCTCCAGTGGAGCGTTTTCAGCGGAGCAAGGGCGAGCCGGTCGAGCCCCCCGCGCCTACGTCCGGAGTGGCAACAGACTTGCATCAAAACACCGGCCGCAACGCCCCCGGCACTGGGCAATCTATTCGGTCGGGCAATGACCCCGTAGGGCGCGACGACCTCGGCGCGCCTCTGTCCGGGGCAACGCCGACGCCTGCCGCGTCCGCGGCGCATCCGCCCGCACCCGCACCCACTCCCGCCACTCCCGTCCCGACGACGGCCCTCGTGCAATTCGCCCCGATCCGCTCCGAGCGCAAACGCTCGATGCTGGACCGCATCCGGCTCGCGCTCAAGCGCGCCGGCATCGAAGAGACCATCAGCGAAGGCGACAAAGTTGCCATCAAGGTCCACTTTGGCGAGCAGGGCAACACGGCGTTTGTGAGCTCGATCTACACGCGCGAGGTGGTGCGCCTGGTCAAGGAGCTGGGCGCCAGGCCCTTCGTGACCGACGCGAACACGCTGTATTCCGGCATGCGCGATAACGCCATCGACCACATCCAGTGCGCGCTGGAAAACGGCTTTGCGTATGCGACCATCGGCGCGCCCATCATCATCGCCGACGGCCTGGACGGCCACGACGCGACCGAGGTGCGCATAAACGGCAGGCACTTTGACACGGTTAAGATTGGGAGTGCGGCTGTCGAGGCCGACGCGATGGTCGTCATCAGCCACGTCAAGGGTCACGAGGCAGCCGGGTTTGGCGGCGCGCTCAAAAACATCGGCATGGGGCTGGGCTGCCGCAGCGCCAAACAGCGCATGCACTCCGGCGTCAAGCCGGAAGTCCAGCCTGGGGCCTGCATCAACTGCGGCAAGTGCATCAGCTGGTGCCCGCAGCACTGCATCGAGGCTCGTCTGACCGCAGACGGCAAGCGCGCTTCCTGGATAGACTCTGAGCGCTGCATCGGCTGCGGCGAGTGTGTCGCGGTCTGTGCCTATGGCGCCATCGAGATCAACTGGGCAAGCGACCCGGAGAGCTTTCTGGAGCGCATGGTCGAACACGCCGCCGGCGCGCTCGCAAACAAGCGCGACAAGACCATCTTCCTGTCATTTATGACCAACATTTCGCCCGATTGCGACTGCTTTGCGCTCTCTGACGCGCCGATTGTCAGCGACATCGGCGTGCTGGCCGCGCGCGACGCCGTGGCTATCGACCAGGCGGCCTACGACCTGGTGACCCGCGCCGCGGGCCTGCCGGGGTCGCGCGGCGAGGGCAGCGCCGCAGGCGAGGACACCTTCCGGCACGTGCACGGCATCGACGGCGCCCACGCCATGGACTACGCCGAGCGCCTGGGCCTGGGCACCCGCCTCTACGAACTGAAAAAGGTCGGCTGATGAGACAGGGGATGAGACAGGGGGACGGTTCTTCTGTCTTATTAGCAATGAGACAGAAGAACCGTCCCCCTGTCTCATCCTTGCAGCCTGCCACTCTCTACGTGGTTGCCACGCCGATCGGCAACCTTGGCGACTTGTCGCCGCGCGCGGTGGCCGTGCTGGCGGGCGCAGACGCCATCCTGGCAGAAGACACGCGCCACACACGCAAACTGCTGACCTACGCAGGCCTGCACACGCCGCTGGAGCGCTTTGACGACGCAACTACCGCAGCCAAGACCCCGCAGGTGGTAGAGCGCTTGGCAGCAGGCGAGACCCTGGCGCTCGTGAGCGACGCCGGCATGCCGGCCATCAGCGACCCGGGCGCGCCGCTGGTTGCGGCCTGTCGCGACGCGGGCCTTGAGGTCATCGCCGTGCCGGGCCCCTCGGCTGCAATCACCGCGCTGGCGGCCTCGGGCCTGCCAACCCACGCGTACTACTTTGCGGGCTTTCCCCCGCGCAAACCCGGCAAGCGCGCCAAGCTGCTCGATACGCTGGAGCCTCTGGCCGCGACGCTCGTGTTCTACGAATCGCCCCAGCGGGTGGCAAAGTTCGCCGCCGAGCTGGCTGCGCGCTTCCCCCAGCGCGCAGGCGCCCTGGCCCGCGAACTCACCAAACTGCACGAGGAGGTCCTGCGCCTGCCCCTGCCAAAACTGGCCGCCAACCTGGCCGCCCGCCCCAGCATAAAAGGCGAGTGCGTCATCTTGGTAGCCCCCGCCAAAACCCGCTGACAAAATTACCCCAGGGGTAATTTTGTCAGCCGTGTGTCAAGGGGACGTATAACTTGACACACGGGCTGAGTATGCTCGCGTTCGCTTGCAAAGTTGGTGGATTGCCGCGTCGCGACTGCGTTGCTCCTCGCAATGACGGAGGGGGAGCCAGGCCGCCACCCGCTGACAAACAGCCCCTTCCGTCATGCTGCGCGTAGTCGCAGCATCCAGTAGGAGCCGAGAGGCCTGGATCCTGCGACTGACGCGCAGGATGGCAAAACAGGGGCTGGACCTTGTGTCCGAGCGAAGCGAGCGGCACAGGGCCTCCCGCCCCCTTTTGTCCGAACAAGCGCGCCTCTGCTAGGATATAAATGACGTCTGATAACAAAAGGAATCCTGCATGACTGAAAAACGATCCTATTACCTGACCACGCCGATCTACTACGTCAACGCGGCGCCGCATCTGGGTACGGCCTACACGACGATTGCCGCAGACGCGCTCGCGCGCTACCAGCGCCTCAATGGGCGCGACGTGCTGTTCCTGACCGGCCTTGACGAGCATGGCCAGAAGGTCGAGGAGGCCGCCACCGCGCACGACTGCACGCCGCGGGAGTGGGTCGATCGCCTGGCCCCCGCGTTCACGGAGCTCTGGCGCCAGCTGGCCGTCAGCAACGACCGCTTCATCCGCACGACCGACGCGGACCATGAGCGCGCAGTCCAGATGCTCGCGCAGCAGCTCTACGACAGCGGCGACATCTATCCCGGCACCTACAAGGGCTGGTACTGTGTCCCCGACGAGGCCTACTGGGCAGAGAGCGATCTTGATCTTCACGATCACCACGCCGACGCGGACTCCGCGGACGCCCCCGCCGCCCCCCTCTGCCCTGACTGTGGCCGCCCGCTGCGCTACGTAGAAGAGCAGAACTACTTCTTCCGCCTCTCCAAATACCAGGACTGGCTGCTGGACTACTATCAGCAGCACCCGGATTTCATCGGCCCCCAGCAGCGGCGCAACGAGGTCATCAGCTTTGTGCGCGGCGGCCTGAAAGACCTCTCGATCTCGCGCGCCAACGTCAAGTGGGGCGTGCCCTTGCCCTGGGACGCCACGCACACGATGTATGTGTGGTTCGACGCGCTCATCAACTACATCAGCGCGACCGGCTACGGCGACAAGCGGCGTTTTGCAGAATTCACGCGGCGCTGGCCAGCCAACATCCACTTCGTGGGCAAAGACATCATCCGCTTTCACTGCGTGATCTGGCCCGCGATGCTGCATGCCGCGCGCCTGCCTCTGCCGGAGCGCATCTTTGCGCACGGCTTCCTGCTGGCACGCGGCGAGAAGATGAGCAAGTCCAAGGGCAACGCCACCGCCCCGCAAGAGCTCATCAGCCGCTTTGGCGTTGACGGCTACCGCTATTACTTCCTGCGCGACGTGAGCTTTGGCACGGACGGCTCGATCTCGGACGAGGCCATGGTGCAGCGCTACAACGGCGACCTGGCAAACGACTGGGGCAACCTTTGCTCACGCCTGTTTAACATGGTGCACAAGTATCGCGAGGGGGCAGTGCCCGACCCCGCAGCCTGCACAGACGCGCAAGAAGCCAGCGAGCTGCGCCAGATCGCCGCGGGCCTCTACGCGCGCGTGGACGCCGCCTACGAGGCGCTCGACTACGCAGGCGCGCTGGAGGCCATCTGGGACCTGGTCAAGGCCACCAACCGCTACCTGGAAAACTCCGCCCCCTGGACGCTTGCCAAGGCCGACGCAGACACGCCGCAGCAAGCCCGCCTGTCCGCCGTGCTGTATGCCGCGCTGGAGGCCGTGCGCATCGTCGCGCTCTACACCGCGCCGGTCCTGCCGCAGACTTCAGCTGAGGTCTGCGCGCGTCTGGGCCTGCCCCCGCTTGACAGCAGCAGCACCGAAGCCCTGGGCGAGGCCCCCCCGCTCCAGCAGCTCACCACCTGGGGCGCCCTGCCCCCCGGCGCCAAAATCACCATCGGAGCCCCACTTTTCCCGCGTCTGTAGCTTCAAGCAACAGAACAGAACTTCTGTGCAATTCCTGCCCTTTTTTGGGGGGCATGCTCTACCATGCTATACTGAACCGCAGACAAAATATCTTTGTGATAGGAGCAATAATGACCGTCAACTCGTCCTCATCCGGCTTTAGTTCTGTCTGCCGCACAACAGGTGCCCGTGTGATCGCGTCCCTGTTCGTAGCGGCGCTTTTCCTCGGTCTGGCCACCCCTTCTGCTGCCCACGCAGCAGAAGTCACCTCGCTGGACAGCATGCAGATAGCAGTGGGCCTTGAGACTACCACGACAACAGGCATGACCATGACTGTTGCGCTGCCAGCGACCACTACTCTGCCTGCTACCTTCAGCTTCTACTTACCAGGTGGCTATTCAATCGAGCAGCAAGGGGAATTTGACAGTAGTCCCGAGCAGCCAACAGCAACGACGAAGGCGGTTGCCGGTACGGCCAACAGCGAGAAAGCGATGACGCCCTACTCAGTCACGTTGACCAAGTCACATAACTTCTTCCTGGTGGCCCATATGCCGGTCAGCATTTACAACAGTAGCGCGATGGGCAACGGTGGCGCCCCCTTAGCCGCATTCTCAATCCTGGCCGCGACAGACATCACGACCCTTCAGATCGCGATTGCGCCGCCCGCAGCAAACATGGTAGGCGCAGGCGGCAAGGACATGAAAACCTTTAATGCGGGCAATAATGTCAAGCTGTATGGTCAGGAGTTCAAGGATGTGAAGAAGGGCGATGAGAAGACGGCCCAGGTCGCGTTTATGTTGCAGTCACAGGCGCAACAGGACGCTGCAACTCAGGCGGCACAGAACAAGGCTGCGTCGCAGTCCCCCTTGAACAATTTTCTCTCCCAGCCTCTGGTGTGGGTGTTAGGCGCTCTTCTGATTATTGTTATCGTTGTTCTTGTCTTTGTTATCATGCGTCAACGCACGCGTGACCTCGACGATGAGAGTGAGCTTGAAGACGAAGGCGGCGACGACTTTGAAGACGAAAACGACTTCAATGGAAAGGATGAAGAGGAGGCCGACCTGTCTACCCCGGATACGCCGGATACTGACGACGAAGAGACTGATGAAGAACACGCCGCTGCGACAAGCGATTCTTAGCGCTTCGCACAAGCAAAAGCGTGCGGCGCTGATTCTGGCGCTGGTCACGATACTGCTGCTGATGGGCGCTATTGTCGCGGTTGTGCTGGTTAGCACGGGGAAGCTGCGTCCGACCCCGACCAATCGCCTGCAAAGTGATTACCTGAAGGCGCAGGACAGCGAGTCTGCGGCGGTTCGTCAGGCAAAAGCGGCGGGCCATGATGTCAACACCGACACAACGGTTGTACATGCGCGTGCGAGCTTGGCCTTGCTTGAGATTCAGGCAGGCGACCTGAGCTCCGCCTTACGGCGCGCAAAAAGCCTGGCCAGGGGCGCCCCAAAAAATGCGGAAGCGCAATATGTCTATGGGGCCGCGCTTACCGCGAAAGGGCGCGCACATGAGAGTTTGGTAAACTATCAGAAAGCGCTCCAGCTGGTCAAGGATTCCGATGCTGACCTGAAGCGCGATATTCTGACTGGTTATGCTGATGCGCTCGTGGCATCTCACAAACCAGCGGAGGCTTACGCCAACCTGAAGCAAGCCGCTGCGATTCCCCCCGCTTCGGTTGATTTGTATGTCAGAGCGGCCACGCTGGCTCTCCAACAGAAGAACTATCAGAATGCGGCGGAAATGTATCTGCAGGCGCAGTCCTATGACCCGACGGACGCGGCCGTGTCAGCGGGTCTTCAGCAGTTGCAACGCACGCAACCGGCGGCGCTCAAGGCCGCTCAGCAGCAGGCCCGCCAACAGCAGGGGCAGGAGGTCGGCAATGAGTGAGAAGACGCCACGCCCTCGCACGCAACCGGATGCGCGACCAAACAAACTAAAAAACTTGACAGATCAGCAAAAACAGCGCAAGCTGCCGCCGCTGCGCCTGAAGAAGAAAACCATCCCGGCGTCAGCTTCGGCGCCGGTCGCCCCGACCGAGCGCGATCTTCAAGCGCCCGTACACGCCAGGGAATTAGTACTTCCGATTGAGGTCGCGCGTCGGCGTCTGACGTGGGCGCTTCTGACGACCCTGGGGGTGCTCATCGCGGCAGGAATGTTCCTGTTTCTTTATATCTATAACGCAGCGCGCCCCGCGGTATTTTCCGCGCAGGCGCCCGTCGCTTCGAACCAGTTTATCCGCTCGATCTACCACGGAGACAAGCTTGATCTCTCGGAGCCTAATGATGTGGCGGTCGCTGCCAATGGCGATCTGTATGTAGCTGATACCGGCAATGCGCGTATTGCCGTGTTCGACGCTCAAGGGAACTTCCTGCGTCAGTTTGCCAAGGGGGACCCCGCGCGGGCGGCAAAAAATGCGCAAACAGATAAAAAGAAGCCGCTTTCAGCCGCCTCAGGCCTGATTTCTCCCACATCGATTGCTGTTGGTTCCAACAATCAAGTGTATGTGGTCGACTCAGCGCTTAATGAGCTGGTAATCTATATGACGGACGGGACGCTTGTCAAGGAAGTGAAGTTTAAGGAGGAGTCTCCGATCGGCGTGAGTTTTGCGCAGGTGCGCGCTGCGGACGGACGGATTGTCGTGACCACAAAGTCCGGCATAGCGATCGCCAACGCTGACGGGAAATTTATGTTTGCCTACCTTAACTGGGGGAGTAAGCTCGGTCAGATGGACAATCCGGCGTCGGCGCTGTTGACGTTTTCTCACGAGACGACCTCCACGCTGTATGTGTGCGACACCTTAAACTACCGTATCCAGGCGCTGACCGATATCGAGACATCGCCGACGGTCAGCTGGACCTATGGGGCCGCGCTGCCGGTCAAAAACGCTCTGCAGTATAACGGCGCCAGTCGCAAGTTTGGTCTGCCGGTGAGTCTGGCGTTGACAGCAAACGGCGACCTGGTGGTTGTTGATGGCTTGTCAGGAGAGCTGATAGTCCTTGACGCGCACACGGGAGGCTATCTGCGCACGGTGACATCAATGGGAAACGAGGACGGTCAGCTGTATTATCCGGTCGGCGTTGCTGCCTCCCAGGAACAGATCTATGTGGCCGATAAATACAATGACCGCATTGAGATTTTCAGCGACACGGTCAGTAAAAACGAGTCGCCGCCTCCCGTTCGCGGAGGGTTGAAGTTTGATCCAGCCTGGTTGTTGGTTATTCCGCTTCTGTTGATGGCGGTTGCGCTGTTGCGGCAGGTTTTCCTGCGGACACCCCGCTATACGCTTGACATGAGGTTTATCGAGCAGGTTGCTGCAGACGAAGACTGTCGTGAACTGCTGCTACAGTTGCGCAAAGTGCGTGTTCCTCTGCAACTGGAGGTTATCGCGCAGCGGAAGTTACCGGATGATGTGCAGCTGGACGTTGTTGTAGGTGACCCGGTGGCTCTTGATGCGCTTCAGGATGAGGATCCGCAGCTGAGCGAGCTTGAGGCAGCGGCGATTCAGGTTGCAGCACATACAGGTCGCAGGGATTACTTCCTGGTGGGGGATCCGCATGTGGCGGCACATTCGATGGTCGCGAAGGTTCAACAGGTTACTCCCAAGGAGTTTTTTACGCTGGCAAAGCGCGCAAAGTAGGATTGAGCGTGTGTAAATGTGAGTAAACGTACAATGAAGATTTCAATTGAAGTTTATGTGGGTAAATGCTTGCTGGCGCCCTTGACTCATGTTGAAATCGAACGGCCAGAAGCGTATCATAAATTGTGTGTATTTGTATTTTTCGCTACTGAAACAGGAGAGCTGATTTGATGCGCAAGCCCAAAAAGAAAATTTTCGTTTACCTTGCGGTAACAGCAGCTGTTACCTGTGCGCTCTGTGCGACAGCGGCCTGCGCGATGGCTGACACAGAAGATGTGTCTTTAGCTAATATGCCGAAGCCTTCTATGCCG
Organism: Coriobacteriia bacterium; assembly: GCA_009781115.1. Lineage (GTDB taxonomy): Bacteria > Actinomycetota > Coriobacteriia > WRKU01 > WQUG01 > WQUG01. Next base: position 13,152 of record WQYT01000029.1, read on the forward strand.
TTTACTCCCGAGATGTTTGGAGAGGACGCCACGATGTTTCCTTCTGATGGTAATAAGTATGTGTCGCCCAGTGCGACAGGTCCCAATACCATGGAGGGTGTCGAGGGCCGCGGTCCGCATGGCGGCTACGACACGACGACAAACAAATGTGGCGTTTGCCACGCGGCGCATAGCGCCGATGGGCAGGGCGATCCTGAAGGCGTAGGCGACACAAGGATCAATAATCGTTTCTTGATACGGGCGGGAATGACGGGTTGTGAGTACTGCCATGTAGGTAGTACGGGTCTGCTTCATAGTACACAAGTCTATACGGCTGATGGTGGTGACGTAGCAATTCCGAATAAGGCTGATTTAGGTTACGATTCAGGTCACCGTATCGGGGTTCCTATACCGGAAGTGCCTGCTTCTGATTTAGGGCCTATGACGCTTTCGTGTACGTCCTGCCACTCGGTGCATGGCGTGTCTCCGGGCGTGAACTGGATGCCGAGGGATTTCTATACTGATGCCAGCCATAATATTGATGCCAGCCATAAAACTATGGATACCGCGAAGTATGGCTACAAGCTGTTGTTGGCAAGCCCTGGCGGTAAGACCGCGGTACCAGATACCGCTTCTGTTGACGTGACTGATCCGGGTACTGATCCGGCGGCAGTCAACCAGTATGCGCTTTCTGCCTGGTGTGCGAACTGCCACGATAAAACCGGAACAATTCCAGTGATGTCGGCAGCCGCAGGAGCCCTGTCGGCAAAGCCTGCGGTCGAGGCGGCAGCCGGGACTGGAACCGCGGCGGCAGATGGAACCGGGACAGCGGATGGAACTGCGGCGCCGACTTCGACGGAGACCACCTTCTCTGTGACGGTAAAGCCGAATGTGTCGGCGGCGACGAAGTCGTCTGGGTCTGGTATAACGGGCTCCCCTGCAAGTGAGCTCCTTGTCACGACGTCTAGCAACAGCGCCTATCACGAAACGCAGACGGAGCATACGATGGCGACGATGCAGGTCAGCGGCATGAGCGTGGGCGTGCCTCAGTGCTACACCTGCCATCGGGGTGGGCTATCACAGAAAGGCGCTGGCGACACCCTGAGTACTGAGCAGATCAACCAGTTAGCAAGCTTGGGCTATACGCTTCCGACTGACAACTCGTGCGCGATTTGCCACTATGGCACGGCAGATTTTGCGACTGATTCGAGGATGCTCGATGGCTCAAGTGACTGGCCGCACAGCTCGGCAGGCGATGTTTCGCTTTTGGGAAACTGGACCGTTGATTTTAGCAATCTCTCTAACTTGCAAACTCCGCCGGGCACTAGCCAGGACAAGACGCTTATTGAGGACAACGTCCAGACTGACTTCTGCGGTCGTTGTCATCCGGGTTATCCACCAACAGGTGGCCTGCTGCCACCGATGAACACCGCGAGCCCGGCGAAGGCGATGCTGGGGGCGTCTGCGCCGACCACGCTCACCTTCTATTATTCACTCCACACGCTTACTCACAGCTATCCGACCAACTCGTCAGGGGCATGGAAGACTTCGGGTACCATCGGCACACTTAAGGGCACCTATAGTCCGGGCTACACAAAGCCGTAGCTTGGGTGGCTGGGTTGTCAGGATAGTCTGAGTAGCTTGAGTTTGACTAGCATGGAGTGCCTGGCTAGCTTAGGTTTGAAAAGTTGGGTTATACTCAGATAACGCGTAAGAGTATCGGTTAATTAAAAGCGCCGCCGCACCTGACGGCGCTTTTACATAGTCAAAATGAGTGGAAGGAGCGAGGCTATGCCTATCCCGAGCGTCGATTATATCTGGCAGGACGGCGAACTGGTCGCCTGGGAGGAGGCCCAGGTCCATGTACTGACCCACGCGCTTCACTACGCGTCGGGCGCCTTTGAAGGGGTGCGCTGCTACAGCACGCCGCAGGGGCCGGCGGTCTTCAGGCTGGTCGAGCACATGGAGCGCTTCTTAAACTCTGCCAAGCTGCTGTATATGGAGCTGCCGTACAGCCTGGAAGAACTGTGTGAGGCCGTCAAACAGACGGTGTCTGCCAATAAGCTGGAGCAATGCTACATCCGCCCGCTGGTGTTTCGTGGCTACGGGAGCATGGGCGTGGACCCGCTGGAGGCCCCGGTGCAGGTGATCATCGCCGTGTGGCCCTGGGACAGCTATCTGGGCGAAGAAGCGCTGGCAACCGGCGTTGACGTGGGCATTTCAAGCTGGCGCCAGCGTAGCGTGAACGCGTTTCCGCCGCAGGTCAAGGCCACAGCAAGCTACTTGAACAGCGGCTTGGCCCACATCGAGGCCGTGCGTCATGGCTACAACGAGGCCATCCTGCTCAACGAGGACGGCAAGGTCTGTGAGGGCAGCGGAGAGAACCTGTTTGTGGTGCGCGGCGGCGCGGTCATCACACCGCCAATCTCTGACGGCGTGCTGGCTGGCATCACGCGCGACTCGGTCATGACCCTGGCGCGCGAAGCGGGCTATGAGGTGCGCGAGGAGTCGCTGGTGCGCTCGCAGCTCTATACCGCAGAGGAATGCTTTATGAGTGGCACGGCGGCCGAGTTGGTGCCCGTGCGCAGCTGTGACGGCATTGCAATTGGCAGTGGCGCGGCCGGACCTGTCGCCCTGGGCCTCCAGGCAGCCTACTTTGCCTGTGTTCACGGAGAAAACCCGAATCACACCGCCTGGCTGGACCACGTGAACTGACACCCGCTGCCTGGCGATGACAAAATTACCCCAGGGGTAATTTTGTCATCCGGTCCGGCATCAGCTGAGGCGGCTTCGACTGTGGGGTGCATTGCTTTGCTGCTCCGAACAAGGTGCGCCGGGTCGTCGCACCCTACATAGCCGTTACCAGCCAGAACATTTCCAGCTAACGCCAGCTGTCTGGCGATGACAAAATTACCCCAGGGGTAATTTTGTCATCGCCAGACAGGCGCCAGCCGGTAAACGCTCTGGCTGGTAATCGCCCCGTAGGGCGCGACGACCCGGCGCGCCTTTGCTGTAACCTGCAAACTAATGCGGCGTCAGCGCCCAGCCGTCCCTCTCCGTCCCTCTCTGGCGCGTCAAGTCTGACGGACAAATGTCTGTATGCTATCATAGGTAGGCAGGCAATCCGCAGCCGTACTTTTGGGAGCATCCTATGACCACAGACCGAGTAAGAACACCTGAAGTTGAGCGCTTTCTGACGGCGCTCTCTCTCCTTGAAGATGATGAGGAGCGCTACCAATTTCTGATTGACGTCTGCACCGTCCGTGAAATCCACGACATCGCTGGGCGCCTGGACGTGGCTGAGCGTCTTGACTCGGGCGAGGTTTACGCTGATATCCAGGAGGACACGGGCGCTTCTGCAACAACGATTGCGCGGGTCGCCAAATGCCTGAACTATGGCGAGGGCGGCTACCAGATGGTCATCGATCGGCTGAAAGCCGCCGGTGGCGCTGCCGCTGCCGCTGCCGCTGCCAGCCCCACCAGCGCTGCCGCTGCCGCTGCCAGCCCCACCAGCCCCACCAGCCCCGCCGCCCCGCGCCGCTCCGCCGCGCGCGCGCAGTAAGCCAGGTCCTGCTCGCATGCCATTTGTCCATCTGCACACTCACACGGAATATTCCCTGCTCGACGGCGCCAGCCGCATCGACGGCCTCATGAAAAAAGCCCGCGAGTTCGAGATGCCCGCCATGGCCATCACCGACCACGGCTTTATGTACGGCGCGATCGAGTTCTACAAAAAGGCCACCGCCGCCGGCATCAAGCCAATCATTGGCTGCGAGGTCTATTTCACGCCGGATTCGCGCTTCGACAAAGAGGGCAAGCCGCGCCTCTACCACCTCATTCTGCACGCGCGCAACAACGAGGGCTATCGCAATCTGATGGCGCTCTGCAGCGAGGCGGCGGTCGGCGGCTTTTACTATCATCCGCGCGTCGACCAGGAGCTGCTGGAGCGCTATGCGAGCGGCCTGTGCGCGACCTCGGCCTGCGTGCAGGGCATCGTCAGCCGCAGCTTCGAGGACGGCAACCCGGCTGAGGCGCGCAAGTGGGCCGAATACTACGCGAAGACCTTTGACCCCGGCTGCTTTTATCTGGAGATCCAGGATCACGGGATCACCCTGGATAGAAGCGGGGTCAGCGAGCGTCAGCTGGGCACGGCCATCGCCGGGCTGGCCAGCGAGATGGGCCTGCCGCTGGTGGTGACCAACGACATCCATTTTGTGGAAAAAGAGGACACGCACGCCCAGGACCTGCTCATCTGCATCGGCACAAACTCGATGATCGAGGCAACCGACCGCATGAAGAGCCACCCGGAGCTCTACTGCAAGTCGCCGGCAGAGATGGCGGCGCTCTATCCTGAGTACCCGGAGGCGATGAGCACCACGTTTGAGGTCGCCGAGAAGTGCAACGTCAACATTGAGCTTGGCAAGATTATTTTGCCGGTCTTTGATGTTCCGACGGACCAGACCGAGTCGTCCTGGTTGCGCAAGCTCTGCCAGGACGGGCTGAAAACCCACTATGGCGACCCGGTTCCGCCTGAAGCGCAGGAGCGCCTTGACTACGAGCTGGGGATTATCGAGGACAAGGGGATATCGGCCTACTTCCTGATCGTGGCCGATTTCATTGCCTGGGCGCGTGAGCATGGTGTGGGCGTCGGCCCGGGCCGCGGGTCGGCCGCAGGCTCGATCGTGTCGTATGTGACCGACATCACGGAGGTCGATCCGCTCAAATACGATCTGCTGTTCGAGCGCTTCTTGAACCCGGAGCGCACGGAGATGCCCGATATCGATACGGATTTTGACAACGTCCACCGGCTTGCGGTCATCGACTACGTGCGTGACAAGTATGGCGAGGATCGCGTGACCCAGACCATCACCTTTAATAAGCTGCTGGCGCGCGGTGCGGTGCGCGACGTGGGGCGCGTCATGGGCTACCCCTACGGGGTGCCGGACCGCATCAGCAAGGAGTTTGCGGGCCCTGCCGACATCACGATCGAAGACGCCCTGCAGCAAAGTCTGGACTTGCGCAAGGACTACGAGAACAATGACGACGCGCGCCAGATCATTGACGGCGCACGGGCTATCGAGGGGCTTTCGCGCGGGGAGGGCGTCCATGCCTGCGCGGTCGTGATTTGTCGCGACACCTTAAGCAACTACGTGCCGGTCAAAAAGGACACGAAGGAAAGCGCGGTCATCACGCAGTACGACGGCGCGACCGTCGCCGAGATCGGGCTGCTTAAGATGGACTTTCTCGGCCTGCGCAACTTAAGCGTCATCCAGGATGCGATCGACGCGATCAAGCTGAACTATGGCAAAGAGATCAAGCGTGGCGACATCCCCTTCGATGACCCCAAGACTTTCGAGATGCTGCAGCGCGGGGCGACCACTGGCATCTTCCAGCTGGAAAGCTCGTCGGTGCGCGCGCTGCTCAAGCGCCTGAAGCCGACGCAGTTCACCGACATCGTCGCGACCAATGCGCTCAACCGCCCCGGTCCGCTTGAGTCCGGCACGACCGACACCTTCATCAAGCGCGCCAATGGCGCCGAGCCGCTCAGCTACTTTGACGACCGCCTCAAGCCGCTGCTGGAAGAGACCTACGGCTGCTTCGTCTATCAGGAGCAGGTCATGCGCGTGGCGATGGAGATGAGCGGGTTTTCAGCGGCTGAGGCCGATAAGCTCCGCAAGGCGATGGGCAAGAAGAAGCTTGAAGAACTGGAGAAGCACGAGCAGCACTGGGTCGAAGGCGCGGTTGCCAACGGCTTTGACGCCGTGTTGGCGGCGCGTCTCTGGGAGATCATCCTGCCGTTTGCCGGCTATGCCTTCAATAAGAGCCACGCGGTGGCCTACAGCTTTATCTCGATGCAGACCGCCTGGCTCAAGGCGCACTACCCGGCAGAGACGATGGCGGCGGTGCTCTCAAGCTATCTGGGGCGCACCGACGACCTGATCCGCTACATCGGCGAGTGTCGCAACGAGAATATTCCCGTGCTGCCGCCTGACATCAACCGCAGCGGCCTGAAGTTTACGGCGGTGCCAGGCGAGGGGATCCACTTTGGGCTGGCCGGCATCAAAGGCGTGGGGGAAAAGGTGGTCGAAAACATCATCGAAGCGCGCGAGGCAGGCGGCCCGTTTGCGACCCTGCAGGACTTCTGTTCGCGGGTCAGCGAAAAGACCCTGAACAAGAAGACGCTGCAGGCGCTGATCAAGTCGGGCGCGTTTGACTCGACCGGCTATCCGCGCCGCCAGCTTTTTGCCCAGCTGGAGGACGGCAAGATTATCGACTCGGCGCGCAAGCAGCAGGCCGATCGCGCGGCCGGCCAGGTGAGCCTGTTTGATCTGTTTGACGCGGCAGACGCCGGCTTTGAGGAGCAGGCCGTCCCCCCCGAGGACAGCGACTGGGACAAGCGGCTCAAACTGGGCTTCGAGAAGGAGGTCACCGGGGTCTACCTGAGCGATCACCCTCTGCGCGGCTATGAGGATGTCATTGCGGCCAGCTCATCGTGCACGATCGCGAGGCTGGAGGATCAGAGAAGCGAGTTTGAGGGCACCTTCATTGGCGTGGTGACGGCGCTTAATATCAGGCCGACAAAAAAGGGCGACAAGATGATGGCCACGATGTCGTTTGAGGACCTGACGGGCGTCATGGACGCGGTCCTGTGGCCAAACGTCCTTGAACCGGCGCGCGATTTCTTATCTGAGGACGCTATTGTGAAGTTCCGGGCGCGCCTGGACCGCAGCGAGGGCCGCGCTGACCAGCTGGTGGTCCTGAAAGACACCCTGGCGCTGTTTGCTGTCGAGCGCAGTGACCCTGCGACGCGGGTCCTGTCGATAGAAGCCCAGGCAGACATCCTGGCGGGAGCAGGCGCCCAGGAGGCCTTCAAGGCGATCCTGCGCCGCTACCCGGGGCCTAATCGCGTGGAGCTGCGCCTGGGCAGCCCACTGGGCGGAACTGCCGTTGCCGTTATGGCCGAACAAGTCAACGCCGTCGGCAGCGGCATCTGCGACGAACTGGACCGTCTCTTCGGCGCCGGCAGCGCCCACCTGAAGTAACACCCGCCGTTCCCGGCGACTCGCTTACTCGTCTACGGTGGTCAGTACCAGCTTGCCGTTGCGCACTCCTTTGGCGCCGAGCAGGCATTCCGCGATGTTTCGCACCTGCCCGGCTGGCCCGCGCATGAGGATGACTTCGAGGCAGTTGTGCGCGTCCAGATGGATGTGGACCTTCGAGATGATCAGGCCGTAATACTCATGCTCGATACTGTCGAGTTTCTCGCTCAGATCATGGGCATGATGGCTGAATACCATCGTTACGCTGGCCACGGCCTCCGTGTCCGGGTCGCCAATCTCTTCCTGTGAAAGGACCTCGCGCACCAGGTCACGGACCGCCTCACTGCGATTGGTGGAAAGCCCCCGGCGCGCAACGTAGCGGTCAAAGCGTTGCAGCATGTCCTCATCCATTGATACGCTGAAGCGAGCAAGGTCAGCCATGTCGTCCTCCTTTTTCTGGTCCTGTGTTCATTGTACGCGCATGGTCGCCTGCATGAGGTAGCGACTGGGATCGACGGTGCTGATTTCATCTTCAATATAGGCGCAGATCACCGGACCGGCGGGAGTAAGCCGCTTCTTTTTGAGCGCACGGGCCATACGCACGGCGATATCGCCCGGCTGCCCGTAAAAGCCGCGCGAGTACGCGGTCAGGACTTTGATGGTGTCGTCCGGGTCAGGACGGGTGGAAAACAGCAGGAAGAAGTTGTTTGGTTCTCCGGGGTGATCGCAAAATGCCTCAAAGGTCTTAAAGTGTCCGCCTACCGGGAAGCTGATCGAAAGCCCCTGCGCCTGCGCCCAGGCGTAGAAGTCCAGGAAGGGCTGATAGAAGTTTCCCGCTTCGACAAACGGCTCGCATTCCGGGCCAATCGCAATGTCCCAGCGCGGTATTGTTTTGACGGCGATCTCTGACTCGTTGATATCTTTGCCCATGTTCAGCAGATCACGAAAGACCTCAATCAACTGTACCGACTGCTCAAGGTGCCTTATGTGTTCTTCCAGCGTGTCATGATGCTCATCAAAGAGAGCGATCATGTCTGCCGCGGAGCGCTGGGTCGAGAGCTTCTTGATCTGCCTGAGCGGAATGTTAAGCTCGGCCAATACGCTGATGAGGTTGGCGGTGATGATCTGGTCTGGCCGGTAGTAGCGGTAGTTGTTCTTGGGGTCGCGCCTGGCGGGGTGGAAGACGCCCGTCTCGTCATAGTAAATGAGAGCTGAGCGCGCGATTCCTGTGCTGCGGGAAAACTGAGAAATTGGCAGCAAGTGATCGAGCCCAATGTCGATTGGGCGAGGGCTGTCCGGGAGGCTGACAAAGCTGTCTGGGGCTTTTTCTGGTCTCTTAGAAGGTTTCAAGTCGTTTTCTGTCATGCTTCACCTACCAGCTATAGAAAAATTTCCCAAAAATATAAATGAATTCTAAAAAAGGCTTTACTGTAAACTTACTTTACAGTTTATCATAGTACCATAGGGACGATAAAGGGCATGACAACTCGTCTCGATACGGGGCTTCTACAGTTCTCATTCTCATCACTCTTGCTGTAGTGTCATGCTTTCGTCCCAGGGTGCAAGTTTGCCAACACACTTGCACTATAACGGGCTCTAGCCTCTCCTAATCCTAGAGCCTGGAAAGGGACCCCGCCGCCCCTCAATTAGCGGGGTCCCTTTCTCTTTTGACTTGATCTTTTTGCGTATAAGCCGCTCAGCGCGACCCTTAAGGCCTGAAGGCCGTTACGGGTCACGCTTCGTGGCTTCTACGCAAAAATCTCTGCGTCAAAAAGCCTCTGCCCACCGTTTGTCCGCCCCGAGGAGCGCATAGCGCGACGCGGCAATCCGCCTACCCTACATCCGCCATGCGGAGCGCCAACGGCGCGATGCGCCAATCCATCTACCCTACGTCATTGCGAGGAGCGCGTAGCGCGACGCGGCAATCCACTAATTTGCGAGCGTTAGCGAGTGAGACAGGGGGACGGTTCTCTTGTCTCATACGCGCATGAGACAAGAGAACCGTCCCCCTGTCTCATGCCCCGAAGAGCGACGCGGCAATCCAGTGGTTTTCCATACCGCTCTCTTGCTTGTATTACACTAGAAAGCACTGGTATTTTGATGAAGAAAGAGGTATCTGATGGCTTCCTACGTGCATGAGCGGTCTCGTTTCAACCTTGAAGATAGCGAGATGCCGGCTCAGTGGTACAACGTTCAGGCCGACCTGGCGCATCCGATCGCTCCCTATTTGGGCGCTGACGGCGAGCCTGCTGACCCTGCGGCGTTGGCTGCGATCTTTCCGCCGCCGATCATCGAGCAGGAGATCTCAAATGAGCGTTGGTTCGATATCCCGGGACCGGTGCTCGATGTGCTGCATACCTATCGGCCGGGGCCGCTGAACCGTGCGCGGCAGTTCGAGAAAGCGCTGGGCTTGCCGGACAACGTCCACATCTATTACAAGTACGAGGGCATCAACGCCTCAGGTTCCCACAAGGCCAACACCGCGATCCCGCAAGCCTACTACAACAAGATCTCCGGCATCACAAAGCTTGCGACCGAGACCGGCGCGGGGCAGTGGGGATCGGCG
>WQYT01000030.1 GCA_009781115.1 Coriobacteriia bacterium
CTCACCTCGATCGGTGGCTTTGCCGCACTGCTGCAAAACCCGGACTTAGACGCCGCGACGCGCTCTCACTATCTTGAGATCATCGAGGCGGAGAGCAAGCGGCTTTCGCAGTTGAGCGACAACCTGCTCAAGCTCTCGGCGTTGCAGGACAGCGAGGCGGCGCTGGCTCGGGAGCCGATCATGCTTGACGAGCAGCTGGCCGCGGTGGCCGCAATGCTGGAGCCGCAGTTGCAGGCCAAAGAGCTGGAGCTGCGCACGGATCTGGCGCCGGTCATGCTGCAGGGGGATCGAGAACTACTCGACCTGGTCTGGATCAATCTGCTGCAGAATGCCTGCAAGTACACGCCGTGTGGTGGCACGGTCACGGTCACGTTGACCACGAGTGGCGATCACGCGGTCGCCTCGATCGCCGACACGGGTATCGGCATGTCACAGCCCGAACTGCTGCATGTCTTCGAGCGCTTCTACCGCGCTGACAAGAGCCGCAGCCGCGCCGAAGGCGGCAACGGTCTGGGCCTGGCGCTCGTCAAAGAGATCGTCGAAGCCCACGGCGGCCGCGTCACCGCGACCAGCCAACCCGGCGAGGGCAGTACCTTCACCGTCGAGCTCCCCCTCTAGCAGCGCTGATACACAGGGGGGGGAGACAGGGGGACGGTTCTTCTGTCTCACCGAAGGCGTTACTCGTCAGAACATTGAGGCATGAGACAGAAGAACCGTCCCCCTGTCTCCCCCGCTCCCACGAGCATCTTTGATGTCCGACCATTGGGCTAGACTATATTTATCAGCAATCACGACTCTGATAAGGAAAGCGGATGGATCAGACAAAAGAGCAACAGCGCGCCGCCATCGATGCCATCGTTGAAGACATCGAAGGAGGAGTATGACATGGACAATAAACCCGAGATCATTATCTACCGGAGCAGAGACGGTCTGGTAAAAATCGACGTACGCATGGATGGGCCAACACTGTGGCTTTCACAAGCACAGATCGCACAGCTTTTTGAGCGCGAAAGATCTGTTATTACAAAGCACATTGGCAATATTTTTGCAGAAAATGAACTTGACAAGGAAAGCAATGTGCAGAATTTGCACATTGCAAATTCTGATAGACCGGTTGCATTCTACAGCCTTGATGTCATCTTGGCGGTCGGCTATCGCGTGAAATCGCAACGAGGCACGCAGTTCCGACAGTGGGCGACGCCTGTTTTGCATGAGTACTTGCAAAAAGGTTATTCGATGAATGATGCTCTTCTCAAGAACATGGGCGGCGGTCTCTATTGGAAAGAACTTCTGGAACGAATCCGGGATATCCGTGCGAGTGAAAAGATGCTGTATCGCCAGGTGCTCGATCTCTACGCTACAAGTCTTGACTACGACCCCACAATGCCGGAAACACTCGAGTTCTTCAGGATCGTACAAAACAAATTGCATTATGCTGTTAGCGGTCATACGGCAAGTGAGATCATTTTTGATCGCACAAACGCCGAGTTACCTTTTATGGGTTTGACGACGTTTGAGGGTAGCCGTCCGGTGAAAAGCGAAGTGACCATTGCCAAGAACTATATGACTGAGAAAGAGCTGTTTGCCTTACGTCGTATGGTCAATGCGTTTTTTGATATGGCAGAGATGCGGGCAGAGATGCACGAACCAATGTATATGAAAGGCTGGCTTGAAACGCTGGATAAGTTCTGCCATGACTTCGGCGTAGGAGTTTTGGAAGGTGCAGGCTCTGTCACTCATGATGCGGCAGTCGAGAAAGCTCAGCGCGAATATGATATTTATCGTGCCGCGCTACCCGATGAGCTGACCGATGTAGAGCGAGCCTATCTCGATATTTTATTAGAGATGCAAAAGAGGTTAGAAATTGAGGGCGGCAATGGTGAGAAATAAAAAGGCCAGCAGGGTCTGCGTTTCCCCCTGTTAACTCTCGCGTAACATGCGGTTTACCGGGCGTTTAAGTTCAGGGTGCAGACTATAAACGTACAAGCAGATGACAAAATTACCCCTGGGGTAATTTTGTCAGGAACAACTAAGGAGCGCCGTGGCAATGACACCCGTTATCGAGGTCGATAACCTCACCAAAACCTATAAACACAGCAAGAGTCCGTCGGTCGACCACATCAGCTTCAATGTGGAGCCTGGCGAGTTCTTCGCTTTTCTGGGACCCAATGGCGCGGGTAAGACGACCACGATGTCGATACTCACCACCACGCTCGACTACGATGCTGGCGCGATCAGGATCGCTGGCTACGACGTCGCTCGCGAGGCCCGTCGGGTGCGTGAGCACATCGGCATCATCTTCCAGCGCCCCAGCCTCGACCAGCAGCTCACGGCTGAACAGAACATCCGTATCCACGCCTGCATGTACGGCGTCTATGCCTATCGCCCCACGTTCAAGCTCATGCCAAAGTCCTACCGCGACCGCGTGCTTGAGCTGGCCGAGGTCGTCGGCGTGGGTGACGCCCTGTTCAAGCCTGTTCGGCGGCTGTCCGGCGGCATGCAGCGCAAACTTGAGATCGTGCGCAGCCTGATCCACACGCCGGAGGTCCTGTTCCTTGACGAGCCGACCACCGGCATGGATGCGGAGAGTCGCCGCGGCCTCTGGGACTACATTGACGAGGTCCGAAAGCAGTACGGCACGACGATCTTTCTCACCACGCATTACATTGACGAGGCCGAAGGCGTTGACACGGTCTGCATCATCAATCATGGCAAAATCGTGACTTGCTCTTCACCTGACGCGATGAAGCAGAGCCTGCTGCGCCAGGAGATCATTCTCGACGCGACCGACCGCGGCGCACTCTGCCGCGAGCTCGACGGCTTGGGTCTGACCTACAAGCTCAACGGGCACGTCACGCTCGCCTATCAGGGTTCGGCGCAGGAACTCCTCGCAAAGATACAGACCAAGCTGACGACCCTGCAGGTGACCGATCCTTCGCTGGAAGATGCGTACGTGACCTTCCTGAACACGACCAGCGGCACTGAGGCGCCGATACTGAACACACAAGCAAAGCTGGAGGTGGCATAATGAGCGAGCAAACTATCACTCTGAATCCGCCCGTGGGCATGACGACATCACGGGCAGCCGTGGATGCGGCGACCAGCGCGGGCGAGGCGGCCCGCAGCAAGTCGAAGATTTTCCGCGAGATCAACGCGACCATCACCATCCTGATGCGCGAAGTGGTCCTGTTCTTCAAGTCGCCGGGCATGGCGATCATGAGCCTCGTGATGCCGGCGGTGATGATGGGCATGATCGGCGGCAACCTTATGCAGAACATGACCAAGGGTCTGAGCTTCCAGTTTGGGCCGTTCATGCTGGTGGGGATGCTGGTCACGATGATGTTCATGACCACGACGATGGGCATGTCCAACCTGGTCGATGACAGCGACACTAACTTCAGCGCGGAGATGCTGGTGTCGCCGGTATCGCGCTACTCGATCGTGATTGGCAAGATCCTCGGCTGCGCGTTTGCCGCGATCGTGTCCACGCTCGGCGCGATCGTCGTCGGGCTGATCATGGGTATCCAGTTGCCGGTCCACACGCTGCTGCTGATCCTGGCGTTCGCGCCACTGATGTGTCTGTCGGGTGGCGCGCTCGCGATGATATTTATTGGTGTCATCAAGAACAAGAAGGCCGCGAACATGGCCGTTATGCTCATCACGATGCCGCAGATGTTCCTCTCCGGCGGGATCATCCCGATCTCAAGCTCAGGCGGCATTCTCAAGGTCATCAGCCGCTGCCTGCCCATGACCTACTGTATCGACCTGGTGCGCTCGTTTGTTGGCGGCGGCCAGCCGCATCAGTTCAACCCGATGGTCAACCTTGCGGCGATAATCGGCGTGACCGTGGTTTGCCTGGTCATCGGGACGTATCTCTTTGCCCGCACCGAGAAAAACCGCTGATCAGGCTCGATCTTTTTCCGTATAAGCCGCTCAGAGTAACCCGCGCGGGCCTAAGCCCAGCGCAGGTCACTCTTCGGGGCTTCTACGAAAAAATCTCCTCGTCTGATAGACGCGTTTCAGGTCAAGTTCGATTCTGCCAATAGAAGGGGCGGCGACGCGTGTGGCCAAAAGCAAGAATCCTGATTTCAAAACCAGTCACCGTGTAAAAAAATGCATAGGGAAACCTAACAAGCAAGTTTCGCCTGATAGTTCTTTTCACTTGGGTTGAATGCTTGGGAAACTGCTTGATGAGGTCAAGGGATTCTTTGATCTCATCCAGAAAACTCTGTGCAAGCTCCCCGCTCTTTTCATTGAAATAAGCAACAGCTTCAAGCAATTCCTGGCGCGCTGAATCGTGGATAGAAAGATGGTATTCACTCATTAGATCGCTGCTCGTAACTCCTGCAAAACCTTGCTTGCTGGATAAACTTTTGCTGTGCCAGCATCAATCTCATTATTGCGTCGTAAAGCCTCTTGAAACCAGAGCTCGGCAATCTCCTCTTCAGTCGGAGTTTCAAGGCTATTAAGGATACGACGCGCTAACGTCGCCCTCTCTTTTATGTCGAGATCAAGGGCCTCCCGAGTAATCTCTTCAATAGTCATAGTAGTCACCTCATAAGATCGCTATACCTGTATTGTATCTGAATAATGTGGAGGAAGCATCAAGGAAGCTCTATTATCCTGGTCCGCAGGCTTTTTATATGTGATGAATCATACCCGACAGGCGACAAAGAGACTGTCTTCTTTGTCACCCTGCCAGGAGTCTTCTTTGTTTGCGACGGCGATATATCATGGTTCCGACTAAGGACGGGGGTAGCAGCGCGGTCAGCGTGCCGGCTCCGATGAAAAACGGCCGGGCGCCAGAGCCGCCCACGGAGGGGAGGCGCGGGCCGGAGGCGTTGGTGACCGCGATGTAGTCGCTGATGACCGCCACGGTTTTTGGCGTCAGCGCGCTGAAGTCCTGATTCTGCAGGGCGAACAGCGTGGTGCGATCGTCTGCGGTTGGCGGCAAGAGGTAGCCGCTTGGTGCCTTCAGCTCCACCAGCGCGTAGACTGCCTTGGTCGAAGCACTCAGATGCTGGTTATCAAATACCAGGTGGCCATTCGCGTCAGTAACGCCGTCGGCCACATAGTAAAAGAGTTGGCCTCCTGCACCGCCGCCCGCACCGCCGCCGGCGCCGCCTGCCTCGCCCGCACCGCCCGCGCCGCTACCCGCGGCAGGGATGGTCACAGTTGCCTCTATGCTGCCGAGCGCCGTGGGCAGCGTAGGGTAATCTTCGCTTATGTAGAGAGCAAAATGCGCCCCTCCCAGCCCCACTTTGGTATCAAGCGCATCCACCTTCATCAACGTCACGGGGAGCCTGGATCCGCCAGCGCCGGCATTGGCGCCGGTAACGACGAAGTTCACAGAATCCGACGCCTGATAATTAACTGCAACAGTTATTGTGTTCGAGACATCATCAATCGTGTTGCCCAGATTGCCCTCCACCCGGGCGTTGTAAGAAATCCGGATGGGCGTTTGGTCAGGGAACATGAACTTGATGGTATTGTTCTCAGCCGAGAAGAGATAGCTCCAGGCCTCGCCATAGTTGCCGCCAAGCGTTACCGGCTGCCACGCGCTGCCCACGGGGTCCTGCTTCTCGACTTTAAGGGAGCTGAGGTAGAGGGTCAGAGGCGCGCTCATCGTGTCGGTGGCCTCATAAAGGCCGCCTGTGTTTTCGGGCGCGATGAGCTGTCCGCTGGGGTTGATGACGATCTCTGCATTTACGGAGTTTCCCGTGGCGTCGTCTTTGGTCATGGTTTTTGTGACGACGTCCTGGCCGATGGTGGAGGTGGTTTCTGCGCTCCAGACTGCGTTGATGGACGCCTTGTTTCCCACTTCGTGCTTGCCTGGATCGGCATCGGATTTAAGCTGCATGCGATAGTAGATATAGATCGGTTGATTGGTATTTCTGTTCTCAGGTTTCCACCATTGGGGAGAGCCCATGCCGACGGTCAGTGGCGGCCCGATCCAGACAGGGTCGTTGTGGTTGTCCCAGGTAGCCGTTGGTCCGGTTATCCACATGAGGTCTTTCAGGTGAATGGTAATTGTTGAAGTACCATTACCATTATCGACAATGTAGTTCTTAAGCAGGTCTTGTTTGGTGAGCGGGTCATACATCCCGTAATTATCTTTAGAGTTATTGTCCATGATGAAAACGTTAAAGCTGTTGTCCACGTACTCCATTACCGCAGAATTAAACGTGTCGGTAAATACGGGGTCGTCTCCCAGATCATAGTGGCCATCGCCCGGGTTATCCAGCAAGACGGCATAGTCAATATAATCACCGTCTGATGGCGTCGCCTTCTTGATGATCGGACTACTCACATCTGCCAGGGCATAATCACCGTGCCAGCTTGTGAGGTAGCCGACCCCGTAAGCCTGGTTGGCGATATTCCAGGTCGTGAGGGGATCTTCCAGAGCTCTTCGCAGCGTCTCTCCCTCTTGTGCCGCAGTCTTGCTGTTTGGGCTGACGCAAATCAGGTCATCCAGCAGAGACTTGTAAGTGATCGTGATAACGGCGCCATGCTCAAAAGGCGAGAGGCTCCCGACGCCTGGCGTGGGCTCGTAATAGTTATCGGTGTCAGGCAAAACACCCGAGGGGGCAAAATATACATAGCAGTAGGTCCCCTCGTCGCCGTTGTCTGATTTGTTGTTTCCTCCGGTAACAAAGCCCCAGCCATAGACCGGGTCATTTGGATCCAGCACCTGGGGGCCTGAGCCTTCGTCTGCTGTTATCGTAAGGTCAGTGGGAGTATTCTGAAAACCGGCGCCGCCATAGACAAAAAAGTCATAGGCGTACACGCTTTTTTGATAGTAGGTGGCAGGAATCGTCCAGGTGAGAGTCCACTCCAGATACATGCCGTCTGATGAAACACTGCTGGTTTTCTGGATGCCCATGTCGGCATTGGGATTGTAATAGTATTCGACATATCCCCAGTCTTTGCCGCCTGTTTTGATGCCAATCTCGTTTTGATAGAGAGTGGTCGTTGTTGCATTGGTGACCGTAAGCGCATAGGTCACTTTTGCGTAGTAGACGCCAGGTGTGGTGACCGCATAGGTAAAGGTCGGCCCTGTTGGCGCCTGGATCACGATATCGCTGCCGATCTGCGTTGTCCCGTCAGCGCCAAAGAGTTGTATTGTTACCGCCGTATTGTCGAAGGTCATCTCATTTTTCAGGGTGTCATACAGAGTCTTTCCGGTCAGCGCCTCGTATCCATCGCCGACCGTTGCCGTCCAGTTCAGGGTGTTTCCGTCCAGTAAGCCGTCCTTCTTAAAATACTCCCGACGTACATCCAGCGTGGCCGTGGCAGAAATCTCGCCCAAGGGCTTGCCCGCGCTGTCGTCTCCGGAGGTATAGGCGTTATTGGTGAGGTCGTAGTCGTTGTAGTCATAGGGATTCTTGTTTTGTGCGGCTTTCACTTTGGCATAGTCAATGCGGTATTTGACCGTGATGTTCTGCCCCTCAGAGAGCGTGAGGCCATCGGGGAATTCCAGACAAAATCCGCCGGACACCGCTGTCGAGTCCGCCCAGTAGTAGGTCTGCGGCGTTCCCGGGCCGTCGGCAAGGGTGTAGGGGACAAAACTCCCGCCGTTGCTGCTGATCTGCACGTCTTCCAGGAAGGACTTGTCTGTCAGAGTGTAAAATCCGGTCGCGTCATCATGGAAGGTGATATCTGACACTTCGCCTTTGGTCGCGGTGATAACGGCCGTATAGTTGAGCGTGGTGGTGGCGGGGTCATACGAGACCGTCTTGGTGATGCTTTGCGCCGCCTCATCAGATTTTTCCGTGATGGTGACAGGGATCGTCACGCTATCGCCGAACTTAATCTGCACGTCATCGCCAGCGGTAGAAAATTGCGCGCTTACCGACAGATTGAAAAATGCCCCCACGTAGTTGTCGAAGAAAGGGGTACCCAGTGTGGGTGCTCCGGTATTGTCCACGTCATCGAACGTGACGGTAACGACGCCGTCTAGATCGATGCTGTATGTTCCGAGCGTTTTCTGGTCGTAGGGAGCCGCCGCATATATGGGCGCGTCGGTGACGACCGCTACCACCTTGATTTCAGGGGGGAGCTGATAGCTTAACTCACCCTGATCATTTGCCTTGAGCTGATACGCGTCATTTTCCTGAAAGCCCAACTGTATTATATAGTTCGTGCCAAGCACATAAGCTCCACTGACCGGGTGACCCTGCGTGTCGGTGATCTGGGCGCTGTCGAGCACGTTTTGCAGATCGGACGTAAAGTCTCCGGCAAGCGCCTGTGGTATAAACGGCACGACCACTGCAAAGGCGACAGCCAGAGAAAGGACCACCTGAATGCTCCGTAAGACTTTCCGGCGCTTTCCCAGCTGGATAGTATCTCTCCATTTTTTCATCATTTGTCCAACCTCCGCGCTGCGCCCTGTACGCTGATGCTGATGCGCCGGATGAGGATGACGAGCGCCGCCAGGCTCTGCGCGCAGCTACATCCCGTGCAGGGATATTCCCGTTCCGATGATTTGTTTATTGCTGGCAATGCCAGATATAGTTCCCCTGTGGCTGTCAAAATATCCCCCTGTAATCCGTACTCCGTGCCCTCTACGCGGAATCTGAATATGTTAGCAAGCAGGGCTGTTAGTTTTGTTTGATTTCTGCACGTTCCGTAAAACGGTGGACTGCGATACTGAACCTTGAATTACCGTATCGATTCCACGAGCCCCGCTTCTTATTAAAGATATACTTTCAAATATCAATGCTAAATTTCCACCTTCTTCCAAATATTAGTATAGCAAAAATATCAGAGAATGCCAGAAGTTTACGCTCACTTGCCCGGTGAGCGTTCTGTGGGAGTGGCTTTGGAGTGGCTTTAGCCTCGGGTGGCGTCCAGCTGCGCGTGTGCGAATTCCACCCAGCCATCAGTGGTGGGCTGGGTCGTGTGCAAGATGGTCTGTCCGGCAGCGACCCGCTCGGCGACGGCCTGCTGAACAGCGGGATTGCGCAGCCCGTTGGCCATCATCACAAAGACGCCGCAGGCCTCGCTCATCTCAAGGTCAATTGCCGAGTCCCCGATAGCCAGGGCGCCGGAGGCAGGCAGATCACGCGACGCGCGGTCCGCGGCGATGGCGGCGCGCTTGGTGACGCCGGCGGGCAGCAGGTGGTAGATGTGCACGGGGGCGCCGTTTGGCAGGGCGCCCGGCGGATGGTAGAGCAGGCCATTGTCGAGCAACTGGAGCGGGAGTTGCTCGTGCGCCAGGACCTCGGCTGCTGTCGCGCTGTCCACATTGCCCCATAAAGACCAGGAGACCGAGCGCGGCGACGGGTACGTAAAAAGCATCCCGGGAAACGCCGCGGACAGGCGCTCGATGACGCCGCTTTGCCTGATGAGCTCGTAGGGGTTGACGCCAGCGGGCAGCTCGCCAGGCGCACGTCCCGGCGCCAGCTGGCGGCGCTCCCAGTCGCCGATGACGTAGCTTTCGGTGACCGTGATCGCGCCCTGCGTGTCTTGGCGGCGCAGGATATAGCCGCCCACCTCGCCGATGTAGCAGTCCAGGTCCATGACACGCAGGAACTCGCTGCCCTGGTCGGCGCCGCGCCCGGTCACCGGGATGACCGTGATCCCGGACGCCTTCAGGGCGACCAGCGCGCTGGCAGTGGCGGCGCTGGGTGTGCCGTCATGTGCGGCAAGCAACCGCCCGCCGGGCGCAAGCAGCGTGCCGTCCAGATCGGTGTAGATGACGCTTACTGCCGCCAGCAGCGCACGCGCCTTTGGCGCGCCCACCGGCAAGCAACCATCAGGAAACACGGGAAGTAACTCAGTTGGCGTAGCAGGATCGGACGGGGGTGAGGCCAGGGGCATGAACAGTACACTCTTTTCTAGACGGCGCAGACGATGCGGGCGTGACGGACGTGTTTAAGCGTGCGTACCCGGGCGGCAACCTCCTCGGTGGGGAGGCTGTCCATTTCGATGAGCATGAGCGCCTTTTCGCCGCGACTCTCGCGCGAGACACGCATGCCTGCGATGTTGATCCCGGCATCGGCCAGCACGCCGCTCACGGCGTTGATGACGCCGGGCAGATCGTTGTGAGAGACGACCAGCAGCGGCAGGGCTCCGTCTGTTTCGACCTCGTAGTCATCGATTTGAGTCACCAGCACATTGCCGCCCCCAACCGAGCTCCCGATGACGCGGATATCGGGCTTTTCGGGGCTGCTTAGGTCGAGGATTGCGGTGTTGGGGTGGGCGCCCTCAAGCTCGCTTTCATAGAACTCAAAATTCAGGCCTTGCTGGGCGGCGATCTGGAAGGCGTCAGCGATGCGCTCGTCATCGCAGCTCATGCCGAGGAGCCCCGCGACCAGCGCCAGCCGGGTGCCGTGCCCGGCGCCCGTGGCGGCAAACGAGCCGACCAGTCCGATGCGCGCCTGGGTAGGTTGGGCGCCAGAGATTGCGCGCGCCAGTGCGCCCAGACGGACGGCGCCAGCGGTGTGGCTGGAGCTCGGCCCGATCATGATGGGGCCGATAATATCGAAGAGGCTGTTCGTTGATGTCATAGCACTATAGTATCATTACAAGTGGGAAAAAACGTTGATCGTCGGCGTGTTGCGCTCGTCCCTTCTGCGCGCGTGCCCCGGAAAGGTATGACATGAATAAGCAAATGAAACTCATTTTCGCCCTGGTCGTTGTGGTGGTGGTCCTGATGGGAGCGATCGTTTTTATCGCCACACGCCCGTCGAACACGACTTCAAATAACACGGGCACGGGCGCTGCTGCTACAACCAGCACGGGTACGTCAACATCTGGTACCTCCGCCTCTTTTGACGCAAAAACTGCGACCAAGGTTCCTGCTGGTCAGACTCCCGAGGTTTTTGTCGAGAATTACTATAAGGCGGTGGCGGCAGGCAACTATGAGGCTGCGTACCAATTGCTGCCCCAGGCCAAGAAGGAAGGGCAGTCGGTGGCAGATTTTGCGACGCAACTTAAGGCCTACAGCATCACGGGCTATAAGATGGGCGCGTCCAGCACCAGTGGCGATACGATGACTATTAACGCTGATGAAATAACGGCGGGCAATGGATCGTTTACCATGACGTGGACCTTTGTCAAGCAGGGCTCAACCTGGCTGGTCAAAGACAGGTTCATGCCTGGTATGCAGAGCGCTCAGTAAGGGGCCAGCGTGCGGAAAGTTTGCCGGGCGACGCTTTTGGAGAGCGCAGGGGCTTGTGAGTTTACGCGCGTCCTGGCGCCTGCTGTCCGGTTGAGCAAAATCACTGGCGCGTCAAGATAACGTGATGGCGAGGTAAGAGGCGGAATTAATGGCTCTCGATGATCTGATAGCGTCAGGCACGAGTGCTGAAGTTGCGACCCTCTATCACGAAGCAGTTGAGCAGGCGCGCGCGGGCTTTGCGCTGGATGGCGAGCCGGAAGTGTGCCTGGTTGATACCGAGACTACGGGGTTTTCTCCCGACAAAGATGAGCTGATCGAGGTCGCCCTGGTCCGCATGCGCGGCGCCGAGGTGCTGGCGACCTATGACACGCTGATACGCCCGGCGCGCCCTCTGCCGCCCGAGATTGTCGAGCTTACCGGCATCACTGATGCGGACCTGGAAGAGGCGCCTGCTCTTGATGCAGTGGTGGGAGAGATTCGTGAGTTCATTGGCGACCGGGACCTGGTTGCGCACAATGCCGCTTTTGATCGTGGTTTTATCGAGACGGCGACAGGCGCTCTGCCGGGTGGCTGGTGCGACTCGCTGACGTTTCTGCGCCTGGGCCTGCCCCGGCTGACCAGCTACGCGAGCAGTGACCTGATAGCAGCCGTTGCCCCCGAGCGCCATGAGCTGGTTGAGGGGGCTCACCGCGCGTCAGTTGACACGCAGGCTCTGGCGCTGATCTGGCGCGTGGGCCTGGCAGCCGTTGCGCTGCTGCCGCTGGAGCTGCTGCGCGTTTGCGGGGAGCTGCTTGCAGGTTGCGTGGAGGCACGCTGGCTGGAGACCTTGATCAAAGGTCGAGCTTCCCATTCTGTTATGCTGCGTACTGCGACTGCGCGCAGCACAGGCTCCGTCGCAGCATCCAGTCACGAGGCGGGATATCTGGATCCTGCGACTGACGCGCAGGATGACACAGTAAAGCGGACACCGTCTCGGGATGACTTCGACCTGGCGGCGTTGCGCAAGCGACAACTGCGCGCAGAGAAACTCCCCGATGAGTTCTACGATGCCTACGAGAAAGAGCTGGTCTTTCCGGGCAGGGCAGAGATTACGGCTGACCTTTCCGCCGACGGCGTGGCCGGGGCGATGTATCCGGCGTTCGAGCGCCGCTGGGAGCAGCAGGAGATGGCGCGTCGCGTCGCTGCCGCACAGGAGGCCAGCGAGCATCTGGTGGTCGAGGCGGGCACGGGAGTGGGCAAGTCACTTGCCTATCTGGTCTGCGCAGCGCGTCTGGCGCGCGCCAACTCAATCACGGTCGGTGTGGCGACCAAGACCAACGCCCTGACCGACCAGCTCCTCTACCACGAGCTGCCCCGCCTGTCCGCCGCGCTTGGGACAGAGGGGACGGTTCCTCTATCGCACTCTACTGCTGCAGAGGATGACAGAGGAACCGTCCCCCCTCCCGTCTCGGGCGTCCCCTCGGGCGATCTGCGCTACGTTGCGCTCAAGGGCTACGAGCACTATCCCTGCTTGCGCAAGATCGACGCGCAACTGCGTGGCCGTCAGGGCGGTGGTCGCGGCGAGCGCGGGTTGCTCACCGGCATCAACGTGGCTAACCTGCTGGTCTGGGTCGCGCAGACCCCCTGGGGCGACTTCGACAACTTCAACTTTCCGGCTTTTGGGGCCGCGCGCCGCAGCATCTGCGCCTCCTCAGCCGATTGCACCAAGCGAAAATGTCGCCACTACCGCCACTGCTACGTGCACGGCCCGCGCCGGCGGGCTCGCAGCGCGCACATCGTCGTGACCAATCATTCGCTGCTGTTTCGCGACCTGCTGACTTCCGGTGGTATTTTGCCGCCCGTGCGCTACTGGATCATCGACGAGGCGCACAGCGCGGAATCCGAGGCGCGCCGCCAGCTGAGCGTAAGCCTCAGTGAGCGCGAGATGGACAGCCTGCGGGTGTTGCTGGGTAAGCCGGACGGTTCTGGCGCTCTGGCGGGCCTGCAAAAGCTGACGGTGAAGCTGGTGGCAGATAACGCCCGTGCCGCCACCACGCAGCTGGAGCTTTTTGCCGCGCTGGTCGAGCAGTTGAGCGTTCATGCGAAAGCCTTTTTCACAGACGTGAAGGCGTTGCGCGAGGAGGATGACAAAAGGGGGTCAGGCACCGTTTTGTCATATGCGACCGAGCTCTGGCTGAGTCCCGAGCTGCGGGCTTCACTGCGCTGGCAGACCTGCGAGGCCAGCGGCGCGAGCCTGGCGCGCGTCTTTGGAGAGCTGTCTGCTGCCGGCAAGGATCTGGTCGCAAAGATGACGCATGGGCTTGACACTGTTCCAAAAGAGGAGCGTGGCGACGCGCTGCCGGACTTTGTTGGCCTGCTCATGGGCCTGGACGCACAGGCCCAGGCGCTGGAGCAAATCTTGGATGCGCCCAACCCGGAACTGGTCTATACGGTCCATGTCACCGCGGGCCAAGGCCGGGGCCGGGGCCAGGGCCAAGGCCAGGGCCGTGGCCGCGGTGCGCGCCAGTTCGTGGAGCTCTCGATCGAGCAGCTCAGCGTGGCCGATCGCCTGGCAGACGAGCTCTACACGCGCACCAACTCGGTGGTCTACAGCTCGGCAACTCTGGCCGTAGGGGAGAGCTTCGAGCGCTTTGCGCGCGGCGTTGGTCTTGACCGGCTTGATCCCGAAGAGTGGTCAACCTTGCGGCTCGATTCCAGTTTTGACCTGCCTGCGCAGATGCGCGTCTTTGTGGCGCGCGACCTGCCGCAGCCAAACGACCCGGCCTGCCGCAGCGCGCTGGGCAAGCTGCTCCTGCAGACGCACCTGGCGCTGGGCGGCGGTGTACTCACGCTGTTCACGAACAACCGGGACTTAAGTGAGCTCTACCGTGCGCTGAAGCCGCAACTGGAGAGTGCGGGCATTCCGCTGCTCTCGCAAAGCGCGGGTTACAGCCGCCAGGCAATCAGTGACACCTTCCTGCGCGACCCGCGCGCCTCCCTCTTTGCGACCAAGTCGTTTTGGGAGGGATTCGATGCGCCGGGCGACACGCTGCGCTGCGTTATCATCCCCAAGTTGCCCTTCGCGCGGCCTAACGACCCGCTCTCGCAAGCGCGCCGCGCCGCCGAGGGGTCGGGCGCCTGGGGTCGCTACGACCTGCCCGACGCCGTCATCGAGCTCAAGCAGGCGACCGGGCGCCTCATCCGCAGCGCCGCCGACGAGGGCTTCGTGATCCTGGGCGATTCCCGCCTGCTCACCAAAGGCTACGGCAAAACGATCCTGGCGTCGCTGCCCGTGGAGCCCGAACCCCTGACCTGCGCCGAGATAATTACCCAACTCAAGCAGCACTGATCTTGTCTCACACGAGGGACGCGTAGCGCCGCAGCAATCCAGCGGCACTGAGCACCGAGCCGCAACTCATGTGTGAGGGCGCGGGGACCTGGCGCGGCGCTTGTCTGGTGTGGCAACGGTGTGCATCAACAACATGCTCCCTTGTTTGCTTAGCGCCGGTAAAACGTTGTAGCGCTGCTATACTAGGAAACAGCAGAATCGTTGTGTTTCAGGGCGCAATCCAAGGGAGTGTTAATGCCTAAGATATCAGTAATTGGCGGGGGTCCGGGTGGCTACGCGGCGGCTTTTGAGGCCGCAGCCGCGGGCGCCGAGGTCACGCTGTTCGAATCCGCGCGGCTGGGGGGTACCTGCCTTAACGCGGGCTGCATTCCTGCCAAGACTGTCCTGCGCAGCGCCCATGCGTTGCGCGAGGTGGCCCGTGGCGCAGACTTCGCGCTGACAGGCCTGCCGGATGCGGCGTGCGTGCGTGTTGATCCCGGCGCGCTGCGCGGGCGCAAGGAGGGCGTGGTTGACGAGCTGGTCGACCAGCTTGAGGCAACCGCAAAGCGCCTGAAGGTCACCGTGGTCCAGGGCCAGGCACGCCTGGTTGCGCCGACCACGGTGGCGGTGGCCGCCGCTGCCGAGACCGCCAGCAATACCCCCTCGGCCCCTCTCGCCACCTATGACTCCGATGCGGTCATCATCGCCACGGGTTCTGAGCCGGTGGTTCTGCCGGCGCTCTCCCAGCCTTTTGTCTGGACCAGTGACGACGCGCTTGCGCTGCGCGAGATTCCGCGCGAGATTATCATCGTGGGCGGCGGCGTCATTGGCGTCGAGTTTGCCTGCGCCTATGCGGCCTTTGGCTCGACCGTGCACATCGTCGAGCTGGCGCCCACGCTGCTGCCGGGCTTTGACGCGCGCGTGGTGCGGATGCTGACGGCGTCCCTGCAACAACAGGGCGTGCAGCTGCATCTGGGCACAAGCGTGGAGACGGCGCGCCAGCAGGAACGAGATGACAAAAATACCCCTGGGGTAATTTTGTCAGGAGTCGGCCCCGCCGCGCGCTCGCGCGTGATCGCTGTGCTGTCTGACGGCACAGAGCTCGCCGCAGACGTGCTGATGTCGGCGGTCGGGCGTGCGCCGCGCACGGCGGGCCTGGGCGCAGACGCGCTGGGGCTGGCCCGCGATCGGCGCGCCCTGAAAGTTGACGAGCACCTGCAGACCAACGTGCCGGGCGTCTTTGCCGTAGGCGACGCCATCGGCGGCATGATGCTTGCGCACGCCGCTGAGGCCGAGGGCCGCGCCGCCGCGCGCAACGCGCTCGCGCAGCTGGCGGGCCGTACCCCCACGCAGACGGTCAACTACCGCGCCATCCCTGCCTGCGTCTACACCTTCCCGGAGGTCGCCGCGGTCGGCCTGCACAGCGCCGCCGCCAAAGAGGCGGGCTATGCGCCGGTCTCTGGCCTGGTCAAGTACGCGGGCAACGGCAAGGCGCTTGCGGAGGGCGAGAGCGAGGGCTACGTTGAGCTGATTGCCGATCGCGCAACGGGCGAGCTGCTGGGTTGCCAGATTGTTGGCGCTCACGCCGTCGAGCTCATCGCGATAGCGGCAGAAGCGCTGGCCGCGCAGATGACCGTGGCAGACTTCCGGCGCACGGTCTTTGCGCACCCCACCGTCAGCGAGCTGCTGCACGCCGCCGCAGAAGCCGCCGCCGCCAAGCTGGATGACAAAACGGGGCCCGTGCCTCTCTCGCCAACTAAAGGGGAGGTGAGCGCGCGATGACCAATCCTGTCGCAAATCTCTCAGGCCAGGGCTCGCTTTTTGGTCCTGATGACCTGCCTCTGCCCACGCGCGCTGAGGCCACCCGGCGCATCGACGAGCTGCGCCGCGAGCTTGAGCATCACAGCTACCTCTACTACGCCAAGGACGCGCCTTCCATCAGCGACGCGGCCTATGACTCGCTCATGCGCGAGCTGATTACGCTTGAGACCGAGTACCCTGACCTCATCACGCCTAACTCGCCAACCCAACGGGTGGGGACTACTCCCGATAGTCAGTTTGCCGCCGTCGCGCACGCGACAAAGATGTATTCGCTGGATAACGCCATGGACATTGGTGAGCTTGACGCCTGGATGCAGCGCACGACCGAGGCGCTCGGCCACGCGCCGCGCTTTATTGCCGAACTCAAGATCGATGGCTCTTCGATCGCTTTGACCTACCGCCATGGCGAGCTGATTCGCGCGGCGACGCGCGGCGATGGCCGCACCGGAGAGGACGTCACGGCCAACATCCGCACGGTGCGCGATGTGCCGCTGCGCCTGCGCCCGGGCCTGCTGGCAGACCAGGCCGAGATCGAGGTCCGCGGCGAGGTCTATCTGCCCAAGGCAAGCTTTGAGCGCATTAACGAGGCGCAGGAGGCGGCCAACAAGCCGACCTTTGCCAATCCGCGCAACGCGGCGGCGGGCAGCCTGCGCCAGAAGGATCCGGCAATCACGGCCTCGCGCGACCTGGCGACCTTCATGTACGCGCGAGGCGGCGACGGCGACAGCGGTACTGCGCAGCGCCAGCGCCCGGAAAACGAGCAAGCGGCCTTGTTCCCAGTGGAGCCAGAGCCGGGGCCGGAGCCAGAGCCAGAGCCGGGGCCGGGACCCAGGCCAGCGGGCGGGCCCTCGGAGCCGGGGACCCCTGCCCCTGGAGCGCTCAGTACCCTCAGTACCCAGCACGACTTCCTGGTCGCGCTGACCGAGGCGGGCTTTCACGTCAACCCTGACGTGCGGATCTGCCCCAACCCCGCCGAGGTCCGGGCCTTCTGTGAACGCGCGCTTACCGACCGCTTCGATCTGCCCTATGAGATCGACGGCGTGGTGGTCAAGGTCGATGACTTTGCCGCGCAGGCACAGCTGGGCTCGACCATGCGCGCCCCACGCTGGGCTATTGCCTTTAAGTTTCCGCCGGAAGAAAAGACGACGGTCCTGCGCGACATCGTCGTACAGGTGGGGCGCACCGGCGCGCTCACTCCGGTGGCAGAATTCGACCCGGTAACCGTGGCCGGCAGCACCATCGCGCGCGCCACGCTGCATAACGCGGGCGAGGTGCATCGCAAGGGCGTGCTGATTGGCGACACGATCATCGTGCGCAAAGCCGGCGACGTCATCCCCGAGGTCGTGGGTCCCGTCGAGGGCCTGCGTACGGGGAGCGAGCGCGCATTCGAGATGCCGCAGCGCTGCCCGAGCTGTGGTGCGGAAGTCTTTTACGAGGAAAGCGAAGTCACGCTTCGTTGCGAGAACATCACCTGCCCTGCGCAGCGTTTCGAGCGTCTGCGCCACTGGACAAGCCGCGGGGCCGCCGACATCGAGGGCCTCGGCGCAGAGATCATCACCCTGCTGGTTGACACCGGCCTTGTGCGCGACATCGCCGACTTCTACCGGCTTGACTACGACGATCTGGTCGCGACCAAAACCGGGCGCGTGCTTAAAGGCGGCACGGAGCAGACCTTCAGCCCGCTGATAGCGGCCAAGCTGCTGGAGGCCATCGAAGGCTCAGAGCAGGCGCCCTTTGCCAAGCTGCTTTTTGGCCTGGGAATCCGCCAGGTCGGCGCGCGCACAGCAGAAGACCTCACGCGCTACTTCCCCAGTATCCAGGCTCTGGCCGCGGCCACAGAAGAGGAGCTTTCCGCTGTCGAGGGCGTGGGCCCCGTGGTGGCGGCCGCGATCCGGGATTTCTTCTCCGTGCCCGCTAACCGTGAGCTGATCGATCGCCTCCTGGCACGCGGCGTGGTGCTCAAGCGCGAAGGCGACGCTGAGGCGCTGGCGGGCGCTGGCCCCGGTGCTGGCTCCGGCGCTGGCGTTGGCCCCGGCTCAGGTCCGCTCGCCGGGCAGACCTTCGTGCTGACCGGCGCGCTTGAGGCACTGACGCGCGAAGAGGCGGGTGCGGCATTGCGCGCGCTGGGCGCCAAGGTGACCGGGTCGGTCTCGAAGAAGACGAGTTTTGTGGTGGCTGGCGCTGACGCTGGCAGCAAGTACGCCAAGGCAGTCACCCTCGGCGTACCCATCCTTGACGAGTCTCAACTTCAGGCAATCCTGGCCGACCCCACTCTGGTCATTGCGCACGCAGTCGCAGAATCTAACCCGGAGACAGAGAGTCTGGATCCTGCGACTGAAGCGCAGGATGACCGGAGTAATCTCAACGGAACCGCCCATGCCTGACACTCCCGACTCCCGCGAGATTCTGGAGCGCTTGTCGCAGATCGACGTGCGCCAACAGGGCGGCCAGCACGGCATCAAGACCGTGACGCGCCAGCCGCGGCTGCGCCGCTCGGTCGAGACCGTGCGCCCCTGGTCGCTCGCCGATGTGATCATCATCGCGCTGACGCTGCTTGCCGCCGGCGTAGTCAGCTCGCTCATCATTGGCAACCGACTCACCAATCTGCTGCCAGCGGTCGGCGTGGTCTGGGTCCGCATCACCTTACTGGTGGTGTTCTACGTGATCGAGCTGGGCGTACTGGCGCTCCTGGCATACCGGCGCAAGCTGCCATTTGCGGCCGCGTTCAGGCTACGCCAGCTTACAGACGACGAACACGAACGCGGTGAAAACAGCGAGTACGGCGACAGCAGCGCACGCCCCCTGAGCACGGTCCGGGCGACTGTCGCGGTCATCTGCCTGTCAATCCTGCTGTGGCTGGCAGCGCTGGGGTGGACCAGCTGGGCAGCGCCTCTGCTTAAATGGCATGCCCCCAAAGCAGGAAGCATGCCGTATCTGTTCGGCACCTCCTGGGCCGGCGCGATTGCAGCGGTGTTCACGGTAGCAATCCTCGGGCCGTTTATCGAAGAGCTTGCCTTCAGGGTCATCATCCAGGAGTGGTTCAGCGCGCGTCTGCCCGTCGTGCTGGCGGCAGTCATCATCTCGACGCTCTTTGCGGCGAGCCATATCTCGCTTTGGGCAGCGCCGCTCTATGTGCTCCTCGGCTTTGTGACCGCCTGGCTTGCCTACAAGGCCAAAACCATCTGGCCCGCCGTAATCGTCCACGCAATCTACAACGCCACCGCCGTCCTGGCCGCCTTCTACCTGCTACTCATGCCCAAATAAGTGGTGACGGAGGGGGACAGTCCCCCTGTGTTCAGGCAATGAGCCGCAACTCATGCGTTGCTCGGAGCGGCAATAAAATACAGAAAACAGAGTGCCCTCGGGCGCTCTGTTTTTGAAAAGTCGCGCTGCCGGCGCTCGTAACAAACACCCAGGGGCGTTTGTCACCATCTATCCTGCAACACCGCGGAGAAAGCGGTAGGGCAATTTTGATTTGGGGCCCCAGGTCGGCCTACGGCTTCCCGAGTCGCGAGCTGAAATCGACGTTTCGTCGATTTCCTGGCGCTCGCTTTGTCGGGCGATCCTACGGCCTCCTCCCCAAATCAAAATCGCCCTACCGCTTTCTCCGCTCCTATCTACCCCCAAAAAATAACCCGGTACTGATTGCTCGCCCTTTGGGCGCGCAACGTAAAATGTTTTCGCGCTGGCCGCGCGAAAAGACAGGGAGTTGCTGCTTATGCTTAGGGGGCTATGTCTGTTTGAGCTGGCAGTAAACTACAGAAAAACAGAACGCCTTACGGCGCCCTGTTTTTTTGGATATTCTCGCGCCGCTGGCGCTCGTGGCAAACGCCTCGGAGGGCGTTTGCCACCCTGGGGACTGGCAACGAGCCGCAACTCATGCGTAGCGCGCGGGGACCCGGCGCGCGTTGCCCGGAGCGGCACTGTCTTCCGCCGATGGTGTTTTTTTGCGATTGCTTCGTTACTTCACGTGCTTTGCATTCATACGGATTTGAGTTGGGTGCACTCCAAGTCAAATGAAAAAGGGAGATTCCCTTCAAAACAAGCATAAGACAACGGACCTGTTTGGTCAAAGGGTTGTTTGTCCCGTAGCCTAGCTGTAGTGCGAGTATTATTTTACAGAGTGGATCAGGGCAGGCATTGAACCTGTCCTGATCTACTAAGGTGACCAATACCTTGCCGGTGTCAGTTCACATTGATCCCTGCTGTCCGTTCATGATCGTTAAGGTGTACCTGGTGGTAATAGGCTGGATGGTTGCCAGAGGCCTGTGTCGCTGCAAAGGCTGGCAGGCTCGACGCCACGTCTTCTTTGTCCGGTAGTGTTTGCAGGACAGAGCTCCGCTCATGGCGCGCTTGCCAGTAGTCATCAAGCTGTCTATTATAGGCAAGCACCTGGAAGCGTAAGAGCACCTCGCATCCTGGCTCAGTCCATGACATTCCCCTGTTCTTAAAGCGCCGGGCCACCAAAAGATCTACCGCCTTTTCGGCGCTTGCTGACCCGTGTACCCTTGTTCTCGGGTCACGGTGGTTATAGATGAACTGAGCATTTCGACTCACATATCCAAGCAAAGATTTCTTCAGCTCACGTTCCTGCTCATCAAATACCTGGCAACCATCGATTACGGCAAGCAGACGTCTTGGATCATAGGCCCGTATCGCCTCTATAGATCTCTCATAGAGCGGATGAGCTTCGTCAATAAGTGCTGCTACCCGACTCTTTAAGTGAAAGATGTCCAGTAAATGGATTGACCCGGGAAAGTGGGTCTCAATACCTCGGGCTAGATACTTCGCTCCATCAGTTAAGATGAAGAGCGGGTGCGAACTTGTGTATCCCCGCTTGTATGAAAGCGTGACGGTCTCAGAGAAGAACTGGTCGATGCTCGTAGTTGCTGATGCGTGTCCGTACCTGCTGGTCAAAGCGTATCTCGGTTTTGCCGTATCAGATGAGATGCGCCTCCTTCCATCGAAAAAGACAGCGCAGTGCGCGGTAACAAACTGTTTGGTCTTATCGGCTCTCTTCTTGTTGTGACAGTAGGTCCATTCATGCATCAGTCCCTCGTCTATGGCCAGATACAGCGGAGCTCCTGGCGCCAGGGAAGCATCGACATCAGGAAAGATCCCTTGCTTGTAAAGCGCTTCTGTAGCCCTAACTATCTCATCGTCAAAATAGACCGCCTGGCGCCGAACGTAGGAGTGAAGTGTCATAACAGGGATATCGATACCTAAGAGCTTGTTCAGCAACTTTGCTGAGGTGGCAAAGGAGTTAAAGCGGCAGAGCTCTACGAACTGCTGCGCTACAGAACTTAAAAGCCCGTCGTCAACCAGGCTGTGTGCGGGCACAGCAAAATGATGACAGGTAGGACAGCGTAGCCTCGTTAGGCTTATAAGAACCATCCCTGCGCGCGTCCAGAGCTCTTTGGACCGGCTCATGCCGTGGCGGTGCATCCTTGAGCCACATACAGGGCAGCTTGTGGCGTAGCGCTCAGAAATCCGCCTGTCTTCTTCAGCGATTTTTGCTTTGATCTCTGTTTGGCGTAGCAGCCGGTGGCGCTCCTCAAGATCAATATCAACACATGAGAGGCTGACAGGAGATGGTTGCTGGTCTACACTGGACATCAGGACTTCCTTTCCTTGGTTTTTTTAGTTCACAAACAATTGTGAAAGGAAGTCCTATTTCTTTCAACTAGGCGGTTCCAACCAAATTCTGTATGCAAGCCGTGCTTTAGGTAGCATGCAGAGAGATTTTGTTACAATGCTATAATAAGACTAAGGAGGCAAGGCTTGCGCCAGCGCAACGTCTACCTCAGGTTTACAAAACGTCACCCGCGGTTTTGTTGAGGTCGAGGGTGACGTTTGCTGTAAAGGCGCCTTAACCAATACAGCAGGTCAACTCCAAATTGACAGAGTAGCCACAGGCAAAAGCCTATGAACTGAAAATCAATCTTCATTGCCACCTCCCTTCACATTCGAAAACGGACCGGAAATCCTCCTCTCTCAAGA
>WQYT01000031.1 GCA_009781115.1 Coriobacteriia bacterium
CGTTCTCGGTGCTGGGTGAAGTAACGCCTGCGGAGGCGGGTATCCGCATCCTGGACAAAGTTGAACTCAGCTTCGAGGATGCGCGAGCCGCCTACGAGGACACGCTCCCGCGCCTCATGGGAGATGCATAATGTGTGTCAGGGGGACGTATAACTTGACACGTTTTGAAGAAAAACTTTTTAGCATGGCTATCGAACGTGTCAAGTTATACGTCCCCCTGACACACAGGGCGCGACGATCTGGCGCGTCGCTGTCCCAACAACAAAAGGCCATCACTAATGACTGACTTCCAACCCACGCCACTCCTCGCCTCGCTCACGGGCGATCGCCCCGATCACATGACGGAGGAATGCGCGGTCTTCGGGGTGTACGCACCCGGCGAGGATGTCGCGCGCCTGACCTACTTCGGGCTCTATGCCCTGCAGCATCGCGGCCAGGAGAGCGCGGGCATCGCGGTCGGCGACGGCAAGACCGTGACCGCGATGAAAAACCTCGGCCTGGTCAGCCAGGTCTTTGAGGAGACCGACCTCGCGGCGCTGCCCGGCGATGTGGCCATCGGCCACACGCGCTACTCGACCACGGGCCAGTCAACCCAGTGGGAAAACGCCCAGCCGCACATGTCAAGCATCGGGCGCCAACTGATCGCGCTCGCGCACAACGGCAACCTCACCAACACGGCGGACCTGCGCGAGGGCCTGCAGGCGCGCCACACTCGCCTGCAATCCACGACCGACAGCGAGGCCATCGCGGCGCTCATCGGCGCAATCACGCAGCGCACGCACCACATCCGCAAGGCGGTCGCAGAGACGATGCTGCAAGTCCAGGGCGCCTACGCGGTGGTGCTCATCACCGAGATGGCGCTCTACGCGTTTCGCGACCCGCTGGGGATCCGCCCGCTCTGCCTGGGCGAGCTCTCTGAAGGCCGCGGCTGGGTCGTGGCGAGCGAGACCTGCGCACTCGACATCGTGGGCGCGCGTTTTGTCCGCGAGGTCGAGCCGGGCGAGTGCATCAAGATCAGCGCCGACGGGGTCGAGTCGGTCTTAGTCGAGCCGGACCCGGGCGCGCGCCAGCGGGCGTTCTGCATGTTCGAGTACGTCTACTTTGCGCGCCCCGACAGCGTCATGTCGGACCTGTCACTCTACGAAGCGCGCTACCGTATGGGAGAAACCCTGGCGGGCGAATACCCCGTGGAGGCCGACGCCGTCATGGGGGTCCCCGACAGCGGGACGCCGGCGGCGATTGGCTACGCGCACGCGAGCGGGATCCCGTTTGTGGAGGGCTTGGCGAAGAATCGCTACGTGGGCCGCACCTTCATTCAGCCCTCGCAGCTTCAGCGTCAGCTGGGCATCCGGCTCAAGCTCAACCCCATGCGCTTTGCCATCGAAGGCAAACGCCTGGTGGTTGTTGACGACAGCATTGTGCGCGGCAACACGACGCGCGCGCTCGTGCAGATGCTGCGCGAGGCGGGCGCGCGCGAGGTCCACATGCGGATATCGTCGCCGCCGGTAGCCTGGCCCTGCTTTTTTGGCATTGACACCGACACCCGTGACCAGCTGATTGGCGCGCACAAAAGCGTCGAGCAGATTCGCGCACACATCGACGCCGACAGTCTGGGCTACCTCTCGCAGGACGGCATGGTCGCCGCCACGGGCCTGCCAGCAGATAACTTCTGCCTGGCCTGCTTCGATGGCCGCTACCCCCTGGATGTCTCCGACAAACTGGCCGCCGAAGCCGCCGCCCACCCCGGCGCCGGCACCGCGCAGATGGATGTGGATGTGTCAGGTGTGTCAGGGGCGGTGTGTCAAGGGGACGTGTGTCAGGGGTCCGGTGTGTCCGGTGTGTCAGGGGGACGTATAACTTGACACGTTCGATAGTAATACTAAAAAGTTTGTCTTCAAAACGTGTCAAGTTATACGTCCCCCTGACACACCGGACAATGACTTCTGATAACACCCACATCACCTATGCGGACGCTGGCGCCAGCAGAAACGCTTACAACAAGCAAAATCTCCGTAGGGCGCGACGACCCGGCGCGCCACCGTTCGGGCTGGCAATCGATGACAGGAACACGCAATGACTTCTGATAACACCCACATCACCTACGCTGACGCCGGCGTCGACATCGACGAGGGCGCGCTGGCCGTCAACGCCATCCGCGCGGCAGTCAAGAGCACCGCGCGCCCCGAGGTCATCGGTGACCTGGGCGGCTTTGGCGGCCTGTTCTCCGCGCGCGAGCTGGCGCAACGCTACGATGACCCGGTCCTGGTCAGCGGCACCGACGGCGTCGGCACCAAGCTGGCGCTTGCCCAGACCTACGGCAAGCACGACACGGTCGGCATCGACCTGGTCGCCATGTGCGTCAACGACATCCTCTGCTGCGGCGCAGAGCCACTCTTCTTCCTGGACTACCTGGCTTGCGGCAAGCTCGACGCTGCGCGCGCAGCCGAGGTCATCGCTGGCATCGCCGAGGGCTGCCGCCAGGCGGGCTGCGCGCTCATTGGCGGCGAGATGGCCGAGCACCCCGGCGTCATGCCGGCGGCAGACTACGACCTGGCAGGATTTTGCGTGGGAGTGGTCGATCGCCCGCGCATGATCGACGGTCGTGACCTGGCCGCAGGCGACGTCATCTTAGGCCTTGCCTCAAGCGGCCTGCACAGCAACGGCTACTCGCTCGTGCGCCGCGTGATCGAGGAGCGCGGACTTGACCTGCACGCAGACCTGGAAGGTCACGGAGAGCTGGGCGCGCTGCTGCTTGCGCCCACGCGCATCTACGTCAAGCCTGTGTTGGCGGCACTTGCTGCGGGCCTGCCCATCAAGGCGATGGCCCATATCACCGGCGGCGGCATCACGAACAACCTCGACCGCTGCCTGCGCCCCGGCTTTGACGCGGTGGTCGATCCCGAAAGCTGGCCGGTACCGCCGCAGGTCCGCTTCATCGTCGAGCAGGCGGGTCTGACCCAGAGCGAGGCGCTCGCGACCTTTAACCTGGGCATCGGCTTGGCGCTGGTAGTCGCCCCACAGTCCGCAGACGCCATCCAGGCGCACTTCGAGGCCGCAGGCGAGCAAGTCTACCGCATCGGGCGCATTGCCGACGGTGGAACCCAGCAGGTCCGCTATGACAGAATTACCCCTGGGGTAATTTTGTCAGCAAGGAGAAACCATGCTTAAACTCGGCATACTGATCTCAGGCAATGGGAGCAACCTGCAGGCCATCATCGACGCTATCGCGGCAGGCGACCTCGATGCGCGCATCGAGGTGGTTATCTCAAACAAGCCCAACGCCTACGGACTTGAGCGCGCTCGTGCTGCGGGTATCAGGGCTGTCTGCATTAAGCCCTCGTCTTTCACCGTTGCCGAAGAGCCAACCCATAGCTACAACGAAGCGCTGCGTCGCATCCTGGTTGACGCCGACGTTGACTGGGTCGTCATGGCGGGCTACATGAAGCTCCTGGGCCCGGAAGTGCTTAACGCCTTTCCCAACCACGTCATCAACCTGCACCCGGCGCTGCTCCCCAAATTCCCCGGCGCGCACGCCATCGAGGAGGCCTTCGCGGCAGGCGTCCCCACCACCGGCGTCACCGTACACATCGCCAACGAGCGCTTCGACGACGGCCCCATCCTTGCGCAGACAGAAGTCCCCATCAACCCCGACGACACCCTGGAGGCCCTGGAGGCCCGCATCCACGCCGCCGAACATCAGCTCCTGCCCCAGACCCTCGCGGAGCTGTGCTCTACCCGCTGAAACTGCCTGGCGCCTATCTGATATAATTACCGATAACTACCCAATAAGAACCACTTGTCGGTAAATTTAAGGAGACTTGCATGCTCATTGGCCGCGAGCGAGAAAAGCAGATGTTGCTCAATTACTATCAGTCAGACAAAGCTGAACTGATAGCTGTTTTGGAGTGAACTCAGGTCAACGCCCACGCTCAATACCTGGCGTGGTTATGCGTTCGAGATCGTCTGCTTAAAGCACCTTACTCAAATTGCGCAAGGTCTTGGGATTTCCGGCATCCTGACCTGGGTGTCCTCCTGGCGCAGCACAAAGTCTGACCCGGGAGCACAGATAGATCTGGTAGTATTGCGAGAACAGCACTGACCATGGATGCTCTTTTCAAGTCAGGATCAGATTAAAGATCCGGAAGGCTGCGTCTTTCGCAAAACCTTAGAATATAAAAGAGACTAGAATAATCTCATTTCACTTGGTTAAAAAATTGAAAAATAATCTAAAATTGACGTTTCTTTTCTGTTGCTTTTCAATAAGTGGAGTGTTTATAATACAAACTGGCAATGTTGGAAGGACATCCTTAGTTTCAATAGTGTCAACGGTATGTTTTTGCTCTGCCACCGTTTTAGGTCGGAGGAGGTTTCATGGTAAAGGAAGCCACGTCTGAGGAGCTCGCAAGTGGAACTGGCGTACTTGAGAGCATCTTAGACCGAGAATCAAAGCTATTAATAAAAGCTAAAGAGGCTCGTCAGCAAGGAAAAGAATTGGTGAGCCAGGCACAGAAAGACGCCACAAAAATTTCTGCTGCCACGCAAAAGAAAGCACAGGCTCGTGCCGATGCAGAAGTCGCCGCTATCGACGCAGAAACCCGCAAGAAAATTGAAGAATTGCAAACGCAGTTCACTCAGGAGTGCGATACTCTGCGCAAGGGACTTATGCAAAACATTGACAAGGGCGTGAACTTCGTCCTTGATCTGGTGACGGCGCCCATGCTTTTGCCCATGACGCTACAGGTAAGCGATGGGGTAAGTTACGTTATCGACCGGGTGGCGGACGGTAAGAGTCCCGCGGCTCAAAGCAACAAAGGCGGTGAATCTCCATGCTAACCGAGATGGTAAAGGTCCGGATTGTCGGGCTAAAGGCGGTGTTTTCTCAAGCCTTTGAGGCGATCTATTCCCTCGGGAAAGTGCAATTCGAAGACCTGCGGCCAAAGATCGATGACGGGGAACTTCCTCTGAGCAGTATGAGGCTTCCTGATGACGGGGAAGAGCAAAAAGGGGCGCTCATTGGTCTGGCGCAACGTACGCGTACTTTCTGTGAGGCGGTCGGCCTTGATGAGGAAGGCCACGCGTCGGAAGACGTAGAGAACGATTTGCTTGAAGCATCCACGGAGCACCTGCTTGAAGCCGCCACAGATTTTCTTGATGATTTCGAGACCACAGCGAGTCCTCTGATCAAGACCCGTGATGACTCGGAGTCAGAGCTTACCAATCTTGAGAAGTATAAACCGCTCATGCCTAAGGTTGGATCGGTTGTATCGAAGCTGACCGGCGGCGATTTTGACGAGTTTGATTCGGTTGCCCTGCTGGTTGAGGAGCGCTATTCAGCGATCTTTACCTCGCTTGAAAAAGACCTGCGCGCCATGAGCGATGATCGCACGCGTGTTGTCGCTGCGGCAGAGCCTGATGACGATGGGATTGTTCCCATGGTCGTTGTGTTTGGGCAGGAGTTCGCTCGCGCGATTCGTGGCTATCTCCAGGGTGAGAAAGCGACGCAGATCAAACTGCCCGATGAGTTTACCGGGCTGTCGCTTACCGAGGCGCTCACTGAACTTGAGAAGCGCTCGACAGAGCTGACGGAGCTCATCGAAGAAACAAAAGCAAAGATCGAAGAATTAGCAGATAGTCAAGGGCATCGACTCTTGCAGATTAAAGACGCAGCTGATGACCGCATCGAAGAATTTGGTGTGCTTGAGCAGTTCGGCGAGACTTCCTATACCTTCGTCATTGAAGGCTATGTGCCAAAGCGGGATTATGCCGCTTTGGAGGAGGCGCTTCCCGTTGCTGAGGGGAAGGTCATTTTAGAGAATATGCCTCTGGACCCGCATGACTACCCTGACGTTCCGGTTCAGATTGAGCCACGCAAAGGAATGCTGGGCAGCTTCCGTGCAGCAATCGGGCTGTGGGGTTCGCCGGAATATGGCACGATTGATCCCACGCTCATCCTGGCGATCTCATTTCCGATTATCTTCGGTATGATCGTCGGTGACGCTGGCTACGGCTTGCTCATGGTAATAGGCTGCCTGATCCTGCGCAAGAAGCTTCCTGATAATGTGGGGGTCAAAAATATTACTGGCGTGTTATTCCCCGCTGGTATTGTTACAACAATCTTCGGTGTCTTCTACTTTGAGTTTTTTGGCAACCTGGCGCATGAGTATATTCCCGGGCTTAAGAATATCCACCCGATAGAGCTCGGGTCGTCGTTCTCGTTCCCCTTCATGCGGACCGAGTCAAACCTGATGACGACCTTGCTCTTCATGGCGATCGGGCTCGGAGTGCTTGAAGTGGTGATCGGGCTGGTGTTCGGTATCATTAACGGCAAGCGTCTGGGCCACAAAAAGCATATCTGGGAAAAAGGTGGCATTCTGACCATTATCTTCTCGGCTATGATGTTGGCTGTTGCGATGATGATGCCGACCCTGACTGCTTCTCTTGGAGCGTCCGGCGCTGCGGTATTTCGGTATGTTGCGTATCTGCTCCTGGCTGTCGGGCTTATCTCTACGCTCTTTGGTGGAGGCATCATGGGAGCGATCGAGATGCTTGAGGCAGTCTCACACGCAGCGAGCTACATACGTATTATGGCAGTTGGTCTGGTCGGCGCGCTGCTGGCTGACGCTGCAAATGAACTGGCATTTAAAACAATGCCCAATGTCGCCGGTGTTGCGATAGCTTTGATCCTGCACATTCTCAACTTTGCGATCATCTGCTTCTCACCGTCGATTCATGCTCTTCGTCTTAACTTCCTCGAATTTTTCGGAAAATTTTTCGAACGAGGAACGAAAGAATATAAGCCATTTGTCCGTGTAGGAAAGGAAGGGAAATTATGAAGATCAGGACAAAAGTTCTGACGACCGCGATTGCAGCGCTGGCATTTGCTGTGATCCCCGCGATGGCCTTTGCGGCAACTGCGTCTGACGACCCCAAGGTTCTCATGGCGAAGTACATCTCGGCAGCTGGCGCTATGGCTGTTTCGGCAGCAATTGCTGGTTATGCACAGGCCAGGATTGGTGCTGCTGCTGCTGGTACAATCGCAGAGAAGCCAGAAGCTGCAACGATGCTCATCGTGCTGCAAGCACTGCCTGAGATTATCGTTCTGCTTGGGTTCGTGTCCGCCCTTATCATCTCCGGGTAGGTGAGGCATTATGGCAATCGAGGAGCTACTGTCCGCGCTTGATGTGCAGGCTGATTCCGAGATCGGCCAGATACGTGCCAACGCTCAGGCGCAGGCCGACGAGGTAACGGCTCAGGCTCAGGCAGAAGCCGACGCTGCTGCGGATGCTTATGTGGCAGAAACAGTAGGCAGACGGAAGACTGCCGCGGAGCAAGAGCTGCACAAGGAGTCTTCGAGTTCCCGGCGTCGCGTCGCTGACGTCAGACGTGAAGTGTTCGAAGAGGTCTTTGCTCGTGCTGGCAAAAAGATCGGCGAAATCAGGTCAGGTAAAGACTACCCTGATATCTTGCGTCGGCTTGTGGCTGATGCGACAGCTGATCTGGACGGAGGCTACGTGCTACATGTTGATCCTCAGGACAAAGGGCTTATGTCTGAATTGTTCCCCGGCGTGACGTGTAAAACGGATATCAGCACGGTTGGTGGAGTTATGGTAACTTCAGTTGACGGGCGTATCCAGCGCAGTTCTACGTTTGAAGATCGGCTTCAACGAGTTCACGAAAAGTATGGCGAGACGATTTCGGAGGTGCTTGCTTCGTGACCACGAAGCTTGTAGCGGCAAAGGTAAGGCCATCGCCTGGCGGGACTCCGTACAGCAATGCACGGATTCGCGCCCAGCGAGGGTCCCTGTTAAAGACAGGGGATTTCGAAGTTTATCTCCAGGAGACAAGCTTGGACTCCTTTGTCTATCGTCTGGAAGCGAGTGACTACGGTCCGCTGCTTGAGAAGGCGCGGCTGACGCTTGCGGGTATTGACGCGGTGTCGTACGCCCTCCAGATGGCTTTGTCACAAGCGTACTTCTGGGTTTATGAAATGAGCGAGCGTCGCTATCGGACACTCTTGGCGGCGCTTGCGACGAAATGGGACATCCAGGACATGAAGACGATCATCCGCGCAAAGGCGACTGGTGTCGGACTTTCCGAGTACGACAGCGCATTTGTGGGGGTTGGTGTCTCAATCAGTGCAGACAATATTCGCGCGTTGGCCCAACAGGCGAGTCTTGAGGATGTTGTTGCACTGGCGCTGACCTGGAATTTGCCGTATCGGCAGGCTTTTACCAGAGGGCTCGAAGCATACTACTTAAGCGAACAGGTTGCTGATTTTGAGTTACAACTTGATCATGCATACCTGAACTGGGCGCGTACAAGGTTTCGGGGTTCTGGTGATGCCGGGCGATTTGCGCGAAGTGTTTTTGGGCAGGAAGTTGACCGGCTGAACTTTGATACGCTGGTACGTCTTGTTGATACTTCTGACGTAATCGAGGATCCGCTCTCCTACTTTTTGGAAGGCGGCTGCTATCTGGACAAAAAGAAGTTCAAGTCGCTTGTAGACTGCGAAGATCTCTATCATCTGGTCGATGAGCTGGGTATTCCGGTTTATACAAAAGCGGTGAAGGCGGGCTACGAAGAGTACCTGCTCACCGGGCATCTCTCAGAGTTTGAGCGGATGCTGGAAGCGCAGCTTACCCGGCAAACGATTGAGGCTGGTTATAAAGACATTCTTGGTTTTGGAGTTGCGCTGTCCTATCTGACGGCCAAACAAAACGAAGTGACGAACCTCAATATCATCGCACACGGTGTCAATCGGCAGATTGACCCTGGGATTATCCGAAAGGATCTTACCCTTGTATAAGTTTATTGCCGTAACGGATGAAAGAGTTGCTGACGGCTTTCGCTTAGGCGGGGTCGAAGTTATCGGTGTGAACTCGGTAACGGGTATGCACCAGGAGTTGACGCGCCTGATGAATGACGACAGCATAGGTATTATTGCTGTTGACGAGCGCTATGAAAAAGCCATCGACGAGCGGCTCCAAAAAAAGATTGACTCGGTGTATCGCCCGGTCATTGTTATGTTGCCTTTAGCGGATCGCCTGGATGTGGAGGCCTATATGGCCGACCGACTCCAGAGTTTAATTCGCCGGGCGGTCGGTTTTGATATTACGCTGAAGAAGGAGGCAGGGTCGTGAGTCCACAGACCAAAGAAGCCCCACCTTATGCTGAAGACACTGTCGCTTCAGACGAAGACTCCGGGCGGATTATCCGCATTACCGGGCCGGTTGTCGTTGCGGAGCATATGACAGGGTCGCGCATGTATGACATCGTGCGCGTCGGCAATGAAAGCCTGATGGGCGAGATCATCAAGCTCCTGGAAGATACGGCGACGATCCAGGTCTACGAGGAAACCTCTGGCTTGCATGTAGGCGAACCAGTGACCTCGACGGGGGCTCCCTTGACCGTGGAACTTGGTCCCGGACTCCTGACTTCGGTTTACGACGGAATTCAGCGTCCGCTCTCGTTTCTTGCGGAGCGTTCAGGTGACTTCATCGGGCGAGGCATGAGCATTGATCCCCTGTCGGAAGATACCACCTGGGATTGGACCCCTGTTGCTGCCGTAGGCGATGAGGTCTATGCGGGCAAAGTGCTCGGTACGGTTCCGGAAGGGCCGCTTGTGCATCGGATTATGGTACCGCCTGTTCATGGGGCGGCGGGGACTATCAAGTCTCTTGCCCCCGCAGGAAGCTATCATATTCATGATGTCATTGCGACGCTTTCTGATGGCGCCGAACTGACGATGACGCAGCGCTGGCCGGTGCGTGAAGGACGCCCGTACGAGCGCAAGCTTGATCCGTCGCGACCTTTCGTGACGGGCATGCGCGTGCTCGATACGTTCTTCCCGATTGCCTTGGGTGGTAACGCGATCATCCCGGGCGGGTTTGGAACCGGCAAGACGGTCACGCAGCAGTCGCTGGCCAAATGGGCTGACGTTGACATCATCGTCTACGTTGGTTGCGGCGAGCGCGGCAATGAGATGACCGAGGTGCTCTCGGAGTTCCCGGAGCTTGAAGATCCGCGTTCTGGCGCGCCCTTGATGGAGCGCACGGTTCTGGTGGCTAACACCTCGAACATGCCGGTGGCGGCGCGTGAAGCTTCAATTTATGTAGGTATTACCCTGGCGGAGTATTATCGCGACATGGGCTATTCG
Source organism: Coriobacteriia bacterium (assembly GCA_009781115.1). Classification (GTDB taxonomy): domain Bacteria; phylum Actinomycetota; class Coriobacteriia; order WRKU01; family WQUG01; genus WQUG01. The sequence continues at coordinate 10,157 of WQYT01000031.1, forward strand.
GTCGCCATGATGGCAGACTCGACCTCACGTTGGGGCGAGGCCCTGCGTGAGGTTTCCGGAAGACTTGAAGAGATGCCGGGCGAGGAAGGTTATCCCGCCTACCTGGCAACTCGTCTGGCGGCGTTCTACGAGCGCTGCGGTCTGGTGGTGCCGCTTGGCAGCGTGGCTGATGAAAGCCATAACGCTGAGGCGCGCGGTCAAGGTTCGGTCACGATGGTCGGCGCCGTCTCTCCGGCGGGTGGCGACCTCTCAGAGCCGATGACGCAGAACTCATTGCGCGTGACTGGCGCGTTCTGGGCGCTCGATACCGATCTTGCGCATCAGCGCCACTTCCCCGCAATCAGCTGGACAAAAAGCTATACGCTGTTTTTGGGGCAGGTATCGCGGTGGTTCAGCGACAATGTCGCTAATGACTGGGCAACGATTCGCGAAAGAGCAATGGCTGTCCTGCAAAAAGAGATCGAGCTGCAAGAGATCGTGCAGTTGGTAGGCCCTGATGCTCTGCCAGAGGCTGAAAAGGGCACGATGGAAGTTGCGCGTATGATTCGTGAAGACTTCCTGCAGCAGTTTGCCTTTGATGCGGTTGACGCGTATTGTCCCATTGAAAAACAGTATGCGATTCTGGACACGATCATCCAGTTTGGCGATGAGATAGAGGCGGCTATTGGACGGGGCGTTCTGCTCTCGACCATACTTAATCTGCCCCTGCGTGGTCAGATCGCTGCGCTTAAGACGACACCGCATGAAGAGGCGCTCAAGCGCATTAAAGAGCTGGTCCCTGAAATCCACAATCAGATCACCCATTTGGAGGTGGGTTAACATGGCGCGTTTCATAGCTCCACTTACCACAACACGCTATAGCACACTGGAAAGTGTTGCAGGGCCGCTGATTATTGTTCAGGGTGTTTCTGAAGCTGCCTATGATGAGGTCGTCGAGATTACCATGCCCGACGGTACCATCCGTTCGGGTCAGGTGCTTGAGGTCGAAGGCGATAACGCTGTTGTTCAGGTTTACGAAGGAACAAGCGGTATTGACGTCGATGTGACCTCGGCGCGGTTCATGGGCGAGGTTGCGCGCATCAATGTTTCTGTTGAGCTGCTGGGCCGCGTTCTTGATGGAACGGGCAAGCCCATTGACGGTGGCCAGCCGATCATGCCTGAGGAGCGCCGTGACATTAACGGCGCGCCAATCAACCCGATACGCCGCGACCAGCCTTCGGACTTTATCGAGACCGGGGTCTCTGCGATTGATGGACTCAACACGCTGGTGCGCGGGCAGAAACTCCCGATCTTTACCGCGTCCGGCTTGCCGGCAAACGAGCTGGCTGCGTTGATCGTGCGCCAGGCACGCGTTCTTTCCGGCGAGGAGTTCGCGATCGTCTTTGGCGCGATGGGCATCACCAACCGTGAGGCTTCCTACTTTGTCCAGAGTTTTGAGGAGTCCGGCGCGCTTGACCGCGTTGTGTTCTTCCGTAATCTTGCCGATGACCCAACGGTCGAGCGCATTCTGACACCACGTTGCGCGCTGACGGTAGCTGAGTACCTGGCCTTTACCTGCGAAATGCAGGTGCTGGTCGTACTCTCCGACATGACGAACTACTGCGAGGCCTTGCGCGAGATTTCAACCGCGCGCGAGGAAGTGCCGGGTCGTCGTGGTTATCCGGGTTATCTGTATACCGACCTTTCAACGATCTATGAGCGCGCCGGGCGTATCAAGGGCAGCAATGGCTCGATCACGCAGCTGCCAATCGTCTCGATGCCAGATGACGACATCACGCACCCGATCCCCGACCTGACCGGCTACATCACAGAAGGCCAGATCGTGCTGTCGCGCGGCCTGCATCGTCGTGGTCTGTTCCCGCCGGTCGACGCGCTGCCCTGCCTGTCGCGTTTGATGAACTCCGGCATCGGGCCGGGTAAGACCCGCGAGGATCACAGCGCGCTGGCCAATCAGCTCTACTCCGCCTACGCGCATGGTACCGAGCTACGCCGCCTGGTTGCAATTATTGGTGAGGAAGCGCTTTCTGCGACTGACCGCAGCTTCCTGCGGTTTGCCGACGCCTTTGAAGGTGAGTTTATTGCTCAGGGCGCGACGGGTCGCACGATTACCGAGACGCTTGATTTGGGCTGGAAGTTGTTGACGATCCTGCCTATTGAAGAGCTCAAGCGTGTTCAGAACTTTATCGACAAGTATTATCCAAAAGAGGGCGACGACGCTGAGACGTCGTCTGCAGCAAAACCAGAGACCAAAGAAGAGCGCGATGCGCGCCGCCTTAACGAGCGGGCAGAAGCCGCATCGAAGGCGTCCGACAAGGTGGTCAGCCCCGAAGCCCGAACGATCGTTAATCGAGGGGGTCAGTAACCCATGGAGGAAGTTCGCCCGACTCGGTCAGAACTGCTTGCTCGTCGCGAGCAGATATCTGTTGCCCAGCAGGGTATGGAGCTGCTGAAAAGCAAGCGCGATGCGCTTTTGGCTGAGTTTATGTCGCTTGTCGATAAAACGGTCAAGAACTCCAGTGAGCTTGCTGATGCGTTGAAGAAGGCGCAGTATAGCCTTGAGGTTGCTCAGGCAGTCGGCGGGGAGGCAGCGGTTCACTCAGTTGCCCTGGCTTCAACGGGCGAGACTCTGATTGACATTGATGGGCATACAATCATGGGCGTAATGGTCCCTGACATCAAGCAGGTTCCTTCTGCCCGGAAAAATGCCTTTACGCGCGGCTATTCGCCAACAGGCGTTTCGTTGCGCATTGATGATGCGGCTCAGGGTTTTGAAGAGACGATTGACGCGATCCTGGCTTATGCCGAGACTGAGACTCGCTTGCGGCGTCTGGGCGAAGAGATTTCGAAAACCAATCGCCGCGTTAACGCTTTGGAGCAGATTCGTATTCCGGAGCTTATTGAACAAGTCGCTTATATTGGACAGACGCTTGACGAGCGGAGCCGCGAGGAGCTTTTCCGCTTAAAGAAGGTAAAGAAGAATATCGAGCGTCGCAAAGCAGTGGCGAAGTAGAAAGGGACTATTGTGCAACTTTGGGTTTTTGATACACCACCAAGCGCAGCGTCGTTGGCAATCGTTATCGCGCTTTTTGCCGTATTTCTGGCTATCATGGCGGTGGTAGTCTGGGTGACGGTTAATCTTATCGTAGAACATTATCCGGAAAGTCCTGATCCGGAATTTGCCACTAAAAAAGAGCTGGCGGAAGTTGTTTCCAAGCGTCGCCGGCTGGTGGCTTATTGGATCATTGCTGATGGTGCGTTTTTGACGGCCATCCTGTTCCTGGTTGTTTTTATTGCCAATCTGCTAGCCTCAAGATAAGGCGTCTATTTGTTGCGCGCTCAGGCCTCGGGCATAGCCCGAACTTGGGCGCGCACTTTTACCAAGCAACGATTCGCAAATACGGCCTGCCCCCGCGTCCGAGCCTCCGCAACAAACTACAGAAAATTGAACACCTGACGGCATTCAATTTTTGAAAGACCTCGCACCTCCGGTGCTCGTGACAACCACCCCAGGGGCGTTTGTCACTCGGGGCTTAGTTGGCATCGAGCCAGCACGCCCCGCTGACAAAATTACCCCAGGGGTAATTTTGTCAGGCAATGAGACAGGGGGACGGTTCTCTTGTCTCATATATTATGAGACAAGAGAACCGTCCCCCTGTCTTATCCAGTAATATGGACGACGCGTCACCTACTCAGCGTGTGGGGTATGATTAAAAAGTCAGTATGAGGAATACCCAAGGAGCGTAGTTATGAATCCTATTCGTCGCGCGTTAGTATCAGTTACGGATAAGACTGACTTGGTTGATTTTTGCCGGGTCCTATCCGATGAGTTTGGCGTTGAATTGGTCTCGACGGGAGGAACAGCACGCACGCTGGCTGAGGCGGGGGTGCCGGTCCGTCCTATCGAGGACTTCACGGGCGCGCCCGAGATGCTCGACGGGCGTGTGAAGACGCTCAACCCCAAGGTGCATGGGGCGCTGCTCGCTCTGCGCGATAACCCGGAGCATCAAGCCACCGTTGCCGAACAAGGCATTGAGCTCATCGACCTGGTCTGTGTCAACCTCTACGCATTCGAGGAGACCATTGCCAAGCCGGGTGTGACAGAGGCCGACGCGGTCGAGCACATCGACATTGGCGGGCCGTCGATGCTGCGCAGCGCGGCAAAGAACTTCGCCGCGGTCACGGTGGTCAGCTCGCCGGATCAATACGACCAGGTGCTGGCAGAGATGCGTGACAACGCGGGCGCGACGCTGCCAGAGACCCGGCGCGCGTTTGCCCAGCGCGTCTTTGCGACGACGAGCGCCTACGATCGCGCGATCACGGACTATCTGGCTGGCGGTGAGGTCAGCGGGTCTGGAGGGGGCGACGCCCTCAGTGCGGAGCGCCCGGAAAACGAGCCTGTGGCCTCGTTTTCAGCGGAGCAGAGCGCTAGCCCCGCCCCGCCTGCTGAGCCTGCGCTCGACCTGAGCGCGCCGGAGCTCACGCTCCACCTCAACAAGCGACAGGATCTGCGCTACGGGGAAAACCCGCATCAACAGGCGGCCTTCTATGCGCGTGACGACGCCCAGCCCGGCAGCATCGCTGCGGCCGAGCAACTCAACGGCAAGGAGCTCTCCTACAACAACATCCTTGATACCGACGCCGCCTGGGCGGCGGTGCGCGAGTTCGCCGAGCCGGCCTGCGCCATCATCAAGCATGCCAATCCCTGCGGGCTGGCCACGCACGATGACCTCGTTAAGGCCTACCAGGCTGCCTGGGAGGGGGATCCGGTGAGCGCCTACGGCGGCATCGTCGCGTTCAATCGCCCGGTCACCGCGGAGGTCGTCGAGGCGATCTTTGCCAACAAGCAGTTCGTCGAGGTGCTGGTCGCGCCCAACTACACAGACGCGGCGCTTGAGCTGCTCCATACGAAGAAGAACATGCGTGTCCTGGCAACGGGAGCGGTGCCGCCGCCGGGCGGCGACGTGGAGCTGCGCGCGACATCCGGCGGGATGTTGGTCCAGGAGCTCGACACGGTCAATGAGGATCCCGCGACCTTCACCGTGCCGACCAGGCGCCAGCCCACGGAGGCCGAGCGTCGCGAGCTGCTGTTCGCGTGGAAGGTCTGCAAGTCGGTCAAGAGTAACGCCATCGTCATCTGCCGTGATGAGGCACTGCTGGGACTCGGTGCTGGTCAGCCCAACCGTGTGGACTCGGCGCGCATCGCCGTGGGCCATGCTGGCGAGGCCGCCCGTGGGGCAGTAGCGGCAAGTGACGCGTTCATGCCCTTCGCTGACAGTCTGGAAGCCCTGGCCGAGGCGGGCGTGACCGCGGTCATCCAACCGGGTGGCTCGATCCGCGACGACGAGGTCATCGCCGCTGCTGACGCCGCGGACATCGCGCTGCTGTTCACGGGGCACCGCCACTTCCGGCATTAAAGCACAGATATGGTGATGCCTGACCTGAGTACTTCTTCTCCTCTGTTGGCTACCGCTTATAGACCTTGCTACGATGCCCCACTGTGAGCACGGAAATCAGTACCTTATGGTCAATGATGTCGGCGATGATCCGAAAATCCCCGATTCGATATCTCCATGCTCCGGAAAACTTGCCCGTGAGACCCTTGCCATATTTACGAGGATCATCACAGTCCTCCAGCCTATCCTCGATCCATGAGATGATAAGTTGCTGGTTGGGTGGATCAATTTTGCTCAGCATTTTATGAGCTTGCTTAGTAAACTCAACCGTATATTTCTTACTCATTTGAGGCCATGCATCTCTTTGATCTCAGCCAAGGTGTACGTTGTGGGGTCTTTTTCAAATTCCGCCATTGCTTGCTTATATAATTTGAGATCATACTCATCTTCGATCTTCTCAAGAATAGCCAGGCGAATAACATCAGAGACGGTGCGTCTTTCCTGGGCAGCATAGCTTTTTATGAGCTCAGCGTCTTCTTCAGGCAGTCTCAAAGTCACGGTGGTCATGTTTTCTCCTTTGATTTACAATGTATTAATATGAATATATTGTACAGCATCAGAACTTATTTATCAGTAACAGTTGATCACTGCTACAACTTGCGGTTATTCTTACAATCTGCTGGATGAAATCCTTACAATCTGCTGGATGAACCGCAAGAACACAGTGTCCCCGACCCCCTGTGTTGAGATGATAATAGCGAGACTGTCAAGCCTACTGCATCAAAAAACGCTGCTGACAGAGTAAGTGCGTGCTAAATTGCAGTTGAGATGGCAATTTACCCCCAACCAACTAACCGTGAAAATGGTAGACTAGACACCGTGAAAATGGTAGACTAGACACCGTGAAAATGGTAGACTAGACACCGTGAAAATGGTAGAGTAAGCGGAAGGACGCCATGGGAGCAATCGATATAGCGCGTTACGCAGACGCATGGCTCGCGGATATGCAGCCACATTTGCCGGCTATCATGATCGACGGCGCGAAGGGGGTTGGTAAGACCCATTCTGCGCAGCGTATTGCTCGCACCATAATACGACTTGACCAGGAAGGTGTGCGCACAAATCTGGCCGCAAACTATGAGCGCTTATATAGCGAGACCCCACCTGTTCTTTTGGACGAATGGCAACATCTTCCTGAGGTTTGGGATCGGGTTCGTCGGATGGTTGATGACCATATCGCGCCGGGCAGCATACTTCTGACGGGTAGTATACAAAGCGAGGACCCCACGCTCCATAGCGGGGCAGGCAGAATAGTCCGCATGAGGATGCGACCGCTTTCTTTGGCAGAGCGAATCGGGCGCCCCGCGTTGGTCACGCTTGCAGACTGTCTCCAGAAAAAGATTCCTGACAAAATCGACGGCGTCTCGCCGTTTCATTTCGAAGACTATATGCAAGAGATTATACGTTCTGGCTTTCCATCGATTTACCAGGCGAGCGAAAAATCGCGCGAGTTTCTTCTGGACTCGTATCTGGAAAACATCACAAGTCGGGAGTTTACAACTCAGGGGATTCGCATCAAGCAACCGGGCAAGCTTCTTGACTGGATGCGGGCGTATGCGGCAGCCACTGCGACCACTACGAGCTATAGCAAGATGCTTGACGCGGCGACGGCAGGAGAAGATGACAAGCCCGCCAAAGAAACTACCATTGCGTACCGGGAAGCTTTGCGCAGCCTCTGGCTTATTGATGACTTGCCGCTGTGGGGCGAGGGCGAAGACTTTATTGGCCGATTAAAGCAAACCCCAAAACACTACCTGGCAGACCCGGCGCTAGAGGCGCGGCTGCTGGATCTTTCTCTTCGCAACTTGATAACAGGCACCGTGCGCACGGCCCATGATCCTGAATATGGCAGTATAGCTGGGCGTCTTTTCGAGTCGCTGTGTATTATGAGTTTGCGCACCTATGCCGCGGCGGTTAATGCAAGAGTGGGGTACTTACGCACGGGCAGTGGTGCTCATGAGGTTGACTTCATCGCGCAGAAAAACCAGGCGATTGTTGCCATTGAGATTAAGCTGGCAGCAGCGATTACTGATGCAGACGTCAAACATCTCAATTGGTTTGAAGATCAAGTTGGTGATCGTGTCGCAGAAAAGATTATCCTCTACACAGGCGAGAGAGCATATCGCCGTCCGACCGACCACGTGCTGGTCATCCCCGCCGCGCTCTTTGGATAGATGATATAGGAGGACCTCATGTTCAGCCCACAGCAGACTTTCTTATCCTCCGGGGGTAACATAACGGGGGGCGGGCGCGTCTTACTATAAGACGGGACGGCCGCTGGCGGTTGCTGCAATGTGCTATCCTTGACATGTCCAAAGTTCACTGACCGCGGGTGCGGTCACATAAGTGCAGAAATGTTCTGAAAAGGGCAGCCACGCCAGTGAGCATTTCTGTGTTATCTGTGGACTTTGGACAGTCATTGTGGCTGTCCTTTTTTGTGGTTGGCTGACCAGCCGGAAACTGGACAGTCACCCGGGAGTAAAAGGGGAGGGTTGGCTATGTGAGGGGCAAGCGTTTGCTGCGTGACTGATGCGCAGCTTTATCCACAACGGAAACAATTACAAAGATTTAAAAAAATTTATTAGTACGGGGTAACATAATACGCGCGAAACGCGTCTTATTAATTGCGTGATAATAGTCTTATCTAAGGGCGGAGGGGCAACTATGCAGATAGACCATAGAAAAACTGAACGGCAGGTTCTTCGCGCACAAAAGGGGTCAGGGGATGCCTTCAGTGAACTTTACAAGGTGTATTTTCCAGGACTCTACTTCTTTGCTCTGCGCCAACTTGAAGATGAAGATCGCGCGTTTGACGTCACCCAGGAGACGTTTCTTTATGCGTTGCTTCATATAAGCGATCTGCAGGCGCCCCGCGCGTTTCATAAATGGATCTATGCGATCGTGGCATCACGTATCGCGGACGCGCAACGCAGAACGGCGCATGAAGGCGAGGTCATCGCCTCTCTGTCACAGTTTGGGCAAGATGACGTCATGGCGGATATTCCGGATGAAGATGATGAGGAGTTCCTGCCAGAAAACGTGCTGATTAAGCAGGAAAGTCGCGAGCAGATCCACCAGATGATCCACCATCTTACCCAGGCACAGCGCGAAGTGATTATCCTGCATTACTTTGCTGATTTTTCGACCGCTGCTATTGCTGAGATTTTAGGGATTCAAGCCGTTGCCGTGCGCAAACGTCTGCATGATGCGCGCGCGGCTTTAGCGGCGCAGCTGGGCGTGACCGAACAGGCAGCGCCTGCCGTTGCAGACTCTGCCCCGGCGTCGCAGGGGGCAAAAGAATCGGTACTTTCGCGAGCGCTGGCAGAAGACTTTCACCAGTGTGATATTGCTGCGTCGCAAACACGCGTTACGGCGGCGCTTGGTCTGGTACTGCAGCCAATGTTGGGAAGAGCAAAGCTGAGCCCAGAGGCCAGCGCGCGGGTCAAAACGTTCGCGCAGCGTGCCAGCAAGAACCCCGAGGTGATAGGTGGCGTGGCAGGGGCAAAAGCCTCGATGCCGCTGGCTGCGAAAGCAGCGCTTTGCCTGGCTGCAATTCTGGTGGTGGCAGGCGGCGGCTATGCGCTCTATGCCAGGTTGAACGCAGGACATGCCAACAACGGCACGCCACCCTCCGGAGGACCCGCGCCTGCTGCGGCGTCAACCGCTTCTGATCCTGCCGCATCAGCTTTACCGTCGGATGAATCGACAGATGCATCGACAACAACTTTACCAAGCGAGGATGCCACGTCAACCCCGTCGCCAGATGTTCCCGTAACGAAGTCAACGAATCCGGATACCGGCCCGGTTGATTCTGGTACGGCGCCTGTTCCAGACCCCCCAAAACCCGCGGCGCCAGCCATCCCGGCCCCTGGCCCGGTTATCATCGTTTCAAATCCGCAGGTTACCTACCACCAGGGAGCTGTATTTACTGAAGCTGACATACTTGCCGACTGCGGCGCGACCGCTCATGACACACAGGGCCAGCCTGTAGCGGTAACCGTTTCCGGGCTTAAGAACATTGACACTACTCAGACCGGCATCTGGAAGGTATTCCTGCACGCAACAGACACAAAAGGCGCGATGGCAAAAACCAAAGTCATCACCATCAGGATAGTGGAGTAAAAAGTGAGCAGGTACTGGGCAACGAGGTGCATCAATGCGTAGCGCGCGGGGACCTGGCGCGCTCCCGGCACTGGGCAACGCGCCCGGTTAGGTGGCCACCGGCACTGGGCAATGCGCCCGGTTAGGCAACCATCGGTACTGGGCAACGTGCTCGGTTAGGCAAAACCTCTGTAGGGCGCGACGACCTCGGCGCGCCTTGCCCGGAGAAGCAACAAGGTAGAAGTAAACCGTAAGGGTTACAACAAGGAGGAAGAGCGATGGGACCACAAATAGACAAGAGGAAAGAAACGGCGTTGTGGAAGCGCGCAGTCAACCTGATACTGGCAGGCGCGCTAATCTTCAGCTTGCTGGGTGTTGCGGCGCCTAAGGCAGCCCAGGCTTCCCAGCCTGTAGGCGACGTGATCTTCAACTATCCGTATGCGCCTGTACCAGAAACGACGCCAACCAGCCCCAAGGACATCGACTGGAACTATACGCGCGATCACAATGATCCCAATGTGCTGCAGGGCACCAGACCGCTTCAAGGCTATGAGCAAGCCTACACACAAGCGCTCTCAGAGCAGTACAACGGAACAGCAACTCCGAATCATGTAGTGCTCGGCGATGACTCAGAGACCGAGGGAACCGTTGCCTTTTACGGCTATGGCATCCAGCCTTACATGGACTATGTCTTTACTTCAACAACGCCCGAAGCTTCTCAAGGACTCTCTTTTTTGCTGCATCCAACCAATATGAACTTCCACACGCTCTCTGAAACGGGCTATCTCTTTAACGGCCAGATGAGCAAAGAGGGGAGCAATACCTACTACACGGGCTATGCCGTAATCCTTTCTTGTGCAAACAGCGCTGGTATGCAGGAAAATGATGTAACCGCGCCCAATACCGCTGCGGTGCGTGTCTACTACATAGATCATGAACTCTGGAACACCGAAAACTTTACGCCGGGTAACACTTCAACTACCCGCACGCTCCTCGCAACCATTAAGACAGGGATTAATAACTTCGACTCAACGGCGTATCGTACCAGCGTTGAGATCGACCCGACAACGCGCGCCTTTAAGGTCTTTGTTGATGGAACGTTGTATCCTGAATTCCCGGAAAGTTATGACACGGTCGGTGGCTTGATGCCTAAAGCCTCATAGATCTTTTTTTGCTTATCGGTAACTGCCAATATGCGCGGGCGGTGTCTGGGACTCTCGTAGCGC
>WQYT01000032.1 GCA_009781115.1 Coriobacteriia bacterium
AACATTTGCTAAAGCTACTGCTAATCCTTTGGTCTTTGAAGAAGTAAATGCTGACGGAACCCCTACGACAACTCCGCCTACATATCTGTATACACCAACAGGAGATCCTAATCGTCCCGTAGGCGAAGGTCCGATGGTAACGGGACAGGATGGCTTGCCCTATATAAAGACTGATGACACTACCTATATCAACACAGTTAATGATCTCGTTATTATCACGCCTGATGCAAGTACGCTTCCGGGTGGTGATGGTGATGTGGTACAGACACCTACATGGCCTTCAGTTGCTACGCAGGCTATTCAGTTTAGGGTGTTGCCGATACCAAGTCAGCTTCCGGGCGCGACTAACGTTCCGATACAAGTTGAGTTCTATGACCCTTCACAAGAGACTGCTGCACAACCTCTGCGTTATATACTTACGAAAGGCTCTGTTGGCAATATTACAATTAACTCAAGCGGTCAGTTGGCAGTTAACTCTACTGCGACTCCCATAGCTAGTTATGGTTTCTATGTAATTGCTGCTGATGGTTCTTTTGCAGCAAGCAGTGTGTATGTGATGTTGCCTTCTGACAGTCAGAATGCTATCTACCAGTCTACCAGCATAGCTTCCTACGGACCTGTTAGTATAAGTAAGAATGCTCAGACAGCATTTAGCGTAGGCACTAGTCCTACAATATACAGCGTCACAAACACCACCTACGCCATACAGGGTTCTGCTTTAGGATGCACTTTAACTCCTGCGGGCCTCTTTACTGCCGGAAATACCGATGGCGTGGTTACGGTTCAGGTAACTAAATCATGCGTAAACAAGAGCAGTGATCCAATTGATTTGCAGGATGGTACTAGCCGTACGATTGCCGCAGGAGCCAACTATACTATGACTGCAACTTTTGAAGTAAACGTAGGTGATTCTATTACCTACAGAGCAGAAGCTAAGCCTTATGTTACCCAGCTGACTTTGCTTGGTGTCACCTCTTGGGACGATGTTGAGCCAGCACCAGAGTATGCAGGTGGCAATGGAAGCCAAGGTATGCCTTACCAGATCAGCAGTATTCGTCAATTGAAGAAGTTTGCTATTGATAAAGGCGCCAACTCTGGCTATGGCAAGTATTTCGTACTGACTGCAAATATGAATGTAGATAACGCCGATACGTTGAATGGCGCATTGTTGGGTAACGGCTTCTATGGCACCTTTGATGGCGGAAACCACGTTATCGAAAACCTGGAGTCAAGCACGGCACTTTTCAGGACCGTCTCTTATGGTACTGTCAAAAATCTTGGACGTAGAGGCGGAGACAGTAGTGACGCAGCACTCGTTTACAATTTAGGTAATGGAGCCGACCTGGTTCATTGTTTCAACGAAACACCGATTAGCGGAGGCAATGCGGGCGGTCTCGTATATTGTGCCAATTCTGGCAATGCCACTATCAATAATTGTTATAACACAGGAGCGGTAACATCTAACGGGATGTCCGGTGGACTTGCTAGTTACACAACAGCTAATGGTGGTACTTTGACTATTATAAATTGCTATAACGCAGGAGCTGTTTCTGGCGTGACGGCTGCTGGTGGAATCATTGGCGCGGTGAACTCCAATGGAGTTTCTGTTGGGCAGACTATCACTCTGACTAATGTATTCAACTATGGTCCAGTTATCAGAACAGCCACCGGAACGAATCGATATTTCGGTGGCATTATCGGCTGGATCATGGGTACTTCGGGCCCCTATCAAATAGTAAATATGAACAATGTGTCATATTTGCCTGGCCTGATTTCTTATACGGGGGTCGGGGTACAGCTTGACACTGATGTTGGCAGTCGACCAATAGCTCCCGCTACGTGGTGGGGAACCGGAGTTACGGTCAACGGAGAAGGAGCCAATACGCTTACCGGAACACAGACAGGGTTCCTGATGCCGTAAGCCCTCTCTACTTTGGTGACCAGAAGCAACCCTTCATTGCTTCTTATCACAGGTTCCTTTGGGGAGCAGCTTGCACCCTCACCTCAACAATAAGCTGCTTCCCGCAACCGGGTAGCCTGCTTCTCTTTTCCCGGGGAAGCAGGCCACCCCCTTCTTGAGACAAGGGTGAGACAAGGGCAAATGAGACAAGGGGACGGTTCTTCTGTCTCAGGTGAGCTCAATGAGACAAGGGGACGGTTCTTCTGTCTCAGGTGAGCTCAATGAGACAAGTGAGACAAGGGGACGGTTCTTCTGTCTCATTTTCGTTGTGCGCGTGATGCTGCAATTTCTGCGTCAATCTCTTCTGCGGTCAGGGTATCTGTTCCATTCTGCACGGAGTTTTGCCATATTCGTTCGGAAGCCGCGAGTGCATCGGACAGCGAAACCATCTTGCTGTTATCTGCAGCAAGAGAAATCTCAAAAGGAATTTTTTTCTGTCTGACTGATTGTTTTACAAAGACCATGATTGCGGTAGTTAAATTCATGCCAAGCGCATTAAATACCTGATCGGCTTCATTTTTTGAGACAAGGGGACGGTTCTTCTGTCTCATTTAAGTCGACTTATAAGAATCGGCAAGAATGAGACAAGAGAACCGTCCCCATGTCTCACATTGCTCGTGATGCGTGCAAGCGGATAGATTACGTGAGGTGACAGGGAGAATTATGCTACTATTGATGCAGAGGGCCTACTGCCTTTGGTCGGCGAGGGCACCTCAGGTTTGTTGATGCGCCGCTCTACTCCTCAGGAGTCGGGCGGCGTTTTTTGTTACTGCAACGTATTCGTAGATACTGATACAGTGCGATGAATAGAGAGCGATATTCGATAAGTGCAAGCACTATCGGTCGCCAGTCAATCATACGCATCCCTCCTTTCACTACGTCAAAGGGGAATTTCACCTCCTTATCCCCAGCTTCCGTGAGGGGCCACCGCCAGACAGTAGGCCTGCAAAGCATCCTATCAGGCGACCCTTACCAGATCCTTACCAGAATCTTACCCCGATTCAGCTGGAATTACCCGGCGAGGCTCTGACCTGCGGTTTCCTTATCTGGTCACCAATAAGCGTCAAAAATCTCCACAAACACCACACGGTGAAACGAAGTTCCCTTGTTTTCAATGGTGTAAATGATCTGAAATCCTACGTTTGGTGCGGTGACAAATACTCCAGGGGTACTTGTCACTGGGGCACTTGTCGCTCCGATGCGATGAGCAGAGAACAAGATGCGATAAGCTTCATAAAAATACTGATTGAATAAACAGATAGACAGCATCCAGCACGCCCAGCAGAAGAACATGGGATAATAAGCCTATGGAACTAGTTAAGGAAAATAGTGCGGCTCTTGCCAATTTAGAGGTCACAAAAATTATGAGACCCGTGTTTGCACGATATCCCATGATTGAGCAAGTATATCTTTTTGGATCGCATGCGCGCGGAGAAGCAAGATATGATAGCGATATTGATTTGTCGATAGTACTGGATAACAGCTTCGTTTTTTCTCTGCTTGATATGGCTGGACTGACGCGGATTTTAGAAAACCTAACAGGAAAAAGTGTTGATATTTTGGATGATTATCAAATCGATAGATTGCGCAAAAGCAACCCGCGGTTTATTAATCACTATAACAATGACAGAAAATTGATTTATGTTAAGCAATGATGAATTTGAGCGCCAACTTACTTATGTGGACGCAGTACTTACCGGCATTGCAGATATACATTCTGATACTATTGCTTCTGCAAAAATTGGTTAGCTTGAAGATGATAAGTACTATAGGCTGATCGCCTTTAGCCTCGGACAAATTGGCGAGCAATTTCATCGAGACAGATTAGATGGAGCTCTATTATCAATGTTTGGCATTGAAAGTGATCGACAGGGTGATATCTACAAGTTACGTAATTTGATTGATCATCACTATGCAAAAGTTAATCCAAAGCGTCTGATAGATGTAGTGGAAAATGATTTGGATGACCTTGAAATGTCTCTGAAGGCCTTGAAGCGCTACATTACAGAACAACTCGATAATGGGGCCGATGCTACAGGCAGCCTGCCATGTACAGGGGCAACGTAACGCGGTCTCCGTCAACAGTCAGCTCCTTGGGGCAGATGACATATTGCGTACCGATATGCGTGCCAAAACGCGCTTTAAATTTATCAAGCGAAGCCGTGCTATAGCGCTTTGATGACTTTACCTCAACGGGGCTGACCCGTGCGCGCATCGCGGCATTCGCATATCCCGCAACAATCAGAAAGTCTATTTCGATGTTCTCTGAAGATTTTTCTCGATTGCTGCGCGAATAGAAAAACAATTCGTGTCCCTGCGTATGCAACTGCTGTGCAACAATATTTTCCGTGAACATTCCTTCATTGATGCCGATCTTTTCCAGCAGGATATCACGATATATGCTTTCTGGCGTTGTTTCTGAGGTGGCAAGCGCGTGAGTAACCAGAAGCCCTGTGTCGGCCATATAGCACTTGATGGTCGAGCGATCCTCGCTTATTTTCAGGCTGACATTTGGGTCGGTTGAGTTAAAGCAGTCATTGGTGATGAAGGCGTCAGAAAGCCAAAAGAAGGCGTCCTCGTATTCGCGCAGACGGACGCTTTTGCCCAAAGAGGCGATGTTGAAGCGCTTTTCGTGCTTAGAGAGCTGTCCGGCGATAGTGTCAAATATCGCAGTGACCCGGCGGGTGGCGGTTCCAGCATACTTGGCGATATCGTTGCGGTAGAGCTTCAGGATGTCTCGCTTGATTTCATCGACTGCCTCAAAACTCCTGGTCCTGGCATACTCCTGCACTGCCTGAGGCATGCCGCCTACCAGCATATACTCCCGAAACAGCCGCATTGCCTTGCGATGCAAAGAGGCTGGCAGGGGGTTTAAGCGCGCAAACGCGTCGGCGATAGCCTCAGCAAGCGGCGCCTCCTCCAGGGCCCATAAGAACTCTTCGAAATCAAAGGAGTCCAGACGCATCGAGCGCTCCTCTGAAGGTATCAGGATGTCTTTCACATTCTTGCGGATCGATATCAGCGAGCCTGTCTCAAGATAGTCGTAGCGACCATCGGCCACGAGTTGTTTAATGGACTCGCGCGCCTTGGGAAAAGCCTGCACCTCATCGAAGATTATTAATGACTTTCGCTCGTGCAGCGGAACCTGATAGAAGGCAGACAGGTACAGAAAGAAGCTATCCAGGTCATGGCGCAGATCGTTGAAATAACCGATGACGTCATCGGGCGCAAAGGTGAAGTCGATGACCAGACACGTGTCATACTCGTTGGCGCCAAATTCCTGCACAAGGGTGCTTTTGCCCACACGACGAGCCCCTTCTATGAGCAAAGCGGTCGATCCGTTTGACTTCTGCTTCCAGTCAAGCAGTTTTTGATATGCTTTTCTCTTAAGCATGATCCTCCTGATAAATTAAATTCCCACGTTTTCAACACTTTGAGTATATACCAATTCCCACGTTTTCAATAGTATAGAAGGCCAGAAATCCCACGTTTATCGTACCTGGCGGGGGTATCATGATCGCCTCGCCCACAATAACCGTGCGGTTTACAAGAGATCGAGAGGATTCCGTTTGGCGTATTCCCGGTAATGATCGCCACGGTCTTTGTGCCGAGTTTTCTTTTGTGCTTAGCGCAAACGATGGAGCGGCAGAAATTTTAAAGGGGATCTTTTGCTCGCAGAGAGTGGTCTGTGCCGTTTGTGTTCGGATTGTTTCGCTTTGTTTGGGGCGGATAAGGGGGAGAGGGCGCAGTTGCCACGCGGCCTTGCGGGGGAGGGGGGTTTCTCCAAATAGGTAAAAGTAGCAACTGTTTAAGGGGAATTTCCTCCGCGGGCGTCGGGCGCCTGCGATAGTTAAGTATCTGTAAAAATCAGGGGACAGATACTGACATGGTGGACGATGAAATGATGAGGAAAGCTGGGGGACGGATTCGATGAACGAAGAACGACAACACAATCGATACGGCGGGCGCATTGTCACCCTGGTGGTTAGCTTTGTGCTATCACTTGTGCTGTTGCTCACGGTTGCCATGACCGCGCTTGCCTGGTCCGATTTTACGCAGAGCTATACCAATACGTTTAAAGGCACGGTGGCAAAGGCCGCGGTTGTGCTGCATAAGTATGGAAAAAACCAACGAGGCGACATCCTGCGAAACCCGGTGGCTGGCGCGGAGTTCTTGCTGTATCGCGTAGGAACAGGCGGAAGCCTTACGCAGGTCAACGGTCTTTACACCACCGACAGCTCCGGAAAGATCAGCGTCGGCTCGCTCAGCACCGGAAACTATGTCTTTGCTGAGCAAATCCCCGGCTACGGCTATGACTTTGACAGAAACGCCAGCAACGGAAATGTTCTTCGCTACCCCTTTACGGTCACGGCAGGTGACGTTGCGGTGGTCACTCCTGTTCAGGTGGAGGCGTACAACCGCAGGCAGCCGGGCGAGTTAGATATTACCAAGACCGTGGTCAATGCAAATGGCGCGGTGCCGAGTTCCCAGGAGATGAGCCAGGAATTTGAGTTTACGGTCAACTTCGTGGACGGCGGTACCTATGGGTATCGTATTGACGGCGGCCCGCTGACTCAGTTACAAAGCGGCGGGACTCTGAAGCTTACTGCAGGTCAGACCGCGGTTTTTGCCGACGTGCCCGTGGGGCTGTACTATGAAGTCTATGAGAAGCCGGTGTCAGGCTTTAACAGCTCAAGTTCCGGCAATACCGGAAACATCACAAAAGATATCGTCAGCCATGCGCACTTCATCAATACCTTTGGGCAAACTCCTGCGGGCGCCACGCGCATCACGGTGAAAAAAGTTGTCGAGGGAGAAATCCCCGCAAGCGAAAAGAACCGGAATTTTGGCTTCAACCTGTATGTCAATAATAACGCTCCGGTGCATTTCACCTTGCAGGCGGGCCAGCAGAAGACCTTTGATCTTAACGCAGGCGACGTCTATCGCATCACAGAAGACGATCCCTATTTGCTGGGCTACATTCAGTCCTCCGTCATAAACGGCGCGGGTACGGCTACGTCCAGTGAGTTCACGGTCACTGTCACCGACACCTATGTGGCGACGGTGCTGACGACGATTTCCGGCACAAAGACTTGGGATCTGCGCAGTGACCCTGCAGCAAAGATGCCGACGTCAATCACTGTGCAGCTTCTGGCAAACGGCAAGGTCGTGCAGACCGCGGCCGTCACGCCCAACGCAAGCGGAAAGTGGACCTATAGCTTCAGCGCGCCAAAATACGACGCGACCGGCAAGGCGATCACCTACACGGTAAGCGAGGCGCCTGTCACGAACTTTAAGGCCACCGTGACCGGAACCAATATCAAGAACACCTGGGTTAAGCCCACGCCGCCTCCTAAGCCTGAAGAGGTCATCATCTCTGGCGCTAAGACCTGGAGGCATGGGAGCAATCCTGTCGTCAAGCGCCCGACGCTCATTGTCGTAAACGCCATGGACGGAAACACGATTGTCGCGACGGACCTGATCACTGAGTCCGATGGCTGGATGTGGACCTTCAAGTTGCCAAAGACCCGCGCAAATGGCAAGGTCATCAACTATACCATCAGCGAGGACCCGGTGTTTGGTTACAGCACAAAGGTCAATGGCTACAACCTGACCAATACCTATATCGGCGGCGGCGGCGGTGGTACTACGGGCGGCGGCACAGGCCACGGCGGTTCCGGCGGTGGTAGCACTACGGGCGGCGCCGCGGGCAGCGGCGGAGCTTCAAAAGAAACTTCCAGCAGTGGAAGCCTGTCAAAGACGGGCGACGACCTCAGACTCAACATTTTGTGGTACACGCTGCTTATCGTATTGTTCTCTTCGATATTACTCGTGCTTTTGCGCCTGTTGCGACGCAAGCCACATAAGCACACCCATACGTGATGATTCGAGGTGCCTCCCACCTCTGATCATAAGCAACCCCCATTCTCCCCTTTGTGTGGTTGCTTTCCCCTGTTAGCAGCCCGCTGTTCCCCCCAGCGGGCTGCTTGCCAGCAAAAGGTCAAGTGCTGCTTTGGGCAGAGGCGCGCCGAGTCGTCGCGCCCTACAGGGCGGGTGGCAATCAGGGCGGTCATGGCTGACGCCAGAACAGAACAGGCTGGACGCAAAAGAACCATTCCCCCCGGCGTTTTTTGCTGGTAAGGTATATACTTATAAACCAAGCGTTTATTGAAGGAGTACAACGCGGTGAGCCAAACTGGGGCGGTACAAGAGCCATCAAAACAAAATACTAGGGCGGGGCAACAAGCGTTTTCAAACCAGAGTCCCTCGATACCTGCAAAGAGCCGGCGTCGTTGGCCGTTGGTGCTGTTGCTTTCTGTCCTCTTTCTTGTGGTGGTCGGGGGCTTGGGGGCCGCGACGCTTTACCGCGAGAACTCTGTCGATTCTGTCTACCATTATGCAGGCTATGGCTTTCACCTGGTTGCAGGAAAGGATCCCTCTCAGCTTGAGGCCACTCTCATATCAAATGATACGACAGCGCCGGTGGCGTCTCAGGTCCGGGCGGTCTATCGGACGGGAAATCTGTGGACAGACCTGCGGGCCTGGCTGGCAAACGATGCGCAGACCTATCCGGTCACGCGGGTCACGGGGCTCAGTTCAAAGGGCGGACCTCTTGATCTGAGCGAGCTTGCAACAGATACCGCTATCGTGCTGGAGGGCCAGAGCATTTGTTACCAGACGCCGGGCTATCGCCTGGAGGCGACCCAGGCAGGAGGCGCGCTGCAAGTTCAGACCGCTGCAATGCAGGGCACGGCCACGCTGCCTGCCCATCTTTTCACGGATGGTTCGGGCGCCCCGCTCAAGCTTGAGCTTTCTGCAGAATTCGAGTCAAAGCTTCTCGCGGCTGTCTCTGAAGTGGCGGATACTCCAACGCAGCGCGCCTCTGATTGCGACGCGCTGGCGCAGCGCATCGACCAGACGGTCGCGCCCTATAAGCTTGTGATGAGCAGGACCTTGGTCGCATCTGTCCAGTCGGAGCAAAAACTGCTCCAGGACAAGCAGGACAATTTTTATGATCGGGAGGGCGTATTGCTTGATGTCCCGGTGATCTCGCAGCGGCCGGTCTTTAAGGCGGGCTGCGAGGCGGCGTCAACGGCGATGCTGCTGACCTATGCGGGCCACCCGATGTCAACGGCTAACGTTATTGCGGTCATGCCTTACTCCGGCAACCCCGCCAAAGGCTACGTAGGAAACCCGCGCACCTGGGACGGGTATACGATCTATCCCTCGGCGATGAAAACCGTGGTGCAGAAGTATCTGGGCACCGGTGTTGATCTGACCGGCTGCACTATGGATACGATCCATGCCTATCTGCGCGAGGGCAAGCCCGTGGTATGCTGGCTGGGTCCTGGCGCGCTGCCGGGCATCTCTCCCCACTGTGTGTGCGTGACGGGCTATAAGAACGGCACACTCTACTACAACGACCCCTACCTTAACACCAAAAACCGGCCAGTCAGCGAGAAGACCTTTGCGGGCTGGCGCGCAGAATTTGGCAATCGCGCCATGAGCTACTGACGGCGCGGGCGCAGGCGCAGGCCCCGGCCCCGGCGCGGACCTGGGCGCGGGCTCGCCCGCGCAGCCTGACTTCTCGTATCGCTCAATAAACAGCTTGTGGGCGCCGGCGCCGGCCATGCTAAAGTGGTCGGGACGGACCGAGTAGAACGGATGGCTATGAGCGGAAAACGTCTGGCGCAGTATCTCTTTATTCTGATCGGCGTTGTGCTGTTGACAGACGCCCTGATTATGTCGCTTGTGGGCAACATGAATCTTGGGATAGTGGCGCTTACCCTGCTCTCTTTACTGCTTATCGTTTATGGTATTTTGTGGCGCAAGAAAAGGGCGCCCATCTGGTTGCATGTGGCAGTGATTGCCTGCTGTGTTGTCGTTGTTGCGTTTTCGGGGTTTCTTGGGGCGTATGGCGCGAGCACTGCTGCGCGCTATAACGAGGACGCGGTTATCGTTTTGGGGGCGGGTGTTCGCGGCGAAAGAATTTCTTCCCCGCTAGCCGCGCGGCTGGATGTTGCCGTCGCGTATTTTCACCGCAACCCTCATGCCCTGCTGGTTGTTTCTGGTGGGCAAGGCCCCCAGGAAGATATCCCCGAGGCATTGGCCATGCAGCGCTATTTGGTTGCGAGGGGCATTCCTGCGGACCATATTATCGAGGAAGAAAAATCCACTTCAACCTACGAGAACTTCCAGTTCTCAGACGCGCTGCTCAAGCAGCGTTTTCCGGAGGGCTACTCTGCTGTTTTTATCACAAACAGCTACCACGTGTATCGTGCTGAGAAGACGGCCCGTGCGGCGGGCGTCGCTGCCCGGGGCCTAGGGGCGCCGCTTCTCTGGTATGTTGTCCCGTCTGCCTACCTGCGCGAGATGATGGCGGTCACGAGCATGTGGGTTTTTGGGGTTCGGTAACAGATCAATCAGGCCCCGGATGCCCAGGGCGCAGCAAAGCCCCATCGCGTAGCCGGCGATGATGTCAGAGGGGTTGTGGACCCCCAGATACACGCGGCTCAGCCCAACGGCCAGCATGAACAGCACTGCCATCACGGAGGCGGCCAGTTCAGGGCCCCGCCGGGAGGCATACTTCACAAATACCAGAGTGCAGAGGCCAACAAACGCCGCCCCTATCATGGCGTGACCGCTCGGAAAGCCAAAGCCAGTCTCTGAAATCAGGCGATGCCCGGTTGGCCGGGGTATGGCAAAGCACTGCTTCAAGAGGGCATTGAGCACTGCCGATGCTCCCAGTGCGACACCGGCGGGCAGGCCATAGTTCCAGCGGGTTTTTGGCAGCGCCAGAAGGAGGAGCGTGATTGCCGCATAGACATACCACTCGCCGGCGGTAGTGATGACTTTAAACGTCGTGGTCAGGGCAGGGGTCCGCAGCGCGTAGAGCGCGCCTGCCAGGGAGCAGTCCAGCGCGGCAAATCGCCCCGTCATGGTAAGGGCCGCAAGCACGACCGAGATCAGGGCAGTCACTGCCAACGATAGGGTTATTTTTCCAGGCACGCGTGATCTCCTTCAAACTAGTGTAGAATCAAGGCGAAAACGTGCTTCATAATCCAAAGACGCTGTCGATATCGACGTTGGTGAGTGTGCGGGCAGATTTCTTAGAGGCGTTTTTCAGGAGCTGGTGCAGGTTGCTCTCGACTGACTCGCGCAACAGGTCTTCGTAGGGAACCGCGCGCAGCTTGAAGAAGAGCAGCGGGTCGTCGTCAAAGCGCGCACCGATGCCGTAGAGTACGGCGGCCACATGCTTACACATATAGGCCCAATCAGGGCAGGTACAGGCGAAATGTATCTCGCGAGGTGAAGGAAACAGGCCGCTTTTCTGGTCAAGGAAGCGCTCGCCAAACTCCGGGGGAAAGACTCCGTCGATAAGCTCGGCTGTTGAAGATATCTGTCTGCCACAGATATCCAGAATGGATTCCCACTTCTTTTGTGGCAGCTCGTCAATGCGCACCGTGACGGTGTAAAGCTTGTTGCCTGAGCCTAAAACGAGCGCGGTCACCAGGCCTTCTTCGATGATCAGGTCAAGCACCATGCCGCTTTTTAGATAGCTCTTTCCGCGCTCGATGCGGTTGGCGTAATCGGCATAGCTCTCCAGGTTTGCGTTCCAGGACTTCGCCCACCACGAGCGAGCAATGCTGCGCCCTTCAATGGCGATAGGTCTGATCTGCGGATTGGTTTTACGCAGTTTCTCCAGGCGCCTGGCGGCCTTGGCTTTCTTTTCAGCAATCGTCTCGTACTGAGGGAAGTTGTTGTAGCCCCGGCCCATTACAAACTCCCGTCTCTTAAAGCGTTTGGTGCCATGAGCTTTTCTCGTTTCATGAAACCGCATCCAAACGGAAAAGGTTGAGCAGGTCACTGTTGTCCATCTCGGTTATCCAGCCTTCGCCCGATTGCGCGATAACAGCGTCGGCAAGCTCTTTTTTGCTGGTGAGCAGCTCGTCAATCTTTTCTTCAATGGTCCCGGTGGTGACAAACTTATGCACCACTACATCGCGCTTTTGCCCGATGCGAAACACCCGGTCGGTGGCCTGGTTTTCAACGGCGGGATTCCACCAACGGTCAAAGTGTACCACGTGGTTGGCGGCGGTGAGGTTAAGCCCCGTGCCTCCAGCCTTCAGCGAGAGCACCATGAAGGGTACGCGCTCGTCGGTGTTGAACTGCTCTACCAGCTTGCCGCGCTGCTTGACAGGAACAGAGCCATGCAGCGTTAGTCCTTGCGTGCCGAAAAGCTCCGACAGATAGCGCGCCAGCGGATCGCACATCTCTTTGAATTGGGTAAAGACTACCAGCTTCTCATGCTTGGCGCGGATCGTTTCGCAGAGCTCTGCCAGCTGGAGAAACTTTCCGCTTTCTGTTGGCTTGTATTCTTTTTGCCCGGTGTAATGGTCGGGATGGTTGCAGATCTGTTTGAGCCGCATCAGGTTGGCAAGCACCAGGCCACGTCGCGTTATGCCATCGACTAGCTGCAAGCTGCGTTCAAGCTCATCGACCAGGGCCTTGTACAAAACAACCTGCTTTTTGGTGAGTGTGGTGAACTGTGTCGTTTCAAGCTTTTCTGGAAGGTCGCTGATGACACGGGTATCGGTTTTCAGGCGGCGCAGAATAAACGGGCTCATCATGTCGCGCAGGCGCGCATAACCCGCGCGATTATCCTGCAGACGGCCCTCAAAGTCGCTGAACTCCTTAGGGGTGCCCAGCATACCCTGGTTGAGGAAGTCTGAAAGCGACCACAGGTCAGAAAGCCGGTTTTCTATGGGGGTGCCGGTAAGCGCGATGCGAAAACGGGCGTCAAGCGCCTTGACGGCTTTGGTCTGACGGGCGCCGGGATTTTTTATAGCCTGCGCCTCATCGATGATCAGGGTATCCCACGACGTATCTGCCAGCGCCGGGGTTCGCGCGACAATGCCGTAGGTGGTGATAAAAAGATCGGCTTCGTTGGGCGCAAATTCTTTGTTGCCCGTGTGGATGACGCGCGTCCTTAGCTGGGGAGAGAAGCGCGCGGATTCATGCTCCCAGTTGTGTATAAGCGAGGCGGGAACCACGATCAGTGCGCGCGCGGATCCTTTGCTTAAGGTGCGCTGGCGTTCAAGGTAGGCAAGCACCTGAATCGTTTTTCCCAGGCCCATGTCATCGGCCAGGAGCGCGCCAAAACCTATGTCGTGCATGGCAGAAAGCCAGTTCAGGCCGTATTCCTGATAGGCGCGTAACTGCGCCTTGAAACCGCGACCTGGTTTGACGGTCTTGAGCTGACGCTGGCCGGTAAGGCGTGCGCGCAGGCTGGCTAACCAGGCCCCGCTGTCAACTTCGATCTCGCTTTCGTCATCGGCAAACGCAGAGGTACCCAGACCCATCTGAACTCGCAGTGCTTCTGCGAAACTCAGCTCGCCCCTGCTTTCGATCTTATCGAGGGCAGCCAGAACCTGGCGTAACTTTTCGTGGTTGATCTCTACCCAGCGGTTTTTGATCATGCTCAGGCCTTCAGACTCGCCCAGCAGCGCCTCGATCTCATCGCGTGATAGCTTGATATCGCCGTAGTAGGCCCCCGCGTCAAAATCCAGCAAAGTGTCGATA
Source organism: Coriobacteriia bacterium (assembly GCA_009781115.1). GTDB lineage: Bacteria > Actinomycetota > Coriobacteriia > WRKU01 > WQUG01 > WQUG01. The sequence continues at coordinate 13,544 of WQYT01000032.1, forward strand.
CCCAGGGTAGACGGCACGCCCTTGCCAACGGTGAGGCGCACCTTTGGCGCGCTTTGCTGGCGCCACCAGTCAGGAATGCGGCAGACGATGCCGCACTCCTCATAGTCTTTGACCTCGCGCAGGAAGGTATAGGCTTCATCGGCGCTAAACCCTAAGGGCGAGAAGAGCTCCCCACTTTGCGAAAGTCCTTCAATCATCTTGCTGCGCTCAGCTGCTCTGTTTACCGTAGAGAGCAATGCCAGGAGGCGGTCGTAGTCGCCCTCGTACTCCTTAAGCGCCTGGCGCAGAGGAACATGGTTGACTTTGTCTGCCTGTCCGGTGCTGTAGGTCGCTAAAAACGCAAAGGGAAAGCTTGCCGACTTATGCTCGACCAGGTGGAAGAAAACGCGCCCCACAAGCTCGATAGCCTCATTTTTTGAGCGCAGGTAGTCTTCAACGGTTTGTTTTGAGCGGCTTAGCTGCTCTTCGAATACTACCTGCAGGCGAGCCCATATGCCTTTCAGCCAAGCAAAGCTTATATACTCGATGCCGGTGACGTAAGGCGTGCGTTGGAGGAGCTGGTAAAGCTCTTCGTCAGTTGCGTCCCGCGATGTGCGGGTGAGCTCGATGTCGCTGTCAGATGCCAGTGAGCGTACGTGCGCGGCACTGATGTCATACAGGAAGGCCAGCCCGGGAGAAAATCCAGGGTTTGGCGGACTGAAGCCCAGCTCATAAAGAGCCACGTCGGGCGCCTCCTGGAAACGCTTGAGCAGCGCTTCGCTGTAAAATGGCTTGTTGTCTGCGACCGGGGTTGGGGCGGCAGATAAGCACGGTGCGCTATCAAGGTAAAAGCCCTCTGCGGTAAAGATGGCTATTATTTCTTGCTGAGGCATTTTTCTCCTGCTGTTGTTAATCTGGCCTGTGCGCCCATGTAATGTGCTGAAGCCCGAAGCGCAAATGGCTCAAATGCGTTACTAACTATTGTATTCCATTCTTTCTACAGGCACTAAGTGTTGCCCGCCAATGACCGCATTGCCGCTGATACAATAGGAGCTACGATACTCAGAAGGGAAAGCAGACTGACGCTGTTAGACGCACTGGAAATGGACCTTATGGAGCGACGTGGCACCGGTCTCAGACTTATTCGTGAGCGCACAGAATTAGCGCCAAACTATAAAGCTGAATACGAACCCCAGTTCATCGACGATGGCCACAATTTCAAAGTGATCCTCTGGAACATGAGCTATGACAGCGACCAAGCTACCCTACCAGTCACTCTACCAGTTACCCTACCAGTCAAAGCTTTGCTTGAAGCACTTGGAGAAAAGGAGCTTGGGGCAAAAGAGCTAATGCTGCTAATGGGCCTTTCTGATATTAGGTATTTCCGAAAAAGTTATGTTACTCCAGCGCTGGAATCGGAGCTTATTGAAAGAACCATTCCTGACAAGCCGAGCAGTCGCTTCCAAAAATACCGTCGAGTAAGGTAAAGACGAAGCGAATAACTTTATGACTCTGACGAGGGTGTTTCCCAACGGTCTCGATGCGAAAACCGAGAATTGTGCAACAAGCTGGAGTGGTGACAGAGTAGAAAGAAGCCGACTTGCGTCATGTTGAACGAAGAGAAGAAAAAAGCGCTGAATGAAATCTTAAAGGACAAGCCGGAGACTTGGCTTCGTCAGGAGATCGTTCGGCTTTGTGCAGCCTTTCCTGATGGTCTTGAGTTGATTATTCTGGTATTCCAATCAAGATTATGAATCGGCGGTAGCTCAGTTTGCGGAGCACTGTCAAAAGGATGCCGTTTTCGGCATAGTTTTGGCATGAAGCAGAGTGGCCATGCTGGACGGTCTGATTTGGTTTTGTTATTATTATGTAGTTAATTATTATTGATTTATGCAGAAAGATGACACACAAGAGATGAAGACGGAAGCATATATAGATTACGTAACAGCAGCGGTAGGCAACACGCCCTATGGTGTTCCTATTCGTACGGTGATGCTTGCTGACAATTTTGCAGAGGCATTTAAGATGGATGCGAACAAGGCTCGTCGAATAATAAACGTCTACTTGAAGCGGCTGGCAGATCGTGGCGTAATTGCGCGTATCGCGCATGGCATCTATGCTCAAATGAAGACCACTGTGTTTGGTGCTTTGGTTCCCGGCGCGGAAAAGATAATCGCTGACACTTTTCTCAATAATGGTGATGAGGTTATTGGCTATGAGACGGGACCAGCGCTTATTAACCGTTTAGGACTCAGCACTCTTGTTCCAAGAGAACGGCAGATCGCTACAAACCGTTATCGAGCAGTGGTTCCCGCGGGGACAGGAATAACGCTTAAGAGGCCGCTCGCACCGGTGACAACTGATAACGCACCGTATCTTCAAATGGTTGAAGCCCTGAAGAACATGCAAAACTATCCGATCGATGCGGAAAATGCTGATGAGCTTGTTCGGGCTGCTATCAAGAAACAGGGGCTTGATCGCATACAACTCGTTCGCTATGCGAATGCCTATTTGAAACCTGATGAGCTACAAGAAGCCGTCGGGGTTATTTTCGAAAGATTGGACGAACGTGAAGCTGCATAATGATCGCGATGCATTTCTTGCAATTCTTCAGCAGGTGAATCAATCATCCGGTATCCGGGCCGACATTCTTGAAAAGGATTACTATGTCACTCTGCTCCTGAAAGAACTTGCCGATAAACAAGGCAAGCTGCCAGCCTATTTCAAGGGTGGAACAGCTCTCTATAAGGCGCTTGGCACCATCCAGAGATTCAGTGAGGACATTGATCTGACCGTGCGCATTGACGACTGCTCAAATACTCAGGCGAAGCGCCGTCTTGAGCGAGCCGCACAAGGATACCTCAGCCTTACGCGAACCGAGAATAAAGCGCTGGAGCATAATCGCAAAGGAAGTATTTCATGCGCTTATGACTATGAGCCGATTACTGGTTATGTGCCTGATGATGCCCTACAGCGCTTTGGACATGTGCGCATTGAAGCTACCTCATTTACTGTAAGTGAGCCGACTGGACCAGCGGAAATAGCTCCTGTCCTCTATACTCAGGCAACTGACGAACAAAAGGGCATTCTTGATTTACAGTATGATGTCGCACCTTTCCTGATTGAAACTATCAACATTGAACGCATCTTCGTTGATAAGATATTTGCAGCTGAGTTCTATTACGAGCGGCAGGAGTATTTTGATGTGGCAAAACATATCTATGACATAGCTGTTATGAGCCAGCTTGATGTCATACAAGATCTTCTTGTTGACGCAAAGCATCTTAATAAAATGATTGCGTATAAACGGCAAGAGGAGGGCTTGCGGATAGGCAGCGATCTGGTAGATAAACCGTTTAGCGAGTTTACTATTTTGAGTGGCCTCGTGGTGAATGCCGATCTTTCTCGTGCCTATAGCCGCATGCAAGAGATCTATGTTTTTGATGATGCCTACCGGATTGAGCATCTGCTAGCGTACTCGACATTCAGTAGAGTTCTTCAAGCTGCAATCGATCACCTGGAGGGATGACAAGCGGGAACAAACAGCGGTATGGTTACATTTTGCTGCGGTATTTGTGTAGGTTGAACGCAAATATGATCAGGGTGGCAAGGTAGGCGCCGATCATGATTGCCAGATAGAGCGGTTTTGCGCCCAGGGCTGCCAGCGCTACGGTCGCCAGGGCAAAGATTATGAGCGCCGCCTTGAATGTGGCAGAGCAAGTTTTGTCCATGATGGCGATGTTGCGCTCATCGGTTGTGTGAATTTCGAATCCTTCTTCGATTGGTTTCATTACCTTGGGTCCTCCCTGTAAATAAAAACGTCTTCGATACTCATGTCGAAGAAGCGCGCAATTTTGAACGCCAGGATTATTGACGGTTTGTAGCGTCCATTTTCCAGTGAGCCTATGGTCTGTCGAGAGACTTTAAGCGCGGTCGCCAGATCTTCCTGGCGGATATTTTGTTGCTTGCGAATCTCTTCAAGCCGATTTTCCAGCACTTTTACCGGCTCCTCTCTTAGCAAGACGGTGTAGTCGGGCACGTTACGGGCGTTGTGTTTGAATTCATCGTCTCATCCCCTTCTGTTGTGGACGCCGCTTACTGCTGGGCGCAGCGCTAAAGGGTCCCGCATAAGCCTTTTGAGACTTCGGAGCAGAGCGCCGTATAGTGCTCCTTGTTAGCGGCGATTTTTTGAAGCGCGGCGACAAGTTGGTCAATCTCCTCCTCTGTGTTGTAAAACGACAGGCTAACGCGGACCATGCCGGGCGCAACGTCCTGACTGCCGTCGCGTAGCGCCTTCATCTCTGCGTTGCTGATACCCAGCAGGGCCTGGACGTAGTAGTGCGCGCAGAAAAAACCGCTCCGGACCGAGACGCCAAACTCTGTTGCAAGTATATGGGCGATGTCATGGTGATGCATGCCTGACAGGTTGAAACTGGCGAGGCTTACCCGCGCTGCTTCTGAGGGGGCAGGGCCGTAAAGAGTCAGCTCCGGGATTTTGGCAAGCTGGGCAAAAAGGTAGGCGCCAAGGTCGCGTTCATGGTTATGCGCGCCCTGAAAGGTAAGTTGCCGGAGCTCGCCCAGCGCGGCGCGCAAGGCCACGATCCCCATCATATTGGGGGTCCCGGCCTCAAAGCGCTCAGGCGTGCCTGCCCATTGGGTGAAATCCTCGCTTGCTATGCGGACCGCTCCTCCGCCCGCAAGGAGGGGCGTGGCGTCTAGCAAGTAATCGCGTGGTCCCACGAGAGCGCCAACGCCAAAGGGCGCATACATCTTATGCGCGGTAAACGTGACAAAGTCGATATGCTCGCCGTGGTCATCTGCGCTGGCCTGCGCAGTATGCATCGATACGGGGCTGTGGGGCGCCAATTGCGCCATATCAACATGGACCAGCGCGCCGTGGGCGTGCGCCAGTTTTGCGATCTTGTCGAGCGGATTGATGAGGCCGGTGACATTTGAGGCGCCGGTAACCGTCACGATGCCAATGGCGCCCCGGTGCTGAACCAGCAAGGCCTCCAGGTGGTCAAGATCAAGCCTGCCTTGCGCGTCCACATTAACGCATTCGGTCTGCATGTATTTCTTCCAGGAAATGATATTTGCTATATGCTCCATGCGTGTGGTGAGGGCAATTTTGCCGGGTGCAGTTTGCGCGAAGGTATGCGCCAGCAGATTGATCGCCTCGGTACTATTCTTAGTGAATACAACTGTGTCGCGGCGCCGGTCAGCATCAACAAAATCAAGGACGCGCTCGCGTGTCTCTTCCATAAGATCCATTGACAGCGTTGACTTAAATCCTGCCCCTCTGTGTACCGACGAATAGAGGGGAGCGTATTCGGTCACAGCCCCCAGGACCGAGGTGAGCGCCGGGGTCGTTGCGGCGTTGTCAAAGTAAATGCCTTTTACGTTCTTGCCTGAGGACAGCGGAACCGTTTCGTCAACGCCGACAATCATTTTGTGCCAGGCGCGCTCATTTTTAGCGGTAGCCATTTTTGCTCATCCCCTTAGCGCAAACTGAACGCACGCAGGAGCGTAACCAGTGTGCTCTTGTTGAAAGCGGCGCCCAAGAAAGCGTCAAGTGTGACCAGGCCAATTATTGCTACGCCCCACCAGTAACTGACAAAGGACATGAGCGCTATTCCTGCGGCCAGTAAAATCAGCTGGACGAGCATGACGCCACGCACAAGGGGCGCCGGGGGAGTGATCTTCTCGGAAACAAGATCGCCATACCAGGCGTTGGTTCCACCTTTCAGGTAGTACACACCCTCGCGCCTCTTGGCGAGGTCCGTTGCGACACGCTTGCCCGCAAAGCCGACAAAGCAGACGATCGCGACGTCGCCATCAGGGATGCCCATCGCATCAGAAATAGTGTCAAAAGGCCCCAGCAACAGGTGGTAAGCATTCTTGATGTGCCCCCGATCAAATTCACCCTTGGTTCTGATGTCGATGACCGTAATATCACGGTCTGCCTCAATGCGCTTTTCTAATTGGTCTGATGTAAGGGCGGTAGCTGCACGTGGCATGGTGGACTCCTTTGGCGTAAATGTAAAGCTTACTTTCCATAGAATACGCTCAGCAGCTATCAATGTCAAGTATGCTTTCCATTGGGAATAAACGCGCGCTTACGGACGGGCACGGACAGGCACGTTACTTTGGCTTTTGCGACCAGCCGAGGCTCTTGTTTAAAGGCTTCGGATGCTTAAAGGCTACGCACGCTCGCGGGAGTCATTTTTCTCCAGGGCGGCCAGGATAGCGGGCCCGCGGGAGTCCATGATCTTTCCGCCCAGGATCACACCTGCGGCGGCGGCGGCTCCGCCCCAGATCAGCGCGACGACCAGGGCCACCCAAATCAGCCACCCTGAAGCAAAGATCGCCCAGACGCAGAGAGGCAAGGCGAGCAGGGTGGTTATGCTCAGGCAGCCCATCTGCGAGAGCATCTGGGCGCCCATCATGCCGGTTTTCGTTTTCAGTGGGGACTCGCCCGGCAGCGCGACGGGATAGATGATCAAG
>WQYT01000033.1 GCA_009781115.1 Coriobacteriia bacterium
ATGCTTTCGCCGACCTCGGCGATTGTTGGTATGGGGCTCGACAGCGACGTGGCGCTTATTACTGACGGCCGGTTCTCGGGCGCGACCCGTGGCGCGGCCATTGGGCATATTTCGCCCGAGGCGACGGCGGGCGGCTTGATCGCGTATGTCAAAGAAGGCGACCGAATCTCGATCAACATCCCGAAGCACTCGCTTGAGCTGCTGGTTGCAGATGATGAGATCGCCGCCCGTAAGCAAACCATGACGCTCAAGGAGCCCGTGGAACTCATGGGCTACTTGAAGCGCTACGCGCGCAGCGTGTCCTCAGCGGACACCGGCGCGGTGTTGAGTTAGAGCAAAACCTTCTGGATCCTGCGACTACGCGCAGGATGACAGGAACAATTGTCATGCTGCGCGCAGTCGCAGTACGCAGGATGACAGGAATAATTGTCATGCTGCGCGTAGTCGCAGCATCCAGGGTAAGGAAGGAATTAAGACTGTTATGACAAACGATACAGCGCGAGAAGGTTCAGTGCCTGTGACAGAGAAACCGGCGGCTGCTGCGGTGTCGGAGGCGGGACCCGCATCATGTTGCGTGATACGTGACAGCAGCGACCAGGTGTTGACGCTTGATAAGGTCTATCAGGCCTCCCACACGCTCAGAGACCTGGTGCGTCGGACTGACCTGATCCCTACCACCAAGCTCGCGCCGCGCTGCGACCTCTATCTTAAAGCAGAAAACCTGCAGACAACGGGCTCGTTCAAGATCCGGGGCGCCTACGTCAAGATGTCGGGGCTGAGCGCAGAGGAGCGCTCCCGTGGCGTTATCGCCTGCTCTGCGGGCAACCACGCCCAGGGCGTGGCGCTTGCCGCGCAAAAGCTCGGCGTGAAGGCAACGATATTTTTGCCCAGCACAGCCCCACTCTCAAAGATCGAAGCGACTGAGTCGATGGGCGCCGAGATCGTGCTGGTTGACGGCGTCTATGACGACGCCTTTGACGCGGCATGTCGGCGCCAGGAAGAAACGGGAGCGGTCTTCATCCACCCCTTCGATGACATCGATGTCATCGCCGGGCAGGGGACCATCGGACTTGAGCTGCTGGAGCAACTGCCGGACATGGACGCGGTGGTTGTGCCGGTGGGTGGCGGCGGCCTGATCTCGGGCATTGCGTATGTGGTCAAAAGCCTGAATCCTCGCTGCAAAGTCTATGGCGTCCAGGCGCAGGGCGCTGGCAGCATGACGGCGTCGCTGCAGCACCATGAGCGCGCCGCGCTGAAGTCGGTCTCGACCTTTGCCGACGGCATCGCGGTCAAGTGTCCCGGCGAATACACCTACTCGATCTGCTCGAACTTTGTCGATGACATGGTCACCGTCTCTGATGATGAGATCGCAACGGCCATCCTCGCGCTGATCGAGCGCCAGAAGCTGGTCGCGGAGGGCGCCGGAGCGGTCTCGATCGCTGCGGTCATGTTTGACAAGCTGCCTCTAGGGGGCAAAAAAGTCTGCGCCGTGGTCTCAGGCGGAAACATCGACGTGAACATCCTGTCGCGCGTGATCGACCGCGGCCTGCTTATGTCTGGCAGAAGGACTGACCTGACGATCGAGCTGCTTGACAAGCCGGGCCAGCTCAAGGAGGTCTCAAGCATTGTCGCTGACCTGGGCGCCAACGTGATCCGCGTGCAGTACATCCCCGGCGGCGAGAACACCGACATCAACGGCTGCTACCTCAAACTCTCGATGGAGACCCGCAACTACGAACACCTGCGAGCAATCGAGGACGGGCTGATAGCAGCTGGGCACACCCTGACGGACAGAAAGTAAGAAAGGCAAACAACATGGCAGAAAAGATTTACACACCGGCAGCCCCCGAGCCGATCGGGCCCTACAGTCAGGCAGTTCGCGTGGGCATGACGGTCTACCTTTCCGGGCAGACGCCGATTGATCCTGCTACCGGCGAGCTGGCCGGCGCGGGCATTGCGGAGCAGACTGAGCAGGTCTGCAAGAATCTGGGCGCCGTGCTTGAAGCGGCGGACCTCAGTTTTAACGACGTGGTAAAGGCGAACTGCTATCTGCTTGACATGGGCGACTTTGCGGCCTTCAATGAAGTGTACGCGCGCTACTTTGTCTCTGAGCCGGCGCGCGCCTGCGTGGCGGCCCGCGAACTGCCCAAGGCCGGGCGCGTGGAGGTCGAAGCAATCGCTGTTGCCGTGGCAGGCTGAGGAGTTTCTCTGTACTTTTGTTTTGTGTTCCCTGGTAACCCAGTACACTAGTAAGGGGATAACGATAAGGGAGCAGTATGACACGTGTAGAAAATATTACAGAATTGGTTGGTGGGACCCCGTTGCTGCATCTGGCTCGCTATGAGCGGACGCAGGGGCTGGGTGCGACCTTGCTGGGGAAGCTGGAGTATTTTAATCCGGCGGGCTCGACCAAAGACCGCATCGCGGTTGCGATGATTGATGCGGCCGAGGCGTCAGGCGCGCTGAAGCCGGGTGGCGTTATTATTGAGCCGACAAGCGGCAACACCGGCATTGGGCTTGCAATGATCGCCGCCGCGCGCGGCTACGAGCTCATTTTGACGATGCCGGAGACGATGTCGATCGAACGCCGCCAACTGCTGGAGGCCTATGGGGCCAAGGTTGCGCTGACCAAGGGTGCGCTGGGGATGAAGGGGGCTATCGAATGCGCTCAGGGGCTGGCAGAAAAACTGCGGAACAGCTTCATCCCGTCGCAGTTTGCAAACCCGGCTAATCCCGCCGTCCACTACTACATGACCGGCCCGGAGATCTGGGATGACGCGGCGGGTGTGATCGACTATCTTGTGGCGGGCGTTGGCACGGGCGGCACGATCACGGGTGTTGGGCATTTTCTGCGCGAGAAAAACCCGGCGGTCCATATCGTTGCGGTGGAGCCTGCGGGTTCCCCCGTATTGTCGCAGGGGGTGGTAGGCCCGCATAAGCTCCAGGGTATTGGCGCCGGCTTTGTGCCGGAAGTGCTTGATCGGGCGATCTATGACGAGATCGTTCTGGCTACTGATGCGGATGCGTTTGCGACGGCCCGTCTGTTGGCAAAAAGCGAGGGAGTCCTGGTGGGCATCTCATCGGGAGCTGCGCTCTGGGCGGCGACTCAGGTTGCCCAGCGCGCTGAGGCCGCAGGTAAGACCATCGTGGTGGTGCTTCCCGACACAGGTGAGCGCTACCTGTCAACAGGCCTTTTCGACCAAGACAAAGGCATGCCGCTGCCCCTGTAGGTTGCGGAGCGCCCGGAAAACAGTCCAGCGGACTGTTTTCAGCGGAGCAAGCGCCAGCCCCGCGCCGCCCCGGCGCGCCTAGGTTCGGGATCTGGCAATGAGCTCGGACTCATGCGTAGCGCGTGCCGACCCGGCGCGCCGCTGTTCGGACTCGGCAATGACATGCATTAATGCGTAGCGCGCGGGGACCCGGCGCGCCACTGCTCGGACTCAGCAGGAGGTAGCGGCGACAGCAGTGCGCCCCAACCAGCAATGAAAGGAAGCGACACGATGACTGCAGCAAACGATCCGGCCACCTGGGGCTTTGAGACCAAACAACTCCACGTGGGCCAGGAACATCCCGACCCGGCGACCGACTCTCTGGTGACGCCCATCTATCAGACGATGACCTATGGCTTTCATGGCGCCCAGGATGCCGCCGATCGCTTTGCGCTGAAGGCTGACGGCCACATCTACTCGCGCATCAGCAATCCAACCGTGGCGGTGTTCGAGGAGCGCATTGCCGCGCTGGAAGGCGGCACAGCGGCACTCGCGCTGGCCAGCGGGGCTGCGGCGATGACCTATACGGTGCAGGCGCTCTGCAAAGCGGGGGAGCACTTTGTTGCTGCCAAGACCATCTACGGCGGCACCTACAACCTGCTTGACCAAACGCTGCCGGACTATGGCATCACGACGACCTTTGTTGATCCCGATGAGGGCACAGGCGCCTTTGACGCCGCTATCCAGGAGAATACGCGCGGTATCTTTATCGAGTCGCTCGGCAACCCTAACTCCAACATCATTGATATCGAGGCGGTTGCGGCCATCGCGCACGCGCATGGCATCCCGCTGATCGTGGACAACACCTTTGCGACGCCGTACCTGTTGCGTCCGTTGGAGCTGGGCGCAGATATCGTGATCCACTCCGCGTCGAAGTTTATTGGAGGACACGGCGCCACGCTGGGCGGCGTGATCGTTGACGGAGGCTTTGACTGGGCAGGATCGGGCAAGTTCCCGCAGCTGTCTGCGCCCAATGCGAGCTATCATGGCGTCGCTTTTACCGAGGTGGCAGGCCCGGCGGCGTTTGCGTCCTATGTGCGCGGAGTCATCCTGCGCGATATGGGAGCGACGCTGGCGCCGCTGAACGCCTGGCTGCTGCTGCAAGGGCTTGAGACGCTCAGCCTGCGGGTCGAGCGCCATGTGGACAACACAAAGCGCGTGCTGGAGTATCTGGAGGCATGCCCGCAGGTTGCCCGCGTCAATCATCCGGTGCTGGCAGGCGGCGAGCAGCGAGCGCTCTACGACCGCTACTTCCCGGCAGGCGGCGGCTCGATCTTTACGATCGACGTGCGTGGCGGCCAGGCCGAGGCGCTGCGCTTCATTGACGCGCTGCAACTGTTCAGCAATGTGGCAAATGTGGCTGATGTGAAGTCTCTGGTGATCCACCCGGCGACCACCACACACTCGCAACTGACTGACGCCCAGCTGGCCGAACAACACATAGGCCGCAACACCGTCCGCCTCTCGATTGGCTGCGAAAGCATAAAAGACATCCTCGCCGACCTGGCCCAAGCCTTTGCAAAGATATAGTTTTTGGTGTCAGCTGTATTGATATCTACGGACAAAACTCTGATTGCAGCCGAGGCGCGCCGGGGTCGTCGCGCCCTACAGATCGCTTGCTTATCAGAATACTCTCAGCTGGCGCCAGCCGTTGCGGTTCTAGCTGGTAAAATCTCTGTAGGTTGCGCAGCGCCCGGAAAACAGTCCTGTGGACTGTTTTCAGCGGAGCAAGCGCCAGCCCGCGACGACCCCGGCGCGCCTCTGTTCGGGCTGGCAAAGAGATAGAGATTGAGTTCCGTGACCAACAACACAAAAACCGCACTGATCGCGATGAGCGGCGGGGTAGACTCGTCGGTGGCAGCCCTCCTGATGCAGGAGCAAGGCTACGCCTGCGTTGCCGTAACCATGCGTCTGCACGACGAAGGTGACTCCGCCGCTGAATCCGCCCGCGCCGTCGCAAACAAACTCGGCATCCCTTTTCACGTACTTGACCTCACCAAAGACTTTGCCGATGAGGTGATCGAGGCCTTTGTTGCCTCCTACGAATCAGGCGAGACCCCCAACCCCTGCATCAACTGCAACCGTGCGCTGAAGTTCGGGCGCCTGCTGGCATACGCGGACAAGCTCAACTGCGACGTACTGGCAACCGGCCACTATGCCCGCACGCGCTATGTGGCGGCGTCTGAGCGCTGGCAATTACTTCGAGCCTCTGATGCCGTTAAAGACCAGAGCTACGTCCTCTACGGCCTTACACAGGCCCAGTTGGCGCGCGTGCGCTTTCCTTTGGGCGACCGCGCCAAGTCCGAGACGCGCGCCCGGGCCGCAGAGGCGGGCTTTGCCAACGCCGACGCGCCCGACAGCCAGGACATCTGCTTCGTGCCCGATGGCGACTACGGCGCCTTCATCGCGCGCTGGCGTGGCGCGCCGCCCGCGCCCGGCGACATCCTTGACGACCGCGGCCAGGTGATCGGCCAGCACAAAGGCATGGAGCGCTACACGATTGGTCAGCGCAAGGGTCTGGAGCTGGCAGTGGGCCGCCCGGTCTACGTGACCGCCAAAGACCCTGTGCGTAACACGGTCACCCTCGGCGATGAAGCCCGCCTCTATCACCAGGGCCTGCTTGCCCGCGCTGTCAACTGGGTTTCAATCCCGCCCACCATCGAGCCGCTGCGCGCGCAGGTCAAGACCTCCTATCGCAGCCCCGCTGTCCCCGCCACCATCCAGCAGCGCGAGGGCGGCCTGTTGCAAGTCACCTTCGACGCCCCCATACGTGCCGCCACACCCGGCCAGGCAGTCGTAGCCTACGACGGCGACCTGGTCCTGGCAGGCGCCACCATCACCTCAGTCTTCTGAGTGCTTTAAACCAGTATTCTCACACCCGGTATTCGGCATCAATAATGGCTTTCATAGAGGCGAAATCAGTGCGTGAATCCTCATATTTCTTTTGAACTCAAGGCTTTCCATAAACTGGGCCTTAAGATTACTTAAATCGCTCATCAGTATGTACTCCCTTGATTTTCAGTCAATGACTTCCAACCTAGCAATTCGCTTGAAATGCTGGTCAAAGGTCATTAGAGGAAGCTTGTTCGTGAGCGCACAAGCAGCGATCCAAGTGTCGTTTTCCGGGATTTGTTTGCCACAGGTGGCAAGTTCTGTCTTAATTACAGCATACTTTTCAGCGACCTCAGCGGTGAGGGGAAGTAGTTTGAACTGGGCAAGAAACTCTCGGACATTTGATACGTCTCGTGTGCGGTTTCGTGATTTTTGGGCGCCGTAAAGTAGTTCTCCCGCTGCGGCTATGGGGATATATAAATTGGCACCGTCTCCGATTAGTTGTACTGCATGCGGGTCATTACGGAGAAAGTCAACAAGCACGCTGGTATCTGCGGCTCTACCATTCATCAGGATCAATCCTTTCAGTGTCCTTGAGGGCTTCCATGAAGTCTTGATAGCTCTCTTCTGAAAGGATTCCGGCAAATCGCCGTATACCATTTATGCCTATAGGCTTATCCTTCTTGATAATGATGCGGCTTTTTTCGGCTTCGATTGTTACGCGGTCATGTACATTGAGATTCAGTAATTCAAGCATATCAGCCGGTATGCGTAGAGCGCAGCTGTTGCCCCAGCGGGCGACGGTTGTTGTTGCAGTCATCTTTTGAGTCGCTTTCTTAATCATACTGTAAGTATATACGATAGGTATCTACTTATCAAACGTTTTACCTTGATTTGGTGCGAAGTTTTATGTCCGTCTGGCCTCCTTTGTTGAGAATTGAACAATGTCAGCAATCTTCACCAGTGGGAGGCGGAGCAGATTTCTAAGTTGTGAAATCTGATGGAAATGCTTCTGATTTCAGTATAGCACGGAGTGCGGACATACGTACGAATAATTTCAGGCGTATGGTTGCAAGCACCGCGAGCTGTCGCGCTATACTGGTCCTATGCCAAACTATGTCGCGCTGATACGGGGGGTCGCGCCCAGCATCGAGAATCGCAACAATGCGGCTATTCTGCGTGCGCTGAGCACGCTGGACTTCGCCGGGCTCGGCTCTGTGCTTTCCAGCGGCAACTACGTGTTCACTTCAGCCCTGGGCAGCACCGCAAAGCTTGAGGCCCTCATCACGAACACGCTGGCCAAAGAGCTGCTCACCATCGTGCGCAGCCAGCAGCAGATCCAGACGCTGGTCGACAATAACCCCCTGTCAGGAACTCCTCACGGCCCCGGAAGCTATCAGCTCGTCACTTTCTTCAAGCACCCGATGGACCCCGGCTTCGCTCTGCCGCACCACCCCGAAGGCAAGTTCTTCGAGCTGGTCGCCGTCGTGGACGGCGCGCTCTTCACGGTGAGCGACAACGCTCCCGGCCGCACGGTCGACACCATGGCTTGGCTCGAACGCCACTACACGCGCGACCTGACCAGCCGCACCCCGCTCACCCTGCAGAAAATCCTCAAGAGGCTGCAATAAAAGCAACGCCAGAAGCCTCTGAGGCGGATCTCGAATCAACAGAGTTCGCTACGCAGCTCGCGCAGAAGCACCTCAAAAAAACCCACACGGGATAAGCGCCAAGCAGACTCTCCGGTTACGTTATGCGGCAGGATTCGGTGCGTTCGATTATCAAGGCTGTCGATAAGGGGGATACTGGTGGTATGGGAAATCTTTCGACTTATCTTGCGCAGTATGGCGATGTGCCGTTTTCTCAGGCGGGCTTCAATGAGGTTGATAACCTTGTGTTGTCCTATCTCTCCTATGTGGAGCTTGACGGGATCGTGCCCCCGCTGGGCTCAGCGGAGGCGGTGACGGTGCGCGAGGCGGCCGCGGCATTTTTCGCTCACCACGGTGAGGACGAGCTGCGTGCCTCGCGCTCGCTCAATAAGAAGGCGCCCTTTTTGTTGCGGGATATGGCGCGTAGCGCGCGCTTTTGTGACGCGCGGCTCTCGTGCTATGTCAGCCAGCTTGATCGCGAGCCGCGCATGCAGTTCACGGCGCTGTTGGTCGAGACTGGTGACGCCGTGCGCTATGTCGCGTTTAGGGGGACGGGAGATGAGCTGGTGTCCTGGTGGGAGGATGTTGGCCTGAGCTTTAAGACGATCCCGGCGCAGACCGCGGCGCTTCGCTATCTTGCGGCGGTCCTGGACGGCGACCCGCGCCCGGTGTGCCTGGGCGGCCACTCGAAGGGCGGAAACCTTGCCGTCTATGCGGCGACTGCCTGCGACGACACTTTAAGGAGCCGTATCACCGCTGTCTATGACAACGATGGCCCGGGCCTGAGCGCAGAGCTGACCGGCAGCCCGCAGTATGCGGCGATCAGGCCCCTGATCAGGCGCATCGTGCCGCAGTACTGCGTGGTGGGGATGCTTTTTGAGCATGACGTTGCCTGCGAGATCGTCAGGAGCGGCGCTAAGGGTCTGATGCAGCATGATTGCATGACCTGGGAGGTCGAGGGCTCCGGCTTCAGAAGAGCCCCGCGGTTGAGCCGCCGCTCGGTCTATCTTGGCCGGGTGTTGCAGGATTGGATCGGGCATACCACGACAGAGCAGAAGGTCCAGCTTGCGGAGCTGCTGATTGCTGCATGCGACGAACGCGCGCTGACTCAGGTCGCAGACGTCATGGAGCTGGGTCTGAGTGGCCTGCTCAAGACGATCGGCTGGCGCCAGCTGCTGGCTCGCAGCAATCGCAAGACCCTGGCGGCGCTCCTGGGGTCAATCCCCAGAGCCGCAGTCACCCGCACCCGGCGCGCAACCTCAAGCTCATAACAATCGAGAGACACAGGAAGCTGCCTAATTTAATCATGTAGTCATCGCAAGGAGCGCGTAGCACGACGCGGCAATCCAGCCCCCTTGTCATTGCGAGGGAGCGAAGCGACCGCGGCAATCCAGTAGTTGCGTGGTTTGTCACTCAAATCACCTATAAAGAACTTTGTCATCCTGCGCGCAGTCGCAGGATCCAGAACCAGGCAATCAACAGGAAGGATCGCGTGCCAGCATCACCCACAGACCGCCACCTTGCTGCGCAGAAATCACGCACCATCGACCTCGACATCGACCAGGCTCAACAATCGCCGCGCTACACAGCTTCTGGTCTTATAGGGGAGCGGTCGACTCGCTCGCCACTTTCTATCTTTTTTACACCGGATATCGGGTCATGAAAGTTTCTGAGTAAGCTTTCCGTACTACATCAGTGGGATGAACGCATCAGCTACTGTCTGGAAAGCAGCGTCGATGTCATATTCGATTTCAGCCCTGAGCAGGGGCTCGACATCAGCCCTGAACACCGGGTCTGCCAATTTCGCTTCGAGGTTAGCTGCATATTCATGAGCTGTCGGTAGATGATTGTCAGGAAAGGCAATGTAGCGTTTATAGCATTCAGCAACTTCGGTGATATCAAAATCGGCGACATCGCAGGCGTGTGCCAGGTCGAACAAATCGCGCCCTTTTCTGCGCTGGTACAAGGCTCTGAGCTTAGTACCGACCAGTTCCTCAAGCTGATAGGTAAGGATATCGCATTCTCCGTTGAACCAAAGGTTATCGACAATAAAAGGTATTAATACTCGATCTAGCACGGTAAAATGCTCTTTGCAGTTGATCTCGATCTTGATGCGAAGTTCGATGACGGGCGGGGAAGTGGTCTCAAAGCTTAAGAGCATAACGTTATTGTTCGTCTTACGCTTGGTCTTCGGTTCGCCAAGAAAAGCCAGCACTTTGCGCAGTCTATCCAGCACAGGGCCGATAGGCACAGGAGCTACTTGCACAAAATCGAGATCTTCGGAATAACGCGCCTGCGGACTTAAATAAAGCTTATGGAGAGCAGTGCCACCGCGGAAAGCGAGAGAGGCAGCGAGGAGGGCGTCAGAGTAGATTGCTACAAGCGCCCTGCTCAAGATCAAGTCTTGTTCCACCTGATGCATACTGCGCCACGGGACGGTGTTCCTCCATTGGGTTATCGCTGCTTGAGGTATCAATCGCTTACTTCCACATCGTAGTTGATAACGATCTTCCATTTGTTGTTATAGGCTGGCTTTGACTTATTGCCGGGTTGCCCTGTAATCAGGTCGGCCCTATTGAATCGCAGCCTTGCTTCGGCGCTCTTTTCATAAAGAGCTGCAGCAAGTTCAACCTCGCCCAGCGAGTTCTCCAAAAGATAACCGAGCCTCTGGATGGTGGCGCCAGGCTCCTTTTTAAGCAGATCTGCATCAAAGGCGCTGAAGTCAATGGAGCCAGCAAACTCCGCAAGCACAGAGGCAACATGAGAGATGCCCCCAGATTTAGCGCTATAGTGGACGAGATCCAGAGCAGTCAAGGCAGGAACTGAGACATTGACACATCCGCTTCGCACGACTTTTTTCTCGATGCCACTTTGGGGCAAGTTCTTTTTGTAAGTGAAGCCCAGACGGCTGCCACTGGCTTCTTTGGGGCGTAGTTGCTTATTGGACATCACTTGAAAAGCCTGTGGCGATTGATGAGATGCGCCTTGGTATGAAGCAGCGCTCAAAAGCGCAACATAGTAATCAGACCCGACATAGATCATAAGCTGGTCGATGTATTCGACGGGCGGAACGCTGCCTTCAAGCCCATATTCGGGCAGCACGATGGCGTAGAAGCCTCGCCAGACTGAACGCACGTTTCCGGCTGCAGAAAGCCGATGCAGGGCATTCCGGATGTTCACCGCTGGCATGTTGGGGAACTGCAACTTGGCGTCATCAAGCGAAAAGGATGAGAGCCCTCTCTTTGGCAGGTCATCGATCCATTGCCTGATATATCGATAATTATCCAATGAGTTCCTTTCGTATGCGATAAACATTTATATGTAATGATTATTGCATATAAATACAATTACGTCTAGCGTAAAACTAAGACTTAACTCATCGTAGCACTCAGGTCAGACATCATGAACTGACTGCTCAATCCGTGTCACTCAAATCCCCTCTAATTGAGAGCGAAGAATCCCGGTAGTAATCAACAGGAAGGATCACGTGCCAGCATCACCCTCAGATAGCCACCTTGCAGCGGCCAAGTTCGCTGAAGAGTGGGCAGGCCGCGGCCAGGAGGACATGCACGACCAGACCTTCTGGAACAAGTGAACCCGAAGCATATCTTACTATTCGGGAGGGCGCTGGTATTAATACGGTTATTGAATTGTCTGGTGGTAAGCTTGATGCCGTTTTAAAAGCTTTGGAGCTTGGTAATTATCCTCGTTTGAGAGAAATTCAGAAAACTACTGCGTATGATAACAGTGAGACAAAGGAGGGGGTTGCTGTGGCTAAGCAGCCAAAGGCTTTGTACACCGTCAAAGAAGTTGCTAAATTGCTGCGAGTAGCTGAAAGTTCTCTTAGAAAGATGATTTCTCAAGAAGAAATTGCGGTGGTCAGGATCGGCGGAAGTGTACGCATTTCGCGAAAGCAATTGATAGATCGTTTCGGATTTGATCCCGATAATAGCGAAACATCGTAAGTGATTTAATTGCGCTATCATGATAGTAGCTATTAAATAATACTATTATTGAAAGGTTAATTTTGAGACTGCAATACGATGATCTTATCGAGCGACTTCGTCGTCTTGATGAGGATGCCGTGCTTACTGATGACTCTGATTTTCGCTATGTCATGGTGATCGTTGGTGGGGAGCGCTTATTCTCATCTGACGATGAGGCAAAAGCAAGTGCGTTAAGCATGAGACGTCACAAGGAATTTCTCTATAGTTACCAGGAGTACGTAAAGAAGAATCGACCATGAGAAAACTCAGCTTCAAGGGATTTTTAGCACGCTATTTGCAGGAGCTTTCTGGGCAGAACTCGTTGCGGCTCTCTCATCTTGCGCGCCAGGCAGAGAGCGAGAATCCTCGGCTTCGGGAGCCGCTCCTGTTGTATGCTGCGGTGACTGGCGCTACGCACGCGCTGTTGGCTGCTCTACAAGATGGCAAACTCAAAACGGAGTACTCATATCTTTTGACGTTGGGAAATCTTGAGAACTTGCTGCGCAACGATGACAACCGACTGCCGGAGCGGTATCGCAAGGTATATCGAAGTTATCAAAGCGTTCGTGATCGTCAGAACGCCGATGACCATACGAAGCAACTGATGTGGCGAAAGGTGAGAGGCCTCCAGGAGAAGAAGCGAGTGAGCAATTATCGTGTCTATACCGACTTACAACTGAACCCGGGCAACGCGAATGCGTTCTTGAAACATGGGGATACCAGCAAACTTAGCCTGAACACTGCGCGCGAGATGTTACGTTACTTGGAGGCGGCCTGAGTGATGTCACCCCAATCACCTATAATAATTCTTGTCATTCTGCGCACTGCGACTGCGCGCAGCGCAGGCTCCGTCGCGCAGTCCAGAGCGTAGCAGGAAGGATCGCGTGCCAGCATCACCCACAGATCGCCACCTTGCGGCGGCCAAGTTCGCCGAGGAATGGGCAGGCCGCGGCCAGGAGGACATGCACGACCAGACCTTCTGGAACCAGTTCCTGGGCGAGGTCATGGGAGTGGCGCGCGTCCATCATGAGATCGACTACCAGAAGCGCGTCACGATCCCGCACCACGGCACGAAGCGCATCGACGCCTACATCCCCGCCAGCAAGGTCCTCATCGAACAGAAGTCCCAGCACGTCGACCTCAAAGCTGCGCACCATGACCTGGCAGTGCTGATGGTGCGCCTGCTCTTCTGCCTGTATGCTGAGGACAGCGGCCTGTTCGACCCCGGCGCGTTCTCGAGCTACCTCCAGGTGCACGCGGCAGACATCACGGCGTTTCGCTATGCGCTCATCAACATCTTCGCGGTGCTTGATACGCCCCCGGAGCGCCGCGCTGCCAACCTTGATTTCGACGAGGCGCTGGTGCAGCTGCCCTACGTCAACGGCGGGCTGTTCGCGGAGGACATCGTGCTGCCGCAGCTGACCGCAGAGATCCGCCTGGAGCTTATCGTCAACTGCGCCCGCGCCTTTGATTGGAGCCAGATCTCCCCGGTCATCTTCGGCTCAATCTTCGAGAGTATCCTGTCCGGAGACGAACGCCGCGCCGGCGGCATGCACTACACCAGCCCCGCCAACATCCACAAAGTGATCGACCCCCTGTTCCTAGACGAATTACGGAGCGAGCTGAACGCCGCCGGCCACAACAAGGCCAAGCTGCTTGCGCTACAGGACAAGATGGCGAGCCTGAAGTTCTTAGATCCCGCCTGCGGGAGCGGGAAGTGGAGCGGTTATTATTGTGTTTCGTCCTATGGAGCGGGACTTTAAGCGACGGCGTGAGTTTGAAAGTAAGTTTAAAAATATGGTTGTTCTCTAGAGTTGGAACCGTAATTCTTATAGTAGGAATTATCCTCATTTTCTTTTTGGTGTCTATTATGCTATTTCAGATAAGGCAACGACGGGATTTGCTCGAAGATTATCAACCAGAAATTGAGCCGCAATATCTGAGAGTTGGCTTATTGGCTCTCTGTAAATCATCACACTATTCTATGCTGATGCCATATAATAAACCTAGAGAACTTCCAGCAGGATAATACATAGAGCGATAACAAGAAAGTATTTTTAAAAGGAGCTGATTTGAAAGAGTTACTCACAATAATCTCTAAAATTTCATTACGGACTTACGAACCATCTTTTTTGAGGTGATGTTATGCAACTTTTAGACTTGCTGCCAGAGGGCGCTTGGGGTCTTGCAGGTGTTATTGTTGGCGCAGTAGCAACTCATATTGGTGCCAGATATCAACGCAAAAGGAATTATACCAAATATGAGAGGCGACGACTTCTGAAATATCGGACTCATGCATTTGAAACACTGTGGACCATAACTGGGGGGGCACCCAGAAACCCAGATCTGAATAATTTAGCAGACGGTTTTGAGCTGTCTCTAATAGACAAGATGGACACTTGGTATTTTACGCAGGGTGGTCTTTATCTTACGCCGCGATGTAGGGCAGCTTATTTTCATCTCATTGAAGAGCTACGTCTGTACTCTGTTTCCAACAAGGATGTTGTTGATTATCAGAAAGTGTACATTGCGGCCTCGCGTCTTCGTGAGACAATCGTCTTTGAATTGGGGGCACGTCGTCCCAACGCCAAGCTTAAAGAAGCCTGAGGTGTTCTATTGTGGAAGAACTAACGGAGTTTAGTCCGATTTTTACAGGGGAGGATGTGAAATTATATTGCGAAGCGTATGGAAAATCAACTCCGATGAAAGGGACGATTCGTGGGGAGATTAATAGAAAGCCGCAAGTTTTTAAGACTTGTGTGTTTGCTACACTTGACTCCTCTGCAGGTTTACAGATCATTTTTTCTGATTCCGATCAATATGCAAGCGCAAAAAAATTTAAAATAGGCGACAAACTCGAAGTGAGATTTGTCTCTGAAGAGACCGACAATGGCGTACGCTTGAAGGCGACAAGTTTTAAACGTCTTCCCACAAGAAATCTTTATACACGTTCATCTCCTGTAACAAAAGCTCAGTTCGAAGCACGATCTATTCTTGCAGAAATTGCACATAAGAGTTCGGAGTATTTGCGAAGTAATAATTGGAAAGAAATTGTGCCACAGACCATTAGTGCAGATAGGGATAGTACTCTAGAGCCACTGAGCTTAGTTTTTCCCGGGCTTGGTGCCGAGGCAAAACTTGAGATATCGCCCTTGGCTCAAGTTATTGAGTTTGCGCAAGCGATGAATGATGGGAAAGTATTTGCAAGGGGCCGAATATTTAATCGCGCTATCAGAGATGGATACACAAGTCCCGAAGAACCTGTGATATGTGGTGTTATGATGGACCATATCGAGGGTGATCAGCGCGCAATGCAGAGTTTATCAATTTGTTTGAAAACTAGCGAGGAGCTAATTAAAGCTGCGTTGGCACCGTACAAATTTCAAATGTCTCGAAAAGAAAGAAACTGGTTCAATGCTGTGTGGTTAGATCAATCAGGGGTAGCATTATCATCGATATCGCCAACTAAAGCACCGATACATGAAATCATTTCCAATAACGAAACAGACGGTATTACCATTTATCGAACAGTATGGCCATCCCGAACGATAGTGGTAGAAGGCCATTGCGCGATAGTGAACGATTGTGTGTATTCTTCATTTACTCTCCATTGTGAGCGAGTAGTGAGCATGCTTAGCGAGACAAAATTTAGAAGACTGCAAATTGGGCCTAAGCCCGCCTATCAAGAAGGCGCACTATAATGCAAACTGTCCAGAAATCTGTTTCGCTTGAATCTGCTTGGGCAAACTGCCCAGAGGGTCAAATCGTGTCATGTCTCCGTACTGACGAATACGACATCCAGACTGGAGCATTTTATTCGCCGCTATCAAACGTGTATACCGAAGTCGCAGAACTTGAATGTAGCTTAACTGTTTCTGACTTAAAGTCGTTGATAATTGATGCCGTGCATCCAGGAATTGATTTTTCTAGTTTACCGCGAATTGCTCCAGAGCCATTCCGCATGGATCCAAGTCCAGTAGAAATGCCAATGACAGCTTTAAGCCGAATCGTAGACAGATTTGAAAAGGATTTGGTTTTTGGTGGTGTCTTAGATCAACTAATTGATGCAGAAAACATGGATGCAGCAAAGCAGGTCATTGCAATACTTGCAAGTGGCAAAACGGGCAATCCAGTAAACAAGAACAATCTACAGTACAATGATATTAACAATCACATATTGCTCTGCAATGATCGACGGCATCCCCTTCAATTACTACTTCCGTCATTCCCTTTCAAAGATCAAAATCCATTTCGGACGGAGCTTTTTAAGGCATCATGGTGCGACTTAGGTGAGATTGCCCTATTGGCACGTCTGCATTGCATTGCGCTTTCACTGAATCAAGTACATCCATATGATGGGCAAATTATTATCGTGTCTGACGGGCGTCTCTATCAGGACATCTTTGGAATCGAGCCAAATGCGGTTTCAGAGTATATGAATGAACTTATTGATATGCGTAATCAAATGAATATGGGGCGAACAGTATATCTACTTGATCTTTGGTCAATAATGAAACAGCTTGATAGCAAAGCAACAATGATATTCGAAAATGATACATGGCGAGGTGTATTTTCGATTAGAGATTCGCTGGTTGAAACTATCTCCAATATTTCTCATACGGATGAACGTGTATTGAACTCGCTTTGTGAGATGACAAGTTCAATGCTAATGAATTTAGATTTAAGTGATGAAATAAGAACTATGGGAAGAGATGTATTATGGGAGACTATGCTTAATGCGCAGGATTTTAAAACTCGCGCAGCAAGGATTATCAGCAAAGAGGTGGTTTGGGAGAATGATTCAATTGACGCATTAGCAAATAGGGCGGTAAAAGCATCTATTCAATATATCGCTACGAACATTACTTTGAAAGTCCTAGATATTCTCAATAAAGCTTTCCCTTTGGCTATTAGAGGTACCGTTCATTCGAAGAGTGGGCAAGTTGCGATTCCTAAGCTTGGGAGATTAGATCCATGGAATGGTGTCGGAGTGCTGACCGACAGCTCTTTAAGACCGAGTTCTATTCGAGTCAACGCGGCATGGGATCTAGACAGAGATTCGTACGGATTATTATCTTGGGCTGGGGGTTCACGACCAATTGGAGTTTACGCAAGATCAATTGTTGATATCGATGGCGTGTTTTGATAAGAAGGAGTAAGCCATGTTTTACGCACAAGCAATAACGTCTTTAGGTGGGCCAGATGTAATATCGAGAATAGCTCTTGATGAACCAGAATTAGATGATGGGCAGGTGCTAATTGAGGTACAGGCAACTTCCTATAACAACATCGATGCAATTCTCCGCAAGGAGGACTTTGGATTGCCTTTCCCAATTGTGCCTGGCACTGATGTGGTGGGAAGAATTGTGTCAGGGAGCCAGTTGGGTCAAAGAGTGATTGTGAACCCAAGCATCCCCTGCGGGGAGTGCAACAAGTGTCTATCCGGTGGATTGTGCGAGTATGTACATATATTGGGAGTAAACTGTCCTGGGGGTTATGGCAGATTCATCAAAGTCCCTGCAAATCAATGTTATCCCCTGCCAGAGAATATCCCTACAGAAATTGCAGCAGCAGCACCACTTACTTTTCTGACGGCATGGAGAATGCTTAACACAAAGGCGTGTGTAGCCAGGGGCGACAGGGTTGTAATATGGGGTGCAACCGGTGCTTTAGGAAGTACCGCAATCAGTCTTGTGCGGCACTTGGGTGGTGTACCTATTGCAGTAGTGCGCTCAAAAAAATTCATAGACCGTCTCATTAATCACGGAGCTGAATATGTTGTACTTGCTGATGAGGTTGAACAGATGGTTAATGAATTAACTGATGGGAGTGGAGCGGAAGTTGTCTTTGAGGGCCCTGGGACTCCCACTTGGATAACCAGCCTTCGGATGCTGGCTCAAGGTGGTCGACTTGTGACAGCCGGAGTAACTGGGGGGAAAGATGGAGTTACTGACATCGAAGATCTTTATTACAAACAGGTTACAATATTTGGAAGTCGCATGGGGTATCAGCATGAGTTTGAGGAAGCAATCAGTCTGCTTATTAGCGGTGCTGCAAAACCACTGATTGATTCCGTTATGCCTATTGCACAAGCACAAAAGGTGCATGAAATAGTAGAAAGAGGAGATAGGTGCGGAAAGATCGTGATGCTTCATGAGTGAAGAACCAACAAATGAACACATCAAGCTATATGATGGAATTGCCGCTTGGTATGTAGAGACATACTACAATGACATGTCAGATGGTGAATGGCTCGATGTTTTTTGTGCAGCCATATCAACGGGGTCAACCATCGCAGATGTAGGATGCGGTCCAGGACAGTATGCGAGGTACTTTCGTTTAAAGGGCTTTGAAGTCTTTTCAGTGGATATCAGCTCCGAGATGTTACGTGTAGGTAAGGCGCTTGATCCTCAATTGCGCCCTGTTCTGTCTGATATTAACCAACTGCCATTTGAAGGTGGGTCACTGGATGGACTGCTCATTGCGTATACTTTAGAGCATGTCAAATCGGAGGAAATTGATGAAATTGTTTTAGAATTATCTCGGTGTCTTAAGCCAAGCGGAGTGATTGCTTTGATGGTGAAATGTGGTACTGGAAGGTATAGATTTGAATCGTCTGTACTGCCTGGAACGGGTGGCTTTGTTCAGTTGTGGGAGCCAAGAGGACTGTCGAGCATTTTTGAAAAACATGGATTTAGCACGCTGATGATACGAAAGAAACCCCCTGTACTAAGAGAGGAATTTCTTCATGAACGCGGATATGTCCTATTGCGGAAGAACGGATAGAATTGTGTCCAACGCTGACTTAGAGAGAGAATTGGCCTCAGTACGGGTTCTTTTTTGCGATGTTGAAGGTTGCCTTACTGATGGCACAAAGTGGTACTCAGAAAAGGAGGACATTTTTATACCATTTAACTCACGGGATGGTTTAGGCTTATGGCTTCTTGAGCAGTTTGGCGTGCGAGTTTTTTTTGTCACAGCAAGCATAGAAAAGTCTATTGCTCGAAAAGCACATGATATGGAGATATCAGGCTGTCTTTATTGCAAGAACAGCAAAATGGATGAGATATTGAAATTATGCAAGAGGAATCAATGGAATTTGAATGAGTGTTGTGCCGTTGGTGATGACTGGTGGGATATTGAAATGCTCCAGGAATGCGGCTTAGGGGTTTGTCCGAGCGATGCTGCGCCGGCTGCTATTGAAGTTGCTGACTTAGTAACTAATTCTGAAGGTGGAAAGGGGGCGGTTCGAGAACTTGCTGATAAAATTCTTAGTGCAAAAGGCATTGAAACAGTCAGTGTCCTACAAGCACTGAGGAATGAACATGTTGTAGATAATAGTCTATTGACTTGAGAAGTGTTAGATCAACGATGTCTTTTCTGGAAAATCGCAGCCGAACGCATACGCATTTTCAGCATAAATAGACGACTTGCATGGACGTTGGATTCATTCCTAGAAAGATTTTTCATTGCGCCCGAAACCGCCAGTAGGCAAATGACTGTTGTCCGTGACTCGTACCTCAAGAGAAAGTTCTTAATGCCCTTATGTTCATAGGGGTGTTGTTTCAAAGTTGCGCAAATAGTATAATATATGCAACTTTGAAAGGTGATGTTATGAACTCAAAAGGATATACGACAGAGCTTGAAAAGCAGATCGCTGCAATTCCAGAAGGGGTGACCTTTGTTGCGAATGACTTCTCTGACACGGCGGGCGCCAGAACAGTCAGGGAGCTGATTCGGCGAATGGTTGATAGGGGTGAAATTAACCGGGTGCTACCTGGTATCTACATGCGCCCGAAGACCAGCAAGCTTCTCAATGGGCAGGTTCCTGCGGAC
>WQYT01000034.1 GCA_009781115.1 Coriobacteriia bacterium
GACAGACGGGTTTCATTACTTGGCTTATTCTTAATTCCTTTATTCACAGTATCCAGTTTTCAAGGTTCGATGCGGATTTAATACCGCTGCGCCGATTTTTGGCGCAAGGAACTATGTTACGCATAAAGAACAACGTTGTCAACATAGTTCTTCCAACTATTTCTAAATACGTTTGAACGGTACTTAAGTGAAGTGGACTACTGCTTTCGCAGGGTATATAAGAATACCTTATTTGGGTCGCCCGGCGCAAGAGGAAAACGCAAGTTTTTTTCCCGATTTTTTCCTACGCAGAGCTTTCCGCTTCTGGATTAATCAAATACTTGAAAAAAGATACCCGCTGGCGCTTTGTCGGCGGGTATCTTTCAAACAGGTGCTCTCTATTACTACTTACTTATGCGCGGCTTCTCTTGCGATAAACCGTTACGAGGGCAGAACCCAGTGCGGCCAAAGCTGTGATGACCAGGCTTAAGCTCAAGTTCGAGATGCCCGCATCACCGGTCTTGGGCAAAGAAAGAATCGGCTTTCTCGGCACAACCGTTCCGGTTGTCTCGGTTGTCTCGGTTGTCTCGGTCGATCCTTCCTCTTTCTTCTCTTTCTTTTCTTTCTCTTTTGGCGCCGTTACGTTCACTGTTGCAGAACCAGACATGTCAGTATTTTCAGCCGGAGTCGCCGTGACCGTCAGAGTGGTCGCTGTTTCATCAGAAGCAACCGTGAGCAGCCCGGTAGTCGCATCGATCGTGGTGTCGGGGCTCGTATTGCCCGTTACGCTCCACGTTACATCCTGGCTATTGCCGTGACCATCAACTACAGCGGTAAACTGCTGCGTTTTTCCAACCTCGACGTCAATGGGATTCGGGCTCACCGTCACAGAAAGAACCTCTGGATCCGGTACGGGCCCATTGCCCACCACCCAAACAACAGAGACCCCATCGGTGTAGGTATAATAACCCGCCTTGTAGGTCTCCCAGGAGGGTGGATTCTCGTAATTTGCGGCTGGCACAACGGTACCCTCTACGGTGATGGTATCGACCAGATGGTTGACCGTAATCGTGCCACCTGTTGCAACAGACGCACCACCTGCAACATCGTAAGCAGTAATGCTGCCGCCATTGGCCGCGCTCGCTCCGCCTGCAATGTTGCAGCCATTACCAACAGTAACACTGGAGTCCGCGCCATCAGCAAATACGCCAACACCTCCGCCCATAGTTGTGAGATTCAACGTTGTGCTTGTTACTTCCAGCTCGCCACCATTTGTTGCAGCGATACCATTGCCGCTTGAGGCGATAATGTTGAGCCTGCCACCATTTGTTATTGATAGCTTACTGCCGCTTCCGCTCACAACCACCGCATTGCTTGCTGTGATTCCAAGAGTATGACCATTCAGGTCTATGGTGACGTTTTTGCCGCCGCTGTAATTCAGCGCCGCCACTGAAGAGATATTGCCAGTCAGCGTGATGGTGTCACCATCCTGCGCGGCATTCAGCGCGGTATTCAAAGCAGCCCAATTGCCAACGTCAGTGTTCGCCGCGAACGCTACCGCCGGGATCATACCCAGCACCAGTACAGCCGCAACCAGAATCGTAAAAAATTTATTGCTCCTTTTTACTCCCATAAATTTGCACCCTCTTCCTCATTCCTTAAAATATCACTCCTGTGACACTGAAAGTATACCACCAAATCAGGGATATGTTTCCCCTTGACAACTATTCTGTTTGTTAACGGTGGCCTAACGGCGCTTTTAGTAGTGGAGGCGGGATTTTGAGCTGCGTTCGACAGCGCTCAACAGTGCGTTAAGCGCGATCGCCAGGCCGCCGACCAGCAAGGTTCCCCAGACCAGCTTGACGGGGTCCTGGGATTGGAGGCCCTCGAACAGTATCGTCCCCACACCGCCTGCGTTTACCACCGCGGCGATCGTTGCGATGCCGATGGTCGAGATCACTGCCAGGCGCACGCCTGCCATCAGCACCGGAAACGCCAGCGGGAACTTTACCTGCCAGAGTATCTGGCGCGCCGTCATGCCGAGGCCCGTCGCGGCTTCGACAGGCGCCGGATCGACCTGGTTGAAACCGTCGATGAAGTTACGCACCAGCAGGAACTGGTTATAGAGCACCAGCACCACCAGGGCGGGCGCCAGGCCGATGCCCAGAAGCGGGATCATGAGCGCAAAGAGCGCCAGGCTCGGGATCGAGTAGAAGGCCCCCAGCAAGTTGACGACGACCGAAGACGCACGCCGATGCGGCAAAAACGCCAGCGTGAGCAGCGCTGCCAGGAGCACCGAAGCCAGAAGCGCCACCCCAGTGATCAGCAGGTGTTGCCCCAGGCAGGTCAGGATCTTGGTGTGGTAGTTATTCCAATAGGCAAGCATAAAGTCAGCTCAGGTCATCGCGCGCACTCGTCGCAGGATCCAGGCCCGCCCTTGTCGCGCTGGATTCTGCGACTACGCACAGATTGACAATTGGGTTCATGGCATTTCCGTAGTATTGACCGGTTGGCCGATGACGCCGTCAAGGAGCGACTCCTCGCCTTCCTCTACGGTCGCGGTCTTCAGCAAGTCGTAGACAAACTGGTTGGCGGGTGCGGCAACGATCTCTGCGGGGGTGGCAAACTGCTGCACCCGACCGCTCGACATGATGAGCACGCGCGTGCCCAGGCGGAAGGCCTCGCGGATGTCATGGGTGACAAACAGGTAGGTGCGCCGGTTCGCCGCGTGGATTTTGAGGAGCTCGTTTTGCAGCCCCGCGCGCGTGACCGCGTCGATGGCGCCAAAGGGCTCGTCGAGCAGCATCACCGCCGGGTCACAGGCCAGTGCGCGCGCCAGGCCCACCCGCTGCTGCTGTCCGCCGGAAAGCTGCACGGGGTAGCGCGCGGAGAACTCCGCCGGGTCAAGACCGACCAGCTCCAGCAGCTCGGTCACGCGCGCGACCGTGCGCGCGCGGTCCCACTTAAGCAGCCGGGGTGTGACCGCCACGTTCTGCGCGATGGTCATGTGCGGAAACAGCCCCACCTGCTGGATCACGTAGCCGATGCCGTGGCGCAGCACCGCGGGGTCTTGCTCCATGACATCGCGCCCGCCCAAAAGGATGCGCCCGCTATCAGGCTCGTAGAGGCGGTTGACCAGCTTGAGCAAGGTGGTCTTGCCGCCGCCGGAAGTCCCGACGATCGTAACGAGCTCGCCCTCTTCTACGGTCAGTGACACGTGATCGACCGCGGGAGTGGCCGCGCCGGCAAAGTGCTTGCTCACATCCTGAAACTTGAGTGCTGTAGTGGTGGTGGTCATCGCGGTCCTTTCAATCTTTGTGTTCCTGCTACTCCGGGCAAGGCACGGGGCTAGCGCTCTGCTCCGCTGAAAACAGTCCACTGGACTATTTTCCGGGCGCTCCGCAGTGGGTCGTCGCGCCCTACTGAGTCGTTGCCAGGCCAGGTGAGTTGCCACCTCTGGTGACAAACACCCCAGGGGTGTTTGTCACCCAGCTTTTACTGCCGCCTGAACTTGCGCGCGAATGCTGGCATAGTAGTCGCTGGCGACCTTGTCAGCTTCCTGCTTGTCAACATCAACCTTCGCGTTGAGCGCCGTCAGTTTCTCCGTGGTCAGCGTCGCGTCCACGGCATTCAGCACCGCTGCGATCTCCGGGTGCGCCTTCAGTACATCGCCGCGCACGACCGGCGCCACGTTGTAGGGCGGCCAGACCTGCCTGTCATCGCGCAACGTGACCAACTGGGGGTTTGCCAGGTCCCCCGCCGTGGTGTAGAGTGGCGCCACGTCGGCCTGCCCGTTGAGCATCACCGTGGCCAGAAGCGAGGTGTCGTAGGTCTTACTGCTCTTCCATTTGAACGGTCCGTAAGCCCTGGTCAAAGCCGGCAGCCCATCGGCGCGCAGATCGAACTCGCCCTGCGTGGCAAAGCGCAGCTCGGTGGCGTGCTTCTGCAGGTCGCTGATGGTAGCGATGTGGTACTTGTCGGCAACCGCCCTGGTGACAGCAAGCCCCTGGCTGTCGTTTGCCGGCGCATAGTCAAGCCATACGATATTCCACTTGTCCTGATAGTCCGCCTTGACCGTGTCATACACCTTTTGCGGGTCAGTCTGCAGCGGGAGCTTCAGGATGCTGAGAAGCCCCGTACCCGTGTACTCCGGATAAAGATCGATCTGGTTGTTGGTAAGCGAGGTATGCACGACCGCATCGGCAAGATTCAGCTTGCGATCGACCTTCAGCCCATTGTCCTCAAGCGCGTCTGCATACAGATTGCCCAGAATCAGGCTTTCCGTGAAGTTCTTACTGCCCACACGGATCGGGGCTGAAGCAGAAGAGCTTGCGGCGCCCGGTGCGCCCTGCTTGCCGCAACCAGTGGCTGCCAGCGCGCTGGCCAGCACGGCCACGCCCAGCACGACAAGCGCTGCGCGACGAAGACGAGCATTTTTCATGAGATTTCTCCTTCTACTCTCTTTTACTGCCACAGGATGCTGCCACCGGAGCGTCCGCTTTTGCAGGCGACCCAGCAGCCAACCACAGGTCAGCGACAGGCAAGCGACCGAAGCCCCGCCTATCACCAGCAAGCTGTTATCCATCAATTGAAAGCCCGTGAAGATGATCGTACCCAGGCCGCCAGCGCCGATATAGGCTGCCAGCGTCGCGCTCGCAATCACTTCAACAACGGCGGTACGCAGACCCGTAAACATCAACGGCAACGCCAGCGGGATCTTTACCCGCCAGAATACGCGCGCAGGACTCATACCCATGGCAAAAGCTGCCTCGACCACCGCAGCCGGTAACGTGGAAAACGCAATCGTTGTATTGATGAGCAAAGGCGGGAGCGCCAGAAGAGCCAGTGCCAGCACCGCCGGAACCAGGCCGGTGACCTTCAGCAGCACCACGCAGAGAAACAGAATCGCAAGGCTGGGAATGACGCGCAAGGTCGCAAACACGCCGGTCACGACAGAGCGCAGAGAGTGGTTGTGGGAGCAGAGGATACCTGCAGGTATGCCGATGCCAGCGGCAAAAAGAACAGACAACAGGCTGATACCCACATGCTCTGCAAGGGCGAGAAAGAACGCTCCCGTTTGCTGGCTGAAGTAACTTACGATCGCTTGCAACACGAGGACTCCTGGCTTTTTGAAGCGTTAAAGGAAGTCACGCCTCTTAATTGCTCCCTTTCTCATCATATCCTCCCGTTTCCTATTCACTCTATCACATCTCGTGTCAGATCAGGGTTTTGCATCCGGGTGAAATCAGCGTAGTAGTCTGCGCTACAGGAGTCGGATGAATTTGCGTTTGCCTACTTGCAGGACCACTCCAACAAGCGCTGCGGGTTGGTACTGGTAGACGCCTTTTGCGAGTGGCTCGCCATTGAGCCTGACGCCGCCGCCGTCGATCAGGCGACGCGCCTCGGAAGCCGAGGAGGCCAGCTTGCAGGCGACCATGAGCGCCGGCAGATAGCAGGCGCCGTCTTCTGCGGGGGTCGCGACGTCTTTCAGCTTTGCCTCCGGGATGTCTGCGGGGATCTCGTGCTGTTTGAAGACGAGGTCAAAGGCCGCCTCAGCTGCGGTGGCCGCCGCCGCGTCGTGATAGAGCGTGACGATCTCGCGCGCCAGGCGCCGCTTGACGGCATTGGGATGAAGCGTGTCTGCCCGCAAGCCTGCCTCGATCTGGCGGATCTCGGCTGGCGCAACAGGCGTTGCCAGCGTGAAGTACTTGATCATGAGCTCATCGGGGATCGACATGGCCTTGCCAAACATCTCATCTGCGCCCTCAGTCAGGCCGATGTAGTTGCCGTAGCTCTTGCTCATCTTCTGGACGCCGTCAAGGCCCTCCAGCAGCGGCAGCGTCAGGCAGACCTGCGGGGCCATCCCGCGCTTCTCCATGAGTTCGCGGCCCGCCAGCAGGTTAAAGAGTTGGTCGGTGCCGCCCAACTCGACGTCTGCCTCCACAGAAACCGAGTCAAATGCGACTGCCGCTGGATACAGTATCTCGTGTAAGGAGATCGGCTTTTGTTCCGCCAGGCGTTTGGCAAAATCGTCGCGCTCCAACGTGTGCGCTACCGTAAAGTTTGCCATCAGCCGGATCACATCGGCAAAGTCGAGCGTACTCAGCCACTCTGAGTTCCAGCGAAGCTCGGTACGATCGGGGTTCAGTATCTTATTAGCCTGAGCGACAAAGGTTGCCGCGTTTTCTGAAATTTGTTCCGGCGAGAGCGCGGGGCGCGTCGTGTTGCGCCCGGAGGGGTCGCCGATGCGCGCCGTGAAGTCGCCAATGATGAGCACGACCACGTGGCCCAGGTCCTGGAACTGGCGCAGCTTGCGCAGCGGCACCGCGTGGCCCAGGTGCAGGTCGGGCGCCGTAGGATCGACGCCCAGTTTGACGCGCAGGGGCCGACCTTCGGCCAGTTTCTTCTTCAGATCGGCCAGTGGCACGATCTCTGCCGTGCCAGACTGGATCAATTCAAGTTGTTCTTCAAGGCTTGCCACGCGTCTCCTTTCGCCCTGATTTATGGTATCACAGCGGGATATATAGTTCAGCCTGTTGCGGGTCCGTGCAGGCGGGGGCCAGCAGAACATATAACGTCAGGCGAGTCGATTGCCATAGAGCCCGTTGCGGTTCCGAGCGGTGGCGCGCCGGGTCGTCGCGCCCTACGGGGCGGGCGCCAGATAGAGCCGTCACGGCTGGGGCCTGGGGGCTTTTGTTACCTGGCTTCTGCGATTGACTTCAGGCGCCAGAGGTTGTAGTTGTAGTTACGCCAGCTGGTCTGCTGCAGGGTCTTATAGGGCAGGAAGTAAATATCGCCATCCCTATCGCCATAGGCATACTCACTGTCCAGGTAACCCCATGAACGTCTTGTACCTGAGGTATCTGTGGGCGTAGCTCCCAAATCACTTTTGAAGTTCGCGATCTGCTCGCTGTACTTTGGACCCAGGGCAGATATTTCGTCGGCGTGCTGCAGGACCACCAAGTCTGAGTCGACCGAAAGGCCACTCCAGAGGTAGTTCAGGTCAAGCTTGCTTGTCTGCAAATCCCCTGCCACAAAGTGCGTGATGTTATAGCGCGCGATAAAGGCATCGGGGACCATATAGTTCAGCACAATCAATGCGGCCAGGGTCGCAAACACCGCCGCCTTGAAAAGCGGCATCTTCTCGTGGACCTCGCGCGCAAGCAGGATCAGGAAGAGCACGGCGGTAAGCCCCAGAAAGACGAACACGAATACGCGCATCTGCGACAGGCCGTAGGCGCTCGTATACAAAGACAGGCGCGTGAAGGCAGAGACCAGCTGCACGCCCGCCAGCGCGATCAGCGCAAAGTTACAGACGCGCACGATAACGCCAGAAGCGCCCTGGCGGCGCGTGAACTTTGTGGCCACCAGGATCACGATGATGTTGATGACCGCGACCACCACAAGCTCCGTAAAGCCGCGCCGCGCATAGGAGGCATAGGTCAGGTCCCCGGGCAGCGTGCCCTTAACGCCGGAGAACAGATACACGAACTGTACCACCGCATACATAAGATAGACCGCGTTGATGCTGATGAGTACGATCGAGGCAATAAGTCCCGGGATGAAGCGTTGCCGCTCGGCCGGAACCCCGCCTGACTGAGATGTCGCCTTGCTGATGACGAACAGGCGCCGGGTGCGGATGGTCCAGATGATGCTGAGCATAAAGGGCAGCAGCACGATCATGATGATCAGGTGCCAGACCGCCGTTGATATCTTGAGCATTCTGATCCAGTTCAGCACGTCGTGCATATAACTGGCAAAGATCGGGTCGGATTTTGCGAGCAGGCTGATAAGGATGCTCAGCACCGGAACCACGATGCAGACCGCGACGATGATCTGGAGCACGACTGACGCGCGCTTGTTTGGCTGGGCCGCTTGCTCAAGAGTCACAGAGAACCGCAGGTCTGCGTCCGCGCTTTCCGCGCTGTCCGCGCTGTCCGCGCTTTCCGGGCTGTCGGGTTGCGTTTTGCTCGCTTCCCCGGGCGTCTGGGCCGCGCCTGCCGTGCCTGCCACGCTCGCCACGCCCGCTGGAGCGGCGGCGGTGCGGCGGCGCCTCCCGGCAAAGGTTTCCTTCCAGGGCGCAACCAGCGTGGCAAAGGGGCGCAGGACCCAGGCAATGCCTGCCTCGAAGATGAATACCGGGCGGCTCCAGGAGACCCACTCCCCCGTCACACGCCGGGCAAAAAGGATGCTCCCGCAAAAGAACAGCGCCACCACATTGAGCGCACGCAGCGTGGTGTTATTGAAGAGCGCGTAGGGCAGGGCCAGCGCCACGATCACCGCCATGAACACGAAATCGATCAGACGGGGCTTGACTTCTTTGGTCCACAGGCAGCAGTAGGCCGCCAGGAAGAACAGGCAGCAGAGCATATAGCCCAAAGCCGGGCGGGAGAACAGGAAGAATTCGACGCAGCCGACCACCAGAAGTATGGCTGCTATCCAATATCTGAGTTGCTTTTTGCTATCCATAAGTAAGCTCCTTTTCACGTTGGTCTCATGGTATCACAGCGGCGTGATTGCAGAGAGGCCGCTTTGCATGACGGCGCGGCGCAGAAGCGGATGGTAAAGGACAAACGCCTTGCCTGTTTTGCGAATAAGCTTGTGCCTGAGGGGCGCGCTCAGTTGACGATAGCGCTGGTAGAGCCGGGCGGGATCCGGACCCGGACCCGGGACGCTGTCGCCCTGCTCATTGAATGCGCGCGCAAGAAGCTGGGCGCTGTCCAGCGCATAGCTGACGCCCTCAAGAGAGCTGGGGCTGATGAAACCCGCCGCCTCCCCCACAAGAAACGCACCGCGCAGATCGCCGAGACACAGCTCAGAAGGACGCGTGGGCCAGGATACCAGACAGCTCTGCTGCTGGAGCGACTCCCCCAGACAAAAGCCGTACGCGGCGACCTGCGTCTTCAGTTGAGCGAGGCGCGCCCGGCAATCCTCGTGTTCAAAAGCGCCGCCAAGGATGAAGCGCCCGTTCTTTGAAAGCGCCCAGCAGTAACAGGGCGTGATGCGGTTGTCAAAGATCACCGAGTAGAAAGGTTGCTCGTTTTCATCGGCGAACACCTCCTGACAGGCGACATAGCGCTTGATGGCAGCAGCAGGCATGAGCTGATGGCGCACGGGAGAAAATGAGCCGTCGGCGCCCACCACCCAACGAACACGCACGTCGCGCTGCGCGGCGCCTTCAGCCACACGAAGCAGATAGCCGCTGGCCGCCGCCGTATCAGCGCCGGCATATGCCTCCAGAGGGCGAACGCCCACCAGGCGGCTGCCGTGGTGGCAGTCAACATGCTCCGGGATGAGCGACATGAGCCAGCGATCAAAAGCCGGGCGATCGCAGTTCAGGTAGAAGCGCTGATAATAGCGGGTCAGACCCGCCTGCAGGTCGATGGTCTTAACCGCAAAGATCTGCGGGTCAACCAGCACCTCATGAGGCAACGTCAGCCCAAAGCGCCCGAGCATCAACTGAGCATCCGGCGCAAGCAGCCCGCCGCAGGGCTTCTCGAAGCCCGCAGTGTCACCGGGCGCTACGGCACAGTCCTGCCGCTTCTTATCGAAAGCGATGACCCGGTAGCGCTCGCCTATCAGGCGGGCAAACGTAGAGCCGGCAGGACCCAGCCCGATGATCGCAATGTCGTAGTCGAAGTTCATGGCTAGATCAACCCGCGGAAGAAGTGACCCTTGGTCACGGCCCCCTGGATCGTCTCGAACTCGCCTGAGCCGTGCGCAGCTATGATGCCACGGCGCAGGCGCGCTGCCTCCTGCGACAGCGCGCGGGGCGCCAGCAGCTCGCCATCGATGCGGATGGCGTCTGTGCCGGCCTCGATTATTTCTGGCAGGGCTTCGACCAGGTCAAGCGGCACCGAGTTGTAGAGATGGCTGCGGCCTGCGCGGTCGGTCGTGATTGGGAAGCAGTAGCCCAGGCGGTCTTTGAGCGCGGTGGGGATGCGCCGACGCGGGCAGGCTTCGCAGCGCTGGTTGCAGGGGCCCTGGGCCATGAGCAGGCAGTGCTCGGTGACCATCAGCTCGCTGCGGCCCGAGGCCGCGATGCCCACAGGGACCGGGCTGTGCGCGGCGATGTCTGCGATCTGGCGCCCGGACAGCTCCGGCGAAAGCCAGATCAGGGTGGCGCCGCGACGCGCAAGCTCACGGGCGCTGTAGGCGTTGGTGACATTGAAGGACCAGTGGGTCTCTGCCGGGATGTCGCGCTGCTGGCAGAGAGCCAGCTGCCCCAGGTTGCCCGCCACCGCGGCGCCAAAGCGCTGCGCGACCGCCAGCAGCTCGTCGAGCTCGCGGTCATGGCAGATGCGCGGGAGCACCGGGATGATGCCGCGCTCAGGCGGGGTGTCCAGCAGCTCGGCGGCGTTGACGCGAACGTGCGCGGCGCCGGCGTTGAGCGCGGAGCGCGCGGCGGCGAGGCTGCCTGCTACGGCGACGATGTCGGGCGCCAGGCGGCTGGTCTTGCGGCGTGGCAGCCGGGGGACGGTAGCGGCAGGCGGCGTCTCCGGACGGGGGTGACCATCGAAGAAACGGCGTGTTTCGTAGTCTGCGAGCGCAGTGCGGCGGGCTGCATGGAGAGCGGCAAAGCCAAGGCCCACGTTCTCGCCAAGGTCGAGCTTGAAGTCGGCCACCGTGTAAGGAGTGCCACCCAGACGGCCTACGTGCTCGCGCACCTCATCGGCGGCGAGAGCCTTTGTGCGGGCGGGCTCGACGATCGCGGCCTCGCAGGAACCGAAGTTGCCCGCCGCGTCGGTCACGGAGATGAACAAGGGCTTGTCAGCGACCACACGCACGGCGAAATCCAGGGGGGTCGTGCGATGCTCGGCAACCTGGATTGCGCGCTGGGCGCTGGCGGCAAGCTCGCGCTGGGCCGCCGGAGTCGTGGGGTTTTTGCGACGGCGGTAATCCATCAGATCGTTGCCGCGGATGCCGGAAAGATAGCCCTCGGTGAGCGCGCGGTTGAAGGCGTCGGTCAGTTGTGTTCCTGCCTCCTGTGTTCCGTCCAGGGCGGTGCGGTAGGCGGACACGATGGCGGCTACGTAGGGGGCGGACTTCATGCGGCCCTCTATCTTGAGGCTGGCCACGCCGGCTGCGGCCAGCTCGCCCACCAGACCTGCGCCGGCCAGGTCTTTGGGCGACAGCAGGTAGTCGCCGGGGTCGGCCAGACGGCGGCCCGCCACATCGACCATCTCGTAGGTCATGCGACAGGGCTGCGCGCACAGGCCGCGGTTGGCAGAGCGCCGCCCAATGAATGACGACATCAGGCACTGGCCGGAGTAGCAAACGCACAGCGCCCCGTGGATGAAGCACTCGACTTCCACAGCGCAGTCGGCAGCAACCGCTGCCAGCACACAGATCTCATCAACACTCAGCTCGCGTGCCAGAGTGATGCGGCGCACGCCCAGCTCCGCAAACGCGCGGATCTGGGCCGCGGAATGCACGTTGGCCTGGGTCGAGACATGCACGGCAACATCGGGCAGCAGCTCATGGATCAGAGCTATCAGCCCCAGGTCCTCAACAATGAACGCATCGACCCCGGCCAACCAGGCATGGGCCACCAGTTCAAGGGCCTCGTCAACCTCTCCCGGCAACACGGTGATGTTGACCGTCAGAAAGACGCGCGCGCAGGCCAGATGGGCGCGCTGGCAAAGCTCCGGCAGGTCCTCGCGACTGAAATTCTTCGCGCCACGCCGAGCGTTGAGCACCTCGACACCCAGGTAGATGGCATCGGCGCCCGCCCCCAATGCGGCGAAAAATGCCTCCCGATCCCCCGCCGGGGCCAGAAGTTCTGGGCAAAAAGAAGAGATAACGGCACTCCGCTCTTTTACAAACAACACGTTGACAGTTAGCGCCCCAGGCGCTTTTAAAGCTACTCCTTATTATAAAGTAGGAAAAAAGGGTTCATGCGCCGGTCGCGCGCGTGTTGGAAAATCGTAGTTTGTCGGGAGCAGTAAACAGTATGCCGTATTTAAGCCGAAATGCCCGGAGCCATCATCGAAGCAGCCACAAAGGCGGAAAGATTTTCGCCGGCGTGTTGCTGACGGGCCTCATCATCACCTGCGTGGCAGGCGTCGCGGGGGCTGCCTATGTGTCAAACGCGCTCAAAACCCTGCCTAAAAACTACAAGTCCGCGGACGCCTTTGTCGCCCCGGAGGCAAGCCGCATCTATTCTGTGGATGGCAAGTTGCTGGCCCGCGTCTATATCCAGAATCGGCAGTCGGTCGACGCAAAGCAGATGGGCAAATATGTCCGCAACGCAACGGTCGCGGTCGAAGACGAACGCTTCTTGCAGCATGGCGGCATTGACCCCGCGGGCATCATCCGCGCCGCCGTAACCGGCAACGGCGGCGGCTCGACACTCACGCAGCAATACGTACGCCAGACGATCCTTGCCGATGAAGCCACGCAGCAGACCCTGGCCCGCAAAATCCGTGAAGCCTATCTGGCCATGCAGGTCGAAAAGAAGTACAGCAAAGACGAAGTGCTGACCATGTATCTGAACACGGTCTATTACGGCGAGAGTTCCTACGGCGTTGAAGCCGCCGCGCAGACGTACTTTTCCAAGGACGCTTCTCAGTTGACCCTGGCAGAGGCGGCCCTGCTTGCCGGGCTGCCCCAGCGTCCTTCTGGCCTGAACCCCTACAAGCACCTGGCAGACGCCAAGGTGCGGCGCAACCACGTGCTTGACCGCATGCTCGCCAACAAATACATCACGAAAGACGAGTGTGACAAGGCTAAGGCCGAAGAGATCAAGCTCAAGCGCTCCTCTGATCCGGCTAACGGCATCTACGCCGCCCCCTACTTTGTGTCTGACGTCAAGTCTGCCCTGCTGCCGACCGACGGCAGCGCCAGCCCCTATAACCTGACCTACAACCAGCTTGTTACCGGCGGCCTGGTCATAAAGACTTCGCTGGACTCGAAGATGCAGGGCGAGGCGGAAGCCAGCATGCGTGACGGGATCGGCGACTCAGGACCTGAGGGCGCGCTGGTGACCATCAACCCAAAGAACGGCTTTGTGCAGGCGATGGTCGGCGGCAGAGACTTCTCTAAAAACCAGATCAACCTGGCCAACAACCGGCGTTGGGACCCCAAAAAGAAGATCTGGGTGGGAGGACGCCAGCCGGGCTCGACCTTTAAGGCCTTCACGCTGACGACCGCCATCGAGGCCGGCATGTCGCCGAGCGCCAGCGTCAGCGGCAGCGAAGTGAAGATTCCGGCCAATAACTCTCAGGGCTACTGGGACGTCCATAACAGCGAGGGAAGAAGCCAGGGACAGCTCTCGGTTGCCCAGGCAACCTATGCCTCGGTCAACGGCGCCTATGCCCGTATCGAGATGGCGCTGGGGTCAGTCGAGACGGGTTCTGCCACCAGCAAAGAAAATGTTGAGATCGGCGCCCAGAAAGTGGCGGCCGTCGCCAAGAAGATGGGCGTCAGGTCACTGCCCTTAGATCCGGTCCCCTCGCTGACGCTGGGCGGCGACGGCTGCACGGTCCAAGACATTGCAAGCGGCTTTTCGACGCTGGCAAACAACGGCGTCTATTGCCCGCCGGTAAAGATCGTCTCGATCACTGATCGCAATGGCGTAGAGCGCTATAACTACAAGAATGATTCGAACTATACCCCCCAGCGCGTGCTGACGCCTTCGGTCGCCTGCGCGGTGGTCAAGATTTTGCAGGGTGTCGTCAGCGGCGGAACCGGCACGCCCGCCCGGATCCCCGGGCGCCAGATCGCAGGAAAGACCGGCACCACAAACTCAAGCAACAACCTGTGGTTCACCGGCTTTACCCCAAACTTCTGCACCTCGATCTGGAGAGGTTGGCGCGACAAGGACGACACCGTCAGGATTAACGGTCGTATGGGCTACGGCGGCCCTGCTTGCGGTCCCATTTGGAAAAGTTATGCCAAGAAGGTATTTGAGACGCTGCCAAAGGAAGACTTCCTTACGGCGCCCGCGCCGCCCTACAATAACAGCCAGTTCAAGTTCTTTGGCGGAAGCGATAAGGCGCCCCGTGTTATCGGGCTTGACTACCAGGCAGCGTTTGACAAGCTCCGGGCAGCCGGCTTTACCGTCAACTGGATCCAGGTCCCTGCTGACGCGCCGCGTGGCACGGTCATCGCCCAGTCGGCCAAGGGCAACAAGGTCACGTTGACCGTCAGCCTCGGCGGAGGCAGCGGCGGCGGGTCGAAGCAGACAACCGGCACAGCCAAGCCAAAAACCAAAAAGCTGAAGACCCCTTAGCCGCCTGTGCGGCGACGCACGTCATTGCCACCCCGCACAAGGCGCGCCGGGTCGTCGCGCCCTACGGGGCGAGTGCCAGTCAGGGGCGTCATAGCTGGCGCCAGAGCAAATTAACAATCATCTAGCGTTAGCTGTGACGTCTTTAATTAGCTACCGCCCTGTAGGGCGCGACGACCCGGCGCGCCTTGTGCGGGGGGGCAGGGGCTTGGAGCTAGAGGAGTGCGCGGTCGGCTTCCAGTTGGGCAGCGCTGGCTTGTAGCTGGGCCGCTACGGCGACAGGAGCGGTTGCGCCGGCGCTGGTCTTGTGCGCGATGTTCGTGCGCGGATTGAGCAGCTCCAGAGCCTCCTGGGTAAACGCCGGGTGGAATGCCCGCAGCTCGTCTAACGACAACTGCTCCAGCGACAGCCGGTTTTGCTTGACGGCATAGAGCACGATGTTTCCCATGATCTCGTGCGCCTGGCGAAAGGGCACGCCGGCGCGCTGCACCAGGAAGTCTGCCAGATCGGTCGCCGCCGCAAAGCCGCGGGTCGCCGCAGAACGCATGCGGCTGGTGTGGAAATGCGCCGTTCCCAGCATGCCGACCAGTATCCGCAGGGAGTCCGCAACGGTGTCCAGCGCGTCAAAGATGGGCTCTTTATCCTCCTGCATGTCCTTGTCATAGCTTAAGGGCAGCCCCTTCATGACCGTGAGCAGGGCCATCAGGTCGCCGTAGACGCGCCCTGACTTGCCGCGCACCAGCTCAGCAAAATCGGGGTTTTTCTTCTGCGGCATGATCGAGGACCCGGTCGCGTAGCTGTCATCAAGTGTCACAAAACCAAACTCCGTTGACGACCAGAGCACCAGCTCCTCACAGATGCGCGAGAGG
Organism: Coriobacteriia bacterium; assembly: GCA_009781115.1. GTDB lineage: Bacteria > Actinomycetota > Coriobacteriia > WRKU01 > WQUG01 > WQUG01. Next base: position 15,079 of record WQYT01000034.1, read on the forward strand.
TGCATCTGGCACACAGAACAGGCGTACAGCGCGTCCAGCACAAAGTCACGGTCGCTGACCGCGTCAAGCGCGTTGATGGTCACGGCAGAAAAGCCCAGCTCCTCAGCCGTCATTGCGCGATCGATCGCGTAGCTCGTGCCCGCCAGCGCGGCAGAGCCCAGCGGCGAGACATCGGCAGCCGTGCGCGCCGCCAGAAAGCGCGTGAAGTCACGCGCGAACATCTGGACATAGGCGCCCAGGTAGTGCGCCAGCAAAATGGGCTGGGCCCGCTGCAGGTGAGTGTAGCCCGGGATGATGACTTTCTGGTGAGTGCGGGCCGCCTCGATCAGCACCTCGCGCAGGTCAAGCAGCAGCGGCAGGTGCTCATCGGTCAGGCGCCGCTTCAGGTGCAGGCGCAGGTCGGTCGCCACCTGGTCGTTACGGCTGCGCCCCGTGTGCAGGCGCCCGCCCAGGTCACCCAGGCGCGCCGTCAGCTCCGCCTCAATCAACATGTGGATGTCTTCTGCCAGATAATCGGGCTTAAACGTCCCCGCTTCGATGCGCGCGCGGATGGCCTCAAGCTCCGCGATAAGACGATCCGATTCCTCGGGAGTAATGATCCCCGCATGGCCCAGCATGCGCGCATGCGCGATCGAGCCATCGATGTCCTCGCGCCACAGGCGCTTGTCTACGGGCAGCGACGCGCCAAAGCGCTCAACTTCTGCGCTGGGCAGCGCCTCGAAACGCCCGCTCCACGCGGTCTTGTGAGCCGCGCCGCCAGGCGCCGCCCCGGACGCCGCGCCTGCCGCGCCGCCTGCCGCGCCGCCGCCGGACGGGGCCGCCTGCTGGCCGGGCGCCCCCGTCCCTGTAGCGTCACTGCGCGCAAACTCCTCAGTCATCAAATCCTCCTAGATGATCGACGAGTGCAGGCTTGACCACGTGCGCAGCGGCAGGCCATGAATCTCGATAAAGCCCTTGGCAGCGTCGCGGTTAAAGCTGTCGCCCTGATCATAGGTCGCCAACTTGAAGTCATACAGCGCATAGGGGCTGCGCCGTCCGCAGACCGTGATGGCGCCCTTGAAGTACTGCAGGCGGACCTCGCCGCTCACGGTTTTTTGTGTCGCGTCGATAAAGCTGTCGAGCGCCGCCTTAAGCGGGCTGTACCACAGTCCGTCATAGACCAGGTCTGCCCACTTATGTTCCAGGTCCAGCTTGAAGTGCGCCGTGTCGCGATCCAGGCAGATATCCTCAAGCGCCTTGTGCGCCGTCAAAAGCGCGAGCGCCGCCGGGACCTCGTAGATCTCATGCGACTTCAGGCCGACCAGGCGGTTTTCTATCATGTCGATCCGCCCGCAGCCATGCAGCCCGCCAATATCAGTCAGCGCGCCTATGAGAGGGAGCAGCTCCATCTCCTCCCCATCTAAGGCCACGGGCAAGCCGGCCTCGAAGGTCAGGGTGACCTCCTGGGGGGTGTCTGGCGCCTCGGGACCAGCTGGGTCGTTAGTCAGCCCGAAGATGTCTTCTGGCGGCGTCACCCAGGGGTCTTCCAGAATGCCGCACTCGATCGTGCGACCAAAGAGGTTGTCATCGACCGAATACGGGCGGTCCTGCGTCACGGGGATGGGGATGCCGTGCTCAGCCGCGTAGGCGATCTCGTCTGCGCGGGTCAGGAGGTCCCATTCCCGCACGGGGGCCAGCACCTGCAGCGAGGGGTCAAGCGCGCCACAGGCCACGTCAAAGCGGACCTGATCGTTGCCCTTGCCGGTGCAGCCGTGCGCGATGAAGTCCGCGCCGCGGGCATGGGCCTGGTCAACCAGGTGCTTGACCATCAGCGGCCGGGAAAGCGCCGATACCAGCGGGTACTTGTTCTCGTACAGGCCGTTGGCCTTGATTGCTTTAGAGATGTAGTTGTTGGCAAATTCCTCGCGCAGATCGATGACCTGGGCGCCATAAGCGCCAATGTCAAGCGCCTTTTTCTCGATGAACTTCAGGTCCTCGGTCTTGTCCTGACCCACGTCAAAGACCGTCGCGATGACCGCGACCTTATAGTTTTCCTGAAGCCATTTGATGACCACGGAGGTATCAAGCCCTCCGGAATATGCAAGTATGCAAGTTTTCTGAGACATACGTAAGTCCTTTTCATACAGTCCACGCGGGCGCGGATACGGATGTGCCACTGACAGAGCTATGCGGTTAGATCGATAAACTGGTGAGGTTATCGGATTTGGAAGCGCAGGTAAGAATCGAGCTTCTCTTTGAGGCTGAGCGCGGTCTTTTCAGAATCGCTTACCACCAGCACGGTGTTGTCGCCAGAGACGCTGCCGTAGACACCCTCGATAGCCGCATGATCGATTGCGGCCGCCACCACCGGGGCAGAACCGCCCTGGGACTTGATGATAACGAAGTTGTTTACCTGCAGGATCTCGATGACAAGCTCGGAAACCATACGCATCAGATGAAGATCCTCGCGCAGAATGTAAATACCCCCGGGGAGTTTTTCCAGCTGAAGGTCAGAAACGTCGCGAGAAACCGTCGCCTGGGTTACGGAATAACCGAGCTCGGCCAGCGCCTGCACGAGGCTGCCCTGGGTGCGGATATCTCCGCCCCGAATCAGATCCTTGATAACTTCCTGACGTCCTTTACGTGCCTTCATGGCACTTCCTTTCTACCCCGAGAATATTTGCCAACCACTTGAGAAAATCGCTCGTCCGATACTTCGAACGCCGATGCCAATTGCTAACGCATGAACCGCGCACGCGCCAAAGCAGACATCGGCGTACTTCGTCGTGTACGTCGTCGCTCCTGGCAAGCCGCGGTCGCAGCAGATAGATGATATGTTGATAATGCGCAAAGCATAACAGTGCAATATATTGTCTCACAGTAGCGCCGAAATGCAAGCTATTATGCTCACTTTTTATTTAATGTTTACCTTTTGTGCATAATTGCCAAAGGGCGCAGAGTTTTGACGCTCCAGAAAGAGGTCAATAACAACAACCAGATTCCAAGAATTTGCTCTTTTCCTCTCGAAAAGGTCATCCCCTATGTTCAGTTTGAATCTGCTATACTGAAGTCAGAGGTGAGCCTGTCATCCGAGACGGGCGAGCGCCTCAACTGATTTGAAGTGCCGCCTTACCCGTTAGTACGGGTCAGGCGGCGGCTTTTGTTCGAGCTGTTGCCATAAACTACAGAAAAACAGAGCGCCTGTGGGCGCCCTGTTTTTAAAAAATCTCGCACCTACGGTGCTCGTGACAAATACCCCTGGGGTATTTGTCACCTGTAGCTTTGGCGAGTCTTCATCGATAGCTCACCCCGCAGGCGACCTGCTTGCAGCAAGACCAATAACGCGCTATACTTATGCAATACATAAGTTAGGACGGCATGGACAATCGACTATTCTTTGATAAGCACATTATCGCAAAGCATCCGGATATTTCCGAGGAGGACATCGGGTATGCCTGGGAAAATGCAATCGCCTCAAAGGAGAGAAAGCAGGACGACTATATAGTTCTCGGCTTTGATATCAAAGGAAGGCTGTTACAGATAGGTGCATTTCGATTAGATTACGGCAGATGGTTTATATACCACGCCTTGACGCCACCGCAAGAATGTACCTTCAAAGAGATGGGGATAGACAGGAGAAAGTAAATGGAATATAAAACTGCAAGCGGACAAATACTTACCGAGGATTATATTCGGCAAATGGATAAGGAGTGCGAAACGGGAGACTGGTATAGCGATCAGCCTGTCGTTATGGGACGTCCAAAGCTCTACGATGAGGACCTTGAAACGGTGTCTTTTCGCTTGCCCAAATCACGCATTGCAGCCGTTGAGGCAGTAAGCAAGAAGATTGGAAAAAGCAAGTCTGAGTTTTTCCGGCAAGCGATAGATCAGGCGTTGATTGGCTCAATCTAGAATCCGTTCGTCCCGACTGTATTCTGGCGCCAGCTGTAACGGTTCTGACTGGTAGAGTCTGCGTAGGGCGCGACGACCCGGCGCGCCTTGTTCGGGGTGGCACGGGCACGCATCGGAATCCTGGATCCTGCGACTACGCGCAGGATGACTTGCGGGGGGACAACTGGTGACAATTGCCCCTGGGGTGCTTGTCACCATATCTCAGAGCCGAAATAGCCAGGGACTGGCCTTGTGTCCGAGGGCAAAACAGGGCCTGTACCCTTTTGTCCGAGCTGCTGCCATAAACTACAGAAAAACAGAGCGCCCGCGGCGCCCTGTTTTTAGAAAATCTCGCACCTACGGTGCTCGTGACAAATACCCCAGGGGCATTTGTCACCTTACATTCCGGCTACGTGAGACATGGCTGTTGCAAAGACCAGGACATAGAACAAGACATAGACGACTACGGCAATAACCAGACCAATGATTGAAAACTTCAGGGCTTCTTTGCTGGTTGGTTTATCTTTGTTGATAAACCATGCAATGCCAACGCCGACTACTGCCAGGAATAATCCTAATGCCAGATAGCCTACCTTTGCTCCTGTGCTTAGC
>WQYT01000035.1 GCA_009781115.1 Coriobacteriia bacterium
AGGCATAATGTCTGGGCTTTCAGACTTGAAGTTCGATGAGTCGTTCTTAAGAGAGATCGATGCCTTTACGCCTGACCTCGGTGTCCGTGAAGTGGGCACAGTTATTCAGGTCGGCGATGGTATCGCACGAGTCACCGGGCTTAAGAAAGCTATGCAGGGCGAGCTGCTTGAGTTTATCTGCGAGGATGGCGCTAAGGTCTTTGGCCTGGCGCTGAACCTTAATGAGCTTGAGATCGGCGCCGTACTGCTTGGCGACGTGGACAAGATAAAAGAAAACGATCAGGTCAGCTGCACGGGACGTCTGGTTGACGTGCCGGTTGGCGAGAAAATGTTAGGCCGCGTGGTCTCTGCCCTCGGTGACCCGATCGACGGCAAAGGCCCGATCGACTACGACGGGCGTCGCCCCGTCGAGTTCAAGGCGCCGGGTATCATCCAGCGCAAGGGCGTGTGCGAGCCGCTCCAGACGGGACTTCTGGCTATTGACTCGATGATCCCGGTCGGGCGCGGACAGCGCGAGCTGATTATTGGCGACCGCCAGATTGGTAAGACCGCAATAGCGATTGACACGATCATCAACCAGAAGGACTCCGACGTCCTCTGCGTGTATGTGGCGATTGGCCAGAAGGCATCCACGGTGGCGGGCATTGTCGAGACGCTGGAGAAATACGGCGTCATGGACAAGACCATCGTCGTCTCTGCGCCGGCCTCTGATGCGGCGCCGATGCAATACATCGCCCCGATGGCCGGTTGCGCCATGGGCGAGTACTTCATGTACAACGGCGCAGACGGAAATCCGGCTTCTGCCAGCAATCCAGGCCGCCACGTACTCTGCATTTACGATGACCTGAGCAAGCAGGCGGTGGCCTACCGCCAGATGTCGCTGACGCTGCGTCGTCCTCCGGGACGCGAGGCCTATCCGGGCGATGTCTTCTACCTGCACTCGCGCCTGCTTGAGCGCGCGGTCAAACTTTCCGATGACAACGGCGCGGGATCGCTGACGGCGCTGCCGATCATCGAGACACAGGCAGGCGATGTGTCAGCCTACATCCCGACCAACGTCATCTCGATCACCGACGGCCAGATATTTTTGCAGTCAGAGCTCTTCTTCCAGGGCGTGCGCCCCGCTATCAACCCCGGCATCTCGGTGTCGCGCGTGGGTGGCGACGCACAGATCAAGGCCATGAAGCAGGTCGCAGGCTCTCTGCGTCTTGACCTGGCGCAGTACCGCGAGATGGCGGCCTTTGCGCAGTTTGGCAGCGATCTGGATGACGCGACCAAGCAAACGCTGGCGCGCGGCGCCCGCGTGGTCGAGCTGCTCAAGCAGCCCCGCTACGCCCCGCTGCCGGTCGAGAAGCAAGTCGCGGCTATCTTTGCCACGAACCAGGGTTTCATGGACGCCATAGAGCCCGAGAAGGTGCCTGCCTTCCGTGATGGGATGCTGGAGCACCTGAGTACGGTCAATGCAGACCTTCTGGCTAAGATCGCTGACGTGAAGAAGCTTGACGCAGGCCTTGAAAAGGAGCTCAAGGCGGCTATCGCGGTCTACGCTGATCTGCAGGGGAGCGGCGAGTAATGGCCAACCTGAAAGAGATCAAAGGCCGGATATCGGCCATACAGTCGACGCGTCAGGTGACGCGCACGATGGAGATGGTCTCGACGGCTAAGATCCGGGGCGCCCAGAATAAGGCGAACGCGGCTGAGCCCTACGTCCATGCGCTGAAGCATATCCTCTCGGATCTGCGTCGGGCTGGCACGGGTGTGGCTCATCCTCTGCTTGAGGAGCACGCTGAGTGCAAGCGCATTATGCTGGTAGCTATTACCAGCGACCGCGGTCAGGCCGGAGGCTTTAATGCCGGCATTATCCACCTGGTTGAGCAGGCGTATTCCCAGGCCATCGCTCGTGGTCTTGAGGTTGAGCTTGTCTGCTACGGACGTAAGGCCCAGAACTATTTTCAGTACCGGGGCATCACGCCGGTGATGAGCCTTGTTGGCAATACCGGGGCGCCGACTTTTGCTGACGCGCAATCGCTTGCGACGCGCATTATGCGGGAGTATGCGGAAGGTACGCTTGACCGGGTCGAGATATTCTACAACCACTTTATTAATGTGGCGCGCCAGGTCCCTAAGAGCATTACGTTTTTGCCGGTCGTCATCGAAGATGAGGACAACGGCGACGCAGATACGGAGAAACCGTCTGCCCAGCGCAGAAATCTTGAGTACATCTTTGAGCCTTCTGCCGAAGACGTACTCAAAAGCCTGATTCCGACCTATGTGGAAGCCATGACTTTTGGCTACTTCCTGGAGTCCGCTGAGGCTGAGCACGGAGCGCGCCGCACTGCCATGAAGGCTGCGACGGATAACGCCTCCGAGATGATAAGTACGCTTACGCGGTCATATAACCGCGCGCGCCAGAGCGCCATCACGACCGAGATCTCAGAGATCGTCGGCGGGGCGGCCGCTCTGGAAGACCAGTAACAAGAAAAGGACGCATCTATGAACACAGGACATATCGTAAGCGTGGTCGGCGCGGTTGTCGATATTCAATTCACGCCCGAGACGATGCCTGCCATTTACAATGCGCTCAAGATCGACGCCGAGACCCCCATCGGTCGTGTTGAGACCATCTGCGAGGTGCAGCAGCACCTGCCGGGCGACATTGTTCGCGCGGTGGCGATGTCTTCGACCGACGGTCTGCAGCGCGGCCTGGAAGTTGTTGATACCGGCAAGGCAATGCTGATGCCGGTTGGCAAGGCTACGCTGGGTCGCATCTGGAACGTGATGGGCCAGCCCGTGGATGAAAAGCCCATGCCAGAGGGGATCTCTGACTTCTATCCCATCCACCGTCCCGCCCCGGAGTTTCCGGAGCTGGAGCCTTCGACCGAGATCTTTGAGACCGGCATTAAAGTAATCGACTTGCTTGAGCCCTACATCAAGGGCGGTAAGACGGGGCTCTTTGGCGGCGCTGGCGTAGGCAAGACGGTCGTGATTCTTGAGCTCATCAACAACCTGGCGCAGGAGTCCGGCGGCACGTCGGTCTTTACCGGCGTGGGCGAGCGCACCCGTGAGGGCACCGACCTCTTTAACGAAATGAGCGAGTCAGGCGTCATCAACAAGACCTGCCTGGTTTACGGCCAGATGAACGAGCCGCCGGGAGCGCGCCTGCGCGTCGGCCTGGCGGGGCTTACCGAGGCCGAGTACTTCCGCGATGAGGGCCAGGACGTGTTGCTCTTTATCGACAACATCTTCCGCTTTACACAGGCGGGCTCTGAGGTATCGGCGCTTTTGGGCCGCATGCCTTCGGCGGTGGGCTACCAGCCCACGCTGGCTACCGAGATGGGTACGCTGCAGGAGCGCATTACGTCAACCACCACCGGCTCGATCACGTCCGTGCAGGCCATCTACGTGCCGGCAGACGACCTGACCGACCCGGCGCCGGCAACAGCCTTTACGCACTTAGACGCAACGACCACCTTATCGCGCGCCATTTCAGAGAAGGGCATCTATCCGGCGGTCGATCCGCTTGACTCCACCTCGCGCGCCCTTGACCCGCAGATCGTGGGCGAGGAGCACTATCGCGTGGCCCGCGCCGTGCAGGAGATCTTGCAGCACTACAAGGACCTGCAGGACATCATCGCCATTTTGGGTATGGACGAGCTGTCTGAAGAGGATAAGCTGACGGTCTCGCGTGCGCGTAAGATCGAGCAATTCCTCTCGCAGAGCTTCCACGTGGCCGAGCAGTTCACGGGCAACCCGGGCGTCTATGTCAAGCTGGAGGACACGATCCGCAGCTTTGCTGAGATCGTTGACGGCAAGCACGATGATCTTCCCGAGCAGGCCTTCCGCTATGCCTCAACGATCGATGACGTCATCGAGCGCGCGGCACAGATGAAGGCTGCGGCATAGAGGGGGGTCTGCTATGCCCGGAACTCTATTAGTCGATGTGGTGACGCCGACCGCGACGCTTTACTCCGGTGAGGTGCGCCAGGTCGTCGCTACTTCCCCAACGGGTGAATTTGGCGTCTTGCCTCTGCACGCGCCGATGGTCTGTGAGCTGGGACGCGGCGAGCTGCGCCTGACCCTGGACAACACGGCGGGCGACGTTGACGTCTACGCGCTGCAGGGTGGCTATCTTCAGGTGGCGCTTGATCACGTGACCGTGCTGACTGACCGGGCCGTCGCGGTCAAAGAGCTCAACGCTGCCGAGCTGAACACGCAGCTTGCTGCGCTGAAGGCCGAGCGCGATGCGCTGCCTGCCGACGATGAACATCTTGATGCGCGCAGCGACATCCAACGCGAAATGGATTGGCTCAGCAGCGTCCTGATCGTCCTGGGACATCATCCCAACGGCTAAGGCGCACAAAGCATTAGTATGAACAGGTCGTTTACACCCCCGTGCAAACGACCTGTTTTTTATATAATAGAGAGTGGCAAAAGGTACCAGGTGTGACGCTGTCCGGAGCGGCAACAAAAACGGTCTGGCAAAGCCCCTGTAGGGCGCGACGACCCGGCGCGCCTCTGCCCGGAGCGGCAAGGCAATGCGGCGACAGCCGACCCGGCGCGCCGCCGGTTCGGGCCAGCAAGATGGTAGGGATGATTTGGCAGATTACATCACAATAGAACATTCACCCGCGCTCTCGGGGCGCGTCGTCGTTGCTGGGGCCAAGAACTCGGTCCTGAAGCTGATGGCGGCTTCGTTGCTCATCGAAGGCGTGACCGTCCTGCAAAATGTCCCGCACATCGCCGATGTCGAGATCATGGGGCAGGTGCTCCAGGCCCTCGGGGTCAAAGTCAGCTGGACGGCCCATCATGAGCTGACGCTTGACGGGCGCCAGCTCAGCTCTCACACGGCGCCCTATGAGCTGGTGGCACAGATGCGCGCCTCGACAGCGGTGCTCGGGCCCCTGTCCGGACGTTGTGGCCAGGCGCGGGTCGCTCTGCCCGGGGGCTGCAACATCGGGTCGCGTAAGATCGACATGCACATCGCGGGGCTCCAGGCGCTGGGCGCGGAGGTCCGTATCGAGCATGGTTTTATCAACGTGGAGGTACCCCCGTCCGGCCTGCAGGCAGCCGAGGTGCTGCTGGAGTTCCCAAGCGTGGGCGCAACAGAAAACCTCATCATGGCCGCCGCACGCGCACATGGGACCACTATCATCAAGAATGCCGCGCGTGAGCCGGAGATCACCGATCTGGTCGCCTTCCTGCAGGAGGCGGGCGTCCCAATCGAAGGTGCGGGAACTTCAGAGCTTGCGATTACGGGCACAACGGATATCCGTGAGCTGCGCCACCAGGTGATCGGGGATCGCATTGAGGCGGGTACCTTCCTGGTTGCCGCGGCGATGACGCACGGTGATATTGAAGTCGAAGGGGTCAATCCGGAGCACCTTGATGTTGTGTTGCGCAAGCTTGAGGCGATGGGCGCCCGTATCGAGCGCGGCGCTCACACGATCTGGCTGCATGACGCAGGCGACCTTAAGGCGGTCGATATCCAGACCCTGCCTTATCCCGGGTTTCCTACTGACATGCAGGCTCAATTCATGGCTGCCGACGCGATTGCGCAGGGCTCTTCGATCGTGACGGAAAACGTCTTCGAGAACCGCTTCATGTTCGCAGATGAGCTGGGGCGCATGGGCGCTGATATCTCGATCGAAGGCCATTACGCGCTGGTCAAGGGCAATACGCTGCTTTCCGGCGCGCCGGTCAGCAGTCCTGACCTGCGCGGGGGCGCGGCCCTGGTGCTGGCTGGCCTGGTCGCGGAGGGGACCACGACGGTCTATGATGTTTACCACATCGATCGCGGCTATGAGGATTTCTGCGGCAAGCTTGCCACGCTGGGCGCCCGGATTAAGCGTCACAGCGTGCCGGGCTGATTGTGGGCATCCTATGAACATTACGTGGTGGTAAGTAACAGCTCACACACGGGCGGGTGATTCACGGGAATTATCCGCCATACTGAATAGTTGGATGAGTATACGGACTTTCAAGACTTTTCCGAACGCACGAACGCACGGACGCACCCGCTTACCTGACAGCGATACTCTCCAGAGACTTAAGTATCAGGTATAAACAGAAAGTGGCACAGCATTTATGGGAAAACGCTCCCAGAAAAATTATGGAAACAGCCGCTCGCGCGAGCAGTTCGAGAGCACCATTGGCGCCAGTGGAGTGCGGCTGCGTACGCCGGATCGAAGCGGTGTGCGGATGGAGAGCTCCCGCGTGGGGCGCGAAGCCGCGCAGTCATCGCTCAGAACAACCCGGCTGGCGGCCTCTCCGCAGCTTGAGATGGCGCCGACCCGTCTGATGGCTGAGCGCGATCGACGCCGCAAGCGCACGCAAAAACGACTCATCGTGATACTTACCTCAATCTTTTTTGTGATCGCGGCAGTTGCGGGCGGCGCGGGCATCTATCTGGGGGTTCTGCAGAATCGCATCCACTCCAATAAGCAAACGGGCAACGACGTCCGCGGCGCCATTACGCACGCTGCGGTGGCGGGCAAGCCCTTCAACATCCTGCTTCTGGGTTGCGACAAGCGCGAGGGACAGACGTCTTATCGCAGCGATGTGATGATTCTTGCGCGCGTTGACCCCCAAACCAAGCAGATCTGGATGGTGTCTATTCCGCGTGACTACAAAACCATCGTGGCCGATTACGGAACGCAAAAAATCAATGCGGCCTATGCCTACGGGCAGGAGCCACTGGCTATTCAGACGGTCGAGAACCTGACGGGCCAGAGCGTCAATCACGTCATGACGATCGATTTTCTCGGCTTTGAAAACGTGATCAATTCCCTCGGCGGAATCAAGATAGACGTACCGCAGCGCATCAATGACCCTGATGCGGACTATACGCGCGACAAAAGCGCGTCGGTCATCGACGCGGGTCCGCAGATCCTTGACGGAAACCACGCGCTCACGCTGGTGCGCAGTCGCGAGACCTATGTTGACCAGGACTTCGGGCGCATGAGGACTCAGCAGCTCTTCTTTAAGGCTCTGGTTGATCAGCTGGCCACGACGCCCCGCTCGCAGCTTTTGCAGGTGGTGGGCGCGTCATCCAAATACATCACAACCGATCTGAGTCTGACCGAGCTCCAGGATCTGGCGAAGACCTTCAAGGGGCTTAAGTCCGACCATCTCTATACGACGACATTGCCCGGGCAGTGGATATCTCCCTACGTTGTTCCTGACGAGGAAGCCAAAACAGAGATTATGAACAAGTTTGCGGCAGGTCAGCCCTTCGACTCTGGCGTGGCGCAGCCTTCGACTACCGTCGATCCCGCCAAGGTCACCGTCACGGTGCAAAACGGCACGCAGCGTAATGGTATTGCCAAGCAGGCCGCTACGATCCTGCTGGCGTATGGCTATAACGTAGGCGATGTTGGCAACACGGCAAATCAGTCGGTGTACCAGCAAAGCTTCGTCTATTACAAAACGGATAAGGCGACCAATCAAGCGGCGGCAGAAAGCGTCGCGGCAAAGCTGTTGCCTACGATGAAAGTTGCCCCGAATAACGGGCTGCAGGACTTCCCGACGGAAATCCTGGTGGTGATTGGACAGGATTGGGACTTGTCAAAAGTCCCTGTGACTACAGCGAACTGACATATTTTAGGGAGGGAACGGTATGTGTACAGGCACACACACACCACGTATCAGGGGTCGGTTGCTTATGCAACGACTTCTGGCAGGCATCACGGTTCTGGCATTGAGCCTGAGCATGATTCCGGCAGGCGCGCAGGCGGCTGTCCCCACGTTCACGCTCAACGGTTCTGGATATGGGCACGGACTGGGAATGTCCCAGTATGGAGCTATCGGGATGGGCAGAGAGGGCAAGAGTCTCTCCGCCATCATCAATCAGTACTACACCGGCGTAGCCATCTCGAAATTTTCGAGCTCTCCGTCGGTGAAAGTCAACGTTGGCGGCGCGTCTTCTTCAAGCAGACCGTCATGGATGCTTACTACGGCAAGCCCGAAGCTCAGCAGCCTCACGATTGACGGAGCTTCCAAGCCGCGTGATTTCTACACGTTTACGGCCTCAGGCGGCGTCATCTTTATGCAGACGGGCGCCAACCTGGCAAACGCGCCAAAAGTCAGCCTGAAAAAGAGCAGTATCACGGTCGCGCCGGTGGGCAACAGCGGTACGGCGCTCGGCTCAATCACGGTTGCTAATGCAAGCGGCCCGTTCTCGCGTACCTACACGCGCTATCGTGGCCACATGGTCCTGACGGCTTCAGGTTCAAGCATCAAACTGATTAACGTTGCTTCTATGCAGGAGTATCTGTTTGGCGTCGTGCCGCGCGAGCTGGGCGCGATGTTTAATCCGGCCCCGGCGACCAGCCAGGCGCAGGCGCTCTGCGCGCGCAGCTATGCCTACGCAAAGGCAAAGGCGGGCTCGACGCTGGCCTGTTCGACCGCAGATCAGGTATATGGCGGCCAGGCTTACTGCAGCGGCTACACAAACTTCAACAATGACGCGTGGTCGTCATTGGAGGAATCCCACTCTAACAGCGCGGTCACGGCGACCAACAACCAGTATGTTACCTATAAGGGCGCCGTCGCGACCACCTTTTTTTCTTCAGACAACAGTGACGCCACGGCAAATTCCGAGGACGTGTGGTCGGCGACCGTACCCTACCTGCGCTCGAAGGCCGATCCGTACAGCAAAAAAGCCAATCCCAGCCACTACTGGACCGTAAAGATGACGGGCGCACAGATGGCCAGCACGCTTTCCAGCCGGGGAGTGCGCGTGCCAAGCGGCGCTTATGTGACCGGCGTCGCGCTGACCAAAGCGACCGGCGGCTGGAATAAAGTCGCCACGTTTACCTTCAGCAATGGCACAAAGACCTCGGTCAGCAACGCCGATAACGTTCGCACAAAACTGGGCTTGAAAAGCGCCAACTTCACGCTGACCGGCGGAGCCTCTCCGGCTCCGACTCCGGCTCCGGTGGTTCCGGCGGCTCCTGTCGGGCCGGATCCCGGGCCCAAACCTGCTACCGCCCCGGGGGGCGGGTGGGCCGCCTACGAGGAGACGAGCTCTTTTGTTGCGCGCACGGGTGCCTGGTCAAAGGCAACGAATTCTGCATCATCAGGGGGCGCTGTCTATCTCAGCACCGCAAAGGGCGCCTCGATCTCGTTTCGGTTCAAAGGCGACGGGATCGAGTGGGTCGGCATCAGAGCCGCGACCTATGGATCGGCGACCGTCACTCTTGATGGGGTATCGCAGGGCAGCGTCAACCTGAGGACTGCTCCGACGCGCTACCAGCAGGCGCTTTTCCGCAAAACAGGGCTGGATCCCAATAAGACCCACCTCATACAGATTACGGTCACGTCTTCTGCCCCTGCAATCGTGTGCCTGGATCGTTTCATGGTGCATGGGACAGGCAGCGCGCCTGACTTTTCTGCTAACGGCTGGAACGCCTACGAAGAAAACAACGCGGTCTTTACCTATGCAGGCGCCTGGGGGACAGGAAATACCACGGCTGCTTACGGTGGGGTAGTAAGGCTTACCTCTGCTGCGGGGGCCTCAGTATCGACCAGGTTCACGGGTACGGCAATCGAAGTGGAAGGCATTCGGGCTGCGACGTATGGGAAGCTGCAGATCTACATTGATGACGTCAGCTGCGGCATCATCGACTGCACTGCCACCAGCAGCTCATACCGGCAAGCCCTCTTCTATAAAGGCGGGCTCAAGTCAGGAGTTGTCCATAAGCTGACCATCGTTTCCCGCACAACAGGCTCAAAGCTGATCTGTCTTGACCGGCTCATGGTGTATGGGAATGCGATAAAATAGGTATGCTTTAAGAATAATCTTACCTGACAAAAGGAGCAGTCAATGAACTACGATGTGAAGGACCTCTCGCTTGCCGACGCGGGTCGCGCCCGTATCGAGTGGGCCGACGCCGACATGCCCGTGCTGGCGGCCATCCGCGAGCGCTTTACCGCCGAACAAACGCTGGCGGGCCTGCGCATTGGCGCCTGCATGCATGTGACGACCGAGACGGCCAACCTCATGCGCGCGCTGGTAGCAGGAGGCGCAGAGGTGACGCTGTGCGCGAGCAATCCGCTCTCGACCCAGGATGACGTTGCCGCGGCCCTCGTGCAGCACTACGGGGTCGCTGTTTGCGCCATCCGTGGCGAGGATGACGCGACCTATCACCGTCACATCGACGCGGTCATCGCCACGCACCCGCAGATGACGATGGATGACGGCTGTGACATGGTAAGCCGCATCCACTCGCAGTATCCGGCGCAGCTGGCCGAGATCATCGGCGGCACGGAAGAGACCACAACGGGCGTCATCCGCCTGCGCGCGATGGAGGCAGATAAGGCGCTCAAATACCCCATCATGGCGGTCAACGACGCCAAGACCAAGCACTTCTTTGACAACCGCTACGGCACCGGCCAGTCCACCCTTGACGGCATTGTTCGCGCGACCAATCGCCTGCTGGCGGGCCGCACACTGGTGGTTAGCGGCTACGGCTGGTGCGGCAAGGGCCTGGCGCTGCGCGCCAAGGGCATGGGCATGCGCGTCATTGCCTGTGAGGTTGACAGCCTGGCGGCGCTTGAGGCCGTCATGGATGGCTGCGAGGTCATGCCCGCGGCCGAGGCAGCCAAACACGCTGACATCTGGGTGACGGTCACCGGCGACTGCCACGTGATCGACGAGGCGGCGTTTGTGAACCTGAAAGACGGGGCGATCCTTGCCAATTCAGGTCACTTTGACGTCGAGATCAATATCCCCTGGCTGCGCGAACACGCGGTTAAAGCCGCCGAGGTCAAGCCCCTGGTTGAGGAGTTCGTAATGCCCGATGGCCGCCGCTTCTATCTGCTGGCGCAGGGCCGCCTGGTAAACCTCAGCTGTGCGGAGGGCCACCCGGCCTCAGTCATGGACATGAGCTTTGCGACCCAGGCGCTGGCGGCTGAGTGGATGCGCGCCAACAAGGGTACGCTTGTGGCGCAGGTCTACGACATGCCCGAGGACCTTGAGTACCAGATATCTGACCTGAAACTGGCCAGCATGGGCGTCACCATCGATACGCTCACCCCGCAGCAAGAACGCTATCTGCACAGCTGGACAGAAGGCACCGTCTAGAGCGGCTTCTTCCGCCTAAGCCGCTCAGAGCGAACACAGGGGTCCGAACACAGGGGGTCGGGTACACTGTGTTCGGAGCCGTTTTTCATGTCTTCTGTGAAGCGATCTTTTCGTTAAACATGCTTGAGAGTTGAAGTAAGAGCGGCACTTAGACTATACTAGATGGTCGCGCATTACATAAGCACCGTTAGCTCAGTTGGCAGAGCAGGGGACTCTTAATCCCAAGGTCGTAGGTTCGAACCCTACACGGTGCACCACTAAACCCGCAGGCCAGAGGCTTACCGCCCCTGGCCTGCTTGCTTCTGAGACAGGGGTGAGACAGGGGGACGGTTCTCTTGTCTCATCGGAAAGACAGTGAGACAGGGGGACGGTTCTCTTGTCTCACCGTCCCCCTGTCTCACCTGGTTGGTCCGGGGGTTGCTCCCCGGGCCGCTTCGCTATTTTCGCCGCCTTCGCTCTGCGAAGATACCATCTTTCCCCTTGCCTTACTGTAATTTTTATATTACAATAGATACATGATCGTTCGTAGTACAGAAACCTACAAGAAGTGGTTCAAGAACCTCAGAGACCGTCAGGCCCGTATGCGGATAGATGCCCGGCTGTACCGCCTCCATGAAAATGGTTACCTAGGAGATCACAGGAATCTTTCCGGCGGAGTCATAGAAATGAGGATAGACTATGGCCCGGGCTATCGCGTTTATGCCACACAGAAAGGTTCAGAGATCATCTTGCTTCTGGTCGGTGGCGATAAGCGCACACAGCAAAGAGATATTGAGACAGCGCAAGAGATGGCGCGTGAATTGAAAGGAGAAGATCATGGCTGAGAAACTTTACAGATGGGATCCGTCTGAGCATATCGAGACAGATGAGGATGCTGCTTACTTTCTTGAAGCGGCCGTAGAAGAGGACCCGGATATGCTCCCCGCGGCAATCGGCGTTGTGGCTCGCTCTATAGGCATGACTGAGGTAGCACGTAGAACTGGTATATCGCGCGAGGCGCTCTACACGGCGCTCTCAGAGGTCGGTAACCCGAACTATAAGACTATCCGCAAAGTGCTTGATGCCTGTGGAGTGAAGATCAGCATCACGCCTGCAGCAGGGGCGAAGGCGACGCGCAAGGCGCCGGCGAAACGGCCAGCAGGCAAGGCGCCAGCAGCGAAGCGCGAGGCTATCCCGGCATAAGCGAAGGCGACGCGCGGCGGCGGGATATATCCGCGTCTCAGTATGTTGCAAATATGTTGCAAACTTCTTGGAAACTTGTGGCCTCTCATGGCTCCTTGTGGCTACATAACCGCAGGTAAATGGCTACTAGTGGCTACTCGTGGCTAGTGCTTAACAGAAACTCTTAATCCCAAGGTCGTAGGTTCGAACCCTACACGGTGCACCAGAGTTATCGCAGGCCAGAGGTTTACCGCCCCTGGCCTGCTTGCTTCTGAGACAGGGGGACGGTTCTCTTGTCTCATCGGAAATGAGACAAGAGAACCGTCCCCCTGTCTCACCCCTGTCTCAAGGGCAGAGGGCTTTGCGCTTATTGAATATCGCTGTCTGCGTGATGATTTTCAGGCAGCCCTCCGCCCTCTTGCCAATATGTAGCCAATCGGCTACACTCGATATATGAGACAAAAGCAGACAAGGATATTCACACAATGGATGTGTGCGCTGAAAGACCGAAATGCGCAGAAGCGCATCAGTGCCCGGCTGCTGCGATTGGCTGAGGGTAACCCTGGTGACCATAAGAATCTGCCAGGCGATGTCACGGAGCTGCGTATAGATTATGGGCCGGGCTATCGAGTGTATTACACACGGTATGACAACGTGCTCATTATCCTTTTAATAGGGGGCGATAAGCGCACCCAAAGCCGCGATATTGAGACAGCTCAGGATATGGTGAGAAACTTGAGAGAAGGTAGAGACGATGATAGATATTAACAAACTGAGCGACTTTGACGCAACCGAGTTTCTTAAGACAGAAGAGGATATTGCCTATTATCTTGAATGTGTCATGGACGAGGATCCTGCACTGCTTCCGGCGGCGCTCAGAGAGGTAGCTCGTGCTCGTGGCGGCATGACAGAGCTTGCCCGCAAGACGGGCCTTTCCCGCGAAAGCCTCTATCGCTCGTTAAGGGAGGGCAGTGATCCACGATACAGCACCATCTGTAAGATCATGGCTGCCTATGGGGTTCCGCTGGGTAAAAAACCGAAAGCAATAGCGGCGTAAGTACAAGCATTGACTCTGGTTCCCCGCGGCGTCGCAATTTGAGACAGGGGGACGGTTCTCTTGTCTCATCGGAAATGAGACAAGAGAACCGTCCCCCTGTCTCATTAGCTGATGGTGGCAGCAGGGGCGTGTAATTCGGGCAAATATCAGTTATGCCAGCTATTTAGGATATTTTAGCCGGTAATCGCTGGCGATATGGTATTCTTAACACGTCCAAACCCATAGCGGCGCCAAAGTGCGTGGGGATTCCTCGTGCGTGACTGTGCCAGAAAAAGGGCAGCCACGCATTAGCAGTTGCGCGGCAGTTGTTATGGGCTTGGACAGTCACCGTGGCTGTCCTTTTTCATGTGAAACCGACAGCGACACGACGGCTCAATACATAGGGAGGAGGAATGTCCGTCGGCAATTATTGTTTCTGGCAGCAGGCAAGCAGCAGGCAAGCAGCAGGCAAGCAGCAGGCAAACTGCATGCACCAAAAATGCAACAATCATGCATGCAGCACGCAAACAACACGCAACAAGCAATCAATCACTCGCAAAAAATAACAAACAGCAAACAACCGCACCAACTCTCGCGCCAAAAAATTTGCAACTTTTTTCAGAAACAGGGGTAATAAAAATGAAAACTTCCGTCATTGATACTATGCATGGGGGAGCCCGACATACCAAGAACGCACGCCTAGTGCGCAAAGCCCAGGAAGGCGACAAGCAAGCCTTCGGCGAGCTCTATGAGATTTACTTCCCGCAAATCTACTACTTTGCCCTGCGCCAGCTGTCTTCAGAGGACCAGGCGCAGGAAGTCGCGCAGGAGACCTTCCTCAGGGTGCTCCTCAAGCTCGACAGCCTCAAAAATCCGCAGGCCTTCCAGAGCTGGCTCTACCGCATTGCGCACACCGTGCTGCAGGACACCACGCGCCGCGCCGCGACAGATCGTGCCCACCAGTGCGAGCTGGACGCCCTTGATGACTATGGGTACGAGTCGGAGCTCCTGCAGGCAAGCCAGCAAGAGCTTGAGTATGACCCAGAAGAAGAATCCGGGACTTTGTTCACAGACCAGGTGCTTGATTCTGACTTTGGGAGGGAGTTTGTGCAGGCCGTCTTAAACAAGCTGACGGCTGTCCAGAAAGAGACGGTCCTGCTGTACTACTTTGCGGGGCTTAAGCCGCGAGAGATCGCGCCGATCCTGGATCTGAGCTCGGCGGTTGTGAGCAAGCGCCTGCATGACGCGCATCGGGCGCTCCAGCAGATGGCAAGCGCCGCGCAGCAGCAGGTCCAGCAGGCCCAGGGCGCAGCAGCGCCCCACGAGGGCGAACGCTCCGCGATGCCGATGGCGGTGGCGTTGCCGCGTCTTTTTGCAGAAGACTTGCGCCAGTCAGACGTCACGGCGGCCCGCGCGCAGACTACGGCGTGTCTGGCGGCGCTGCTGCCGGTGGCGCTTTCCGGCCCTGCGGGTGCCGGGGCTGCCGCTGCCGCCCGCGCCGGATTTTTTATTGGCAAAGGTCATCACAGCGCCAGCCTCATCAAGGCGATAACTGCCGCAACGCGCCTGATCAGCGCATCGGCGGTAAAGGCCACGTGCGTGGTTATTACTGTGGGCGTAGTTGCCGGTGGCACGGGATACGTGGCGTATTCACGGGCGCGCGATAACGCCCGCAGCAACCAGTCTGCGCACAGCGCCGCACAGTCCGCGTCGTCAACAAAAACAACAAAAACCGGGGGGTCGGTGTTGGCCGCGCAAGCGCCGACCCCTGTCTCGACGTCGGACCAGCAGCCCACGCAGGTGTCGAATCCGCCGCAGCCCGCACCCGCACCGGCCCCGGTTCCGGCCCCGGTCCCGGCAGACCCAACGCTGACGATCGCGTGCCCAACGCTGCGCTATGAGGTCGGCACGCGGCTGACCGCGGCCCGCATCCTGCGCGACGCCGGCGTAAGCGCACAAGCCGCAGACGGCGCCGAGGCGCAGATCGTATTCAGCCGCCTGTCATCGCTGGACACAGAAAGCGAGGGGACAACAGTCCTCTTCATCCACGCAACAGACACAGCCGGCCGGGCCTCCAACACAGAAACCATAGAGATAACCCTAACCGAGGCCACCCTATGAAGGCTTTTTTTATGAAGGTATTTTTTGACAAAGACAGCCCTCAGGCCCATCAAGGCCCTTCGGTCTGTTCGGCACTGGAGGCCAACATGCATCAATGCGTGACTGGACTTGAAGGATTTTTCTTAAATGGAGACAGCCCTCAGGGCCATCGAGGCCCTTCGGTCTGTTCGACACTGGGCAAACCGCCCGGCTAGGCAAAGACCCCGTAGGGCGCGACGACCCGGCGCGCCTCTGTTCGGAGAAACATAGACCTCGGGCCACAGAGCAAACCAGTAACCAAGCGCACCGGCGCTTACCACAGGGGGAGTCGAGTGGGACTCTCATAAAAACCATGGGAGGAAGGAACACTTTATGAGAACGACGATGACACTGCGTGCGCGAAGGGCGGGAACCATTTTTCCCCGTCATTGCGAGGGAGCGAAGCGACCGCGGCAATCCAGCAGCCTGCGCCGTCGTGCCCTGATGATGGTCCTTTCAGTAGCGATGCTCCTGCAACTGATCGCTCCCGCGGCAACCCCCCAGGTGGCCAGCGCAGACAGTCCCTCGGCAGCAGGCACCACCATCGATACATTGGTGCGAACAACATCTACCGATGAGGCCACGAGCGACATCAAATTCATCAAAGCTTCCAACCTTCCCACCTACACCGACCCCGTCAACGGCATCCTACGTTGCAAACCCAACGCACTCTGCGGTCAGGACATCTCCCAATCAATCCAGGTGCAATTAGAAGTGATGTGGAGGGAGCCCATCCCGGGTGGCACCATCACCTTCACGGTGCCGTACGGAACGGGCAGCGTAGTCTTAGCGAGCGACGTCATAACGGCAGCCAACGCAGCATCCGTCTCTTTACAAGCTCGCGGTACCGCTGCTAACCAGGCAGCACCCGGTCAACCCCGTATCTGCACCATCTCCTTAAAGAGCGACATGACGCCTGGCATGAAGTTTAGTATCATCTATACACTAACCAATCAAATGAATAGCTACAACTTTAACGGTGACACCGGTGACCTGACCCCGCATCTTAATCAGAGCGGAGCAGAGATCGCCGTTGGGGAAGTGCTGACAGTAACAACATCTTGCAAAAGCATTCTCTATCCCTGTCTGCAACTTGCGAAAAATCCGCGTACTCCGCAATGTATTGGCCCCAATTCCAATTTCGCTACCGATGTCATCCCTTTTCTTTCACCAACTACCGCTGAGAGCGCCAAAGTCGGACCAACCTATATATTGAGCCCCGGTGTGTTGAGCCATATGCCGGATGCACGGGCAGGCTATGCCAATAGTGCTAGCTATTACTCCGCCTCAACTCCCAAGACCCTAACGATCACCGTTACCCTGCCCGCAGAAGCTACATTGGTACCAACGCAGGTAACTACGTTTTCTAACTACACTCAGTCAACGGTAAACATTGCCGGGCAGGATCATATTGTGCTGACGACATCGGCAACTACTGGTTTAGGCTATGCCGCACAACAAAATGTCAGCCGCCCGTCTGCCCCCGATATCGCTGTTATCTATACAGCTCCTCCAGCCGGTGGAGCCTCTTCGTATACCTATGATGTCAAAGCAACAGGTACCTGGTATGACGACAGCCCTATTAATGACATTGAGAATCCAGATATCACGCAGCTCTACAGCGCCGCTGCGGTGAAAGTGGACTATACCGTTGCTGCGATATCTTGTGTCACGTATGCACCATCGCCAGATTATCCGGGGAATATGTATACAGCAAATGATTCCAACGGCAATTCTAACGGGAGTATTGCGCTTGTACCTGGTGATTACACAAACCTAAATTATTTTATTAACAACGGTACAGCTAACGGCGAAGCAGCCCTTGATGATGTGAGCTATACGATTCCTTTTTCCTCAGGAGATATGCTCGATATCAGTGATTTCATTGTCAACTCCACAATTGCAGGAAATCCCCGGGTCAAAGACTATCTGGATAAGATGACTGTGACCTATTCAGACGATGATTCTGCTACCTTCTCTTTTGATGACCCAGCCATCTTTAGTCAAACAGCAGCGATGAATGGGGGAGGTGGTGCTCTTTATCCTAACGGCTATGTCACCACAGCAGCGCCAACTAACTGGATCATGAATGGCAAGGCTGATTCGGTCTATATTACGCAGATTAAGATTACCCAAAAGCAGCCTGTTGCTTACAGGGATATAGTCAGCTTCAGCTTCAAAGCGCACCTGAGAAGCAAGCGTCACAGCGGGCCCGATATCATCCCGGGTACTGACATGCTGCAAATGCAGATGACTACAACGGTGACGCCGGAAGATGGCACGAGTACGCCTCAGAACAAAAGCGCAACAGATCGGCGGTGTTCCATCTATGCGACGGCAGATGCTGTTCCTTTGAGTAAGCCAGGTATGGCTGCTACGTCGGTCTTTGTCGGTCTGCCAGCAGACATCTCAGCTGGTATTGAGATTCAAATCACTAACGGCATTCGCTATAATGCGCCAAACGTCAATTACAACGCCCGCATCCATAATCCGACCGTCTGGCTTGCGGTACCGGACTACTTGCAGATTGACGCCTCAAGCCTCACGCTTTCGATTGGCTCAGGAACAGCAACTACGCCAACAATCGCTAACGGCAATCTGCGCCAGATAGCGGACACGGACGTGCAAATCCGTCCGGTAGATACTTCGAATGCTGGAGTTAATCTCTATGCAATCACGTACTTAGGGGACTTGCATGCGCTCCAGGATTGGTGGCTGCAAGTTAACTATAAACTGATTATCCCGGATGGAACACCAGCGAAGCTCAGTGTGCCAATCTGGGCATTTTATACGGGAGAAGGCGTTTCAGGTGCTTGGGCCTTGAGTGGTGGCATCAACATCGGCGATCCCTATGATCTTGATGGCGATGGCTCAACTACTAATCAGGTTATGGCGCAGCGGACCACCTTCAACATCTTAGCTCCAGCAGTCATCTCCAACACCACGGTTGCTAACGCAGATCAGGAAGCTTCTACCACCTGGAAGAAAGATGGTTTCAATATTCCGTCGTATCCGTGGGTGGTCAGTAATCTGGCGCGTGCAAAAGGCACTGCTACTTTGCGTTCTACGGTTTCAAATGGAACGGGAACGTCTTGTAGCGGAACGGTCTATACGGCGCTTCCTTCGGGTGATTTTACACCAAGCCTCACCGGCGTTACCCTTAATCAGGTGTCTCTGGTGACCGGTATCAGTGCAGCAGCTTCTGCAACCTATGCCTATACCACTGTCACAGGTACCGATCCTGACTTGATCAGTAGTTGGACTACTTTTACTGACCCAACCACGGTACCAGCAAACGCAACTTATCTGCGTTTCACTGGTATTACCCTGCCTGCAAGCACGCGGGTAGATATTACAACTGCCTACAAGATCCCTGATGACGCAGAGCAAGGAGAAATAGTGCGTGCTAATGAAGTAGCTGACTTAGACACCGTAGACGGTCGCTACTACGCCACCACTAACTCAGCGGGTTTTGTTATCTCTAAACCAAGCTATATTGTTAACTACTACCAAGACAGCTTAGACAGCGCTAACCTGATCGGTACAAGCTCAGAGATTGACGCCGTAGTAGGCAATGCGGTCAACCTTGCCTCAGGGACCGATCCTGGACAACTTGATTACAAGCGTCCCCCAGGTTACAAGGAAGGCAAACAGCAAAATGCTCCCTTTATCGTGCGTGATGCTACGGGCACTATCCCAGACCTTACTACGGGTAACTGCAACGTGATTGATGTACTTTACACCAATTCAGTCTATACGGTGCACTATGACGCTAATGGCGGGACTCCTTCGAGCTATCTGGACTCAGATATGCTGCTTTGGGATAGCTTGGGCTTTCTTCCTACTACCTCTCCTGAACGAACAGGCTATACCTTCAATGGCTGGAAAAGTCCTGATACAGACGTCATAGCAGGACCTAGCACTCCTTATAGTGCTTTGGTTGCTGATGACTCGGTAGCAGAAGTAACCCTTGTTGCTGACTGG